>CAZVEV010000169.1:0-12976 GCA_964625865.1 uncultured Planctomycetaceae bacterium | reverse complement strand
TCCGTGCGTCTCCAGGGCGCCTGCAAGGGCTGCCCCGGCGCGGCGATGACGCTGAAGATGGGCGTCGAACGCCACCTCAAGCAGCACGTCCCGGAAGTCACCGAGGTCCAGCCCGTCCAGTAGCGCCTACCACTGCTTGATCAGCGCCAGGCCCACCGCGCCGGTCTCGGGATGCACGTACGGTGCGACCTCCATGCCGGCGATGCGCAGTTCGTGGTTTGACGCCACAGCGTGGCCGATCGCGATGCCGATGAGCGACCCGGACACGACGTCCGAGAAGTCGTGGTTGCGGGCGTCGACGCGCTGGTAGGCGACGAAGGTGGCGAAACCCAGCAGGGGCACGCCGACCCACGGGCCGTGCTGGTGGTACATCACCGTCGCCAGGCAGAAGCTGCTGCTGGCATGCCCGCTGGGCCAACCCATCTCGTCGCCGTTGGGGCTCTCCCCGCCCAGGGACCACTTGAGCCCCTGGATGACGATGCCGTTGACGCACAAGGCGTTCAGAAGGGTCGTCTGGTCCTCGTAGAACTGGTCGTCTCCGCTGGCGGTGGCGACGACAACCGAGACGAAGGCCGCCGGCATGTGCAGCGCGGGATTGCCAAGGAACCCCCCGAGGCCGTCGGCGTCCTCGCCCAGTTGCGATCCGTGCTTGGTGTAGTGGTCTTCGACGCGGTCGTCAAGGTCGCTGGAGGCGATAGCCGCCCCCGCAACGCCGGCCAGGCCCAGCATCACCAGCGAGGGCGTATTGGTCACGACCGACTTGGCGTCATCCCAGAGCGTCTCGGGCATCTCCTTGCCAAACCGCCCCAGGCTCGGCCAAAAGCGGTCCGGATACGCCCGCCCCACACGCTGGCGCCATGGGACGTATTCCCGCTCGCCTTCCTTGCCCTTGCCCCACCCCGGCGCCGTCGGGCGCTTCCGGGGCTTGGGGGCCTCTCCCGTATTCTCTTCGTCAGCCGCCGCACAAAGCCACGTCGCGCCCTGACCCGTCGCCGGTGCCGTGGGCTTGGGTGTCGTGTCAAGCCACCGCACCCCGCATCGGGGGTCCCCTGCGTCTGCAAACGCGCCTCGCACTGTTGGACCGCCACGTTCACGTGACGCCCTTCCGGCGTCGCACATCCCGTCAAGGCCGCCGCTACCGCACAGATCCAGATCACTCGCATCGCACTTCTCCCGCAGAAAGTCTACAGGGTGATGAGGATACGCCCCCCCACCGGTGCAATCAAGTCGCGGTGCGCCAACGGGCGCGGCACAGACGCGCGAAACCCCCGAGTGTAATCACGCGGGGCCAAATGCATGCGATCCAAACAGACCCTGATCCGCAAGCAGAATGTCGCGCCCACCGATCACGCGCCGACGGGTTCGAGCTGCTCTTCGAGGTGACTGTCGGCATCTTCGAAGCGGACGCTGATCCGCTTGGACACGCCGCGCTCCTGCATCGTCACGCCGTACAGCACGTTGGCCATGCTCATCGTCCGCTTGGCGTGCGAGATGATGATGAACTGGCTGTTGGCGACGAATTCCTGGACCATGCGGGCGAACCGCTCGGTGTTGGCTTCGTCCAGGGCCGCGTCCACCTCGTCCAGCAGGCAGAACGGGCTCGGGCGCGACTTGAAGATGCTGAACAGCAGCGCCAGGGCCGTCATCGTCTTCTCACCGCCGGACAGCAGCGAGAGGCTGCGGAGTTCCTTGCCCGGGGGCATGACGACGATATCGATCCCGCTTTCCAGGACGTTGTCCGGATCGGTCAGGAGGATATCGGCCCGCCCGCCGCCGAAGAGCTTGCGGAACAGCGTCTGGAAGTTCGCCCGCACCGCGTCGAACGTGTCGATGAAGAGCTGTCGGCTCTGGCGGTTCAGGCGGCGGATCAGGTCGTTCAGTTGCTTGTGCGAGTCGGTCACGTCGCGGATCTGTCCCTCGTACAGGGCGTGACGGGCTTCAAGGGCCTCCTGCTCGCTGATCGCGTCGAGGTTGACGTTGCCCAGCCGCTTGATCTTGCCGTCCAGTTCGCGGACTTCCTCGGCTACCGCGTCCCAGTCGCGCTCGTCGTCGTGGGCGTAGTCGGCTGCCGTCGCCAGCAGGTCCATGCCCATGTCTTCCGAGGCGCGGGTGATGAGGTTGGCGATGTTGGCGTCGACCTCGCTGATCCGCACGCGGAGGGCGTTGACCTGTTCGGCGGTTTCCTCGTGGGCCTTGCGCTGCCCGCGCAGGAGGTCGCGAGACTCGTCGATCCGCTGCTTGATTCCGGCGCGGCTTTCCTCGACGTCTTCGGCGTCGCGGTTGAGCGTTTCGTGCGTGGCGTAGAGTTCGTCGATCTGCGCGCGGGCGTTCTGGATGGCGGTTTCGGCTTCGCCGCGGCGCTGGCGGAGGAGGTCGATTTCGCTGCGGGCCGCGTCGGTCTCGCGGGTCATGTGCTCGGCCTGCCGCGCCAGGGACCCCAGTGAGTCGGTCAGGGCGAGGGCCTTTTCGCGGGCCTGTCCGCGGGCGACCTTGGCCTCGGTAATCTCGTCGTTCCGGGCGGTCAGTTCGTCCTGGGCGGCGGCGATGCGGGCTTCGAGAATCCGGACGTGTTCCTGCCGCTCGGTGTTGAGGCGTTCGAGTTCTTCGGCCTGCTGGCGGGCGTCGTGTTCGGCCTGCACGGCCGCGGTAATCTCGGCGGCCAGGTGGTCGAGGTCCTGGGCGATGACGGGCTCTTCGCGCTGCAGTTGGGCGATCCGGTCGTCGAGTTTTTCCAGTCGCCCGGCGCAGGTGGTCAGTTCGAGGCTGTCCTCGTAGACGGCGGTCCGCAGGCCCTGCAGCACGCGTTCGAGGTGCTCGCACTGGCCTCGCGCGGACTGGCAGCGATCGTCGAGTTCGGTCAGTCGCAGGTCCACCTGCTGGCGCTGCTCGGTCAGTTCGGCCAGTTCGCTCCGTCGCGTAACCACGCCGGCGGCGCGGTTGGCCCAGCCGAGCCTGACGCGCCCGTCGGGCTCGACGACCTCGCCGGCGAGCGTGACGAAACGGTATCCCGCCGGCGCGGCGGCCGCGACGGCCTTGGCGTCAGCGAGCGTGGCGACCACCAGCGTGCGTCCCAGCGCCCGCCACATTGCCGGCGCCAGGTCCGCCTCGAACCGCACCCAGTCGATCGCACGGGCGACGACCTGCGGGCAGGCGGCGGCGTTGAAGTCGTCTTTCAGGACCGCCAGGCGGTCGAGACACCAGACCTGCGCGGCGGCGTTTTCGCCGAGTGCGTCAGCCAGGTCGTCTCGCGCGGCGGCCAGCTCGTCGTAGCGGGCGGCGATCAGTTGCTGGTCCGCCCCGCCCAGTGCGGCCTCGATGAGCGGTGCGTGCTCCACGTCGGCCTGCACGAAGTCGCCCAGCATGCCGCGAATGCACGTAAGTCTGCCCTCGGCGCGGGCTTCGAGGACGCGGCGCACTCCCGTGCCGACGCCCTCGAGTCGTCGCTGCATCTCGTCCAGGGCGGCGGCGCGGCTCTGGAGGGCCGATCGCTGCTCCCGGCAGGCCGACAGCTCGCTCTGGAGTTCATGCTCGGAGTCAATCGCTCGGCGGCTCTCGTCGTTGGTCTCAGTCAGCCGTGCCTTTGTCGCCTCCAGGGCAGCCTGCACGTCGCTGTGACGGGCGTCGACTTCGGCGCGCTCGGTGAGCAGTTGGGAAAGGGCGTCGGCGATTTCCTTCGCCCGCCCGGTCAGGCGGTCCTTGCGTGAGGCGAGGTTGTCCTGGCGAATGGTTGAGGCGTGGACCTCGTTGTGGAACTGGCTGGCCCGCCGGATCAGGTCCATCGTGCCGCTGGCCTCGTCTTCCAGGTCCGCCTGCAGACGCGAGATCTCCATCTGCGCCGCCTGGTGGGCCTCGTGAAGCGAGGTGTACCGCCCGTCCATCTCGTCAGCCAGCGCTTCGGTGCGACCCAGTTCCTCGCGCCGCCGGGCCAGTTCGTCCTGGAAGCCGGCGACCTTGGCCTCGAGCCCCTCGGCCCGCGAGGCCAACGCCACCGCCTGCTTGCCGTACTCATCCACACGCCCGGCCTGAGCGTCGGCCCGTTCCTGCCACATCGTAATCTGCCCCCCCACGGTGGCGATCTGGACCTGGAGTTGGCGGGCGTTCCTCTCGAGGTCTTCGGCCTCGGCCTCGGCGGCCGTGCAGGCGACCGACAACTGGTCGATCCGCGTCGTAATCGCCGACAAGCTGTCATTGCCGTGGTCCAGCTTCCGCTGGCAGCCGAGGCGTTTGGCCGACAGCTGGTGGTACTGCGAGAGGAAGTGGAGGCTCTTAAGCTCGGTCAGTCGCTCGATGTAGGCCTGGTAGTTCCGTGCCTTGCCGGCCTGGTACTTGATCGACCGCAGTTGCCTGGCCGCCTCGTTCAGCACGTCGGTCAGGCGCAGGAGGTTCTGTTCGACGCGTTCGAGCTTTCGGGCGGCCTCCTTGCGGCGGGCCTTGTACCGGCTGATGCCGGCGGCCTCGTCGAAGATGTTCCGCCGCTCATCGTGCGAGCCCTGGAGGAAGCCCTCGACCTGGCCCTGCTCGATCACACCGTACGCCTTCGTGCCGATGCCCGTGTCCATGAACATCTCGCGGATGTCCTTCAGGCGACAGGTGACCTTGTTGATCAGGTACTCGCTCTGCCCGCTGCGGAACAGGCGCCTGGTGATCGAGACCTCTGCCGGGGGCGGGCCGGACTCGTCGTCGCCGCCGGGACGCAACACGCCGTCGACGTTGTCAAAAACCAGCGTGACCTCCGCCCGACCCGACGCGCGGCGCGCGGACGACCCGTTGAAGATCACGTCCATCATTTCGCTGCCGCGGAGACTCTTGGCTGACTGCTCCCCAAGGACCCACTTGACCGCGTCGACCACGTTGCTCTTGCCACACCCGTTGGGCCCCACGATACAACTGACGCCGTCATCGAACTCGAACTCCGTCCGATCGGCAAAACTCTTGAAGCCTGCGGCAATCAGGTTTTTCAATCTCATTGTTCGCGTCTTCCTTAACGCTGCCGGCGGCGTCGGATCCGTCCGCGGCCGGGCAACAGCTATCCCTCGGGTGTATCAGGCCGTATGCCCATTCCGTCGCCGGTACGGATTCTGCCTGATTCACCAGGCGGTTGCAATTCAAATCTGGCCTTAATGCCGCCAGTTTCCGAGAGACACAGGCCTCGCACAACCTGGAGGACCTGGCTGTACGTCAGAGAAAGGGCCTGGACGTCGCCCTTGGCGCTGCGGTCGGGCAGGCCGCCCAGCGTGCGGATCAGGTCCGAGGCCTTAAAGTCGGTGTAGAGCATGTCGCTGGGGGTCGGGGAGCGGGGCACCTTGCGGTAGAGCATCAGCTTCTTGCCCTCCGGACGCTTGGTGTCGCTGATGGTCACCAGGTCGTCGGGCAGGGTGAAGAAGATCGGATCGCTTACCGGCAGGTCCCCGCCGAACACCGCAATCCGCGCCTCGCCGACCTGCGTGGCGTAGATCACGGGCGAGCCTTTCGACCGGACGATGTCGAGCATGAACCGCTTGCCGACGGAGATCCGCGTGATCCTTTGCGTGTCGCGACGCTTGAGAAGGGCCTCGTACGCCGCCACGCGCACCAGCCAGTTCTCGTCGTCCAGCAGCCCCCGCAGCGTTTCAAGCGTGCCGGGCAGCCTGTGGCGACCGAGTTCCCGGAGAGCGGGCACCTGGAGAGACGTCTCGGCCGTCCGCGCCGTCCGAAGCACGATGGAGCCGGCTGTCTTGTCGCCCAGACGCAGCCCCGCCCGGGCGGTGTAGTACGCGGTCTGCGGGTCTGCCGAGGCATATGACGGCTGGAGCATGGGCACAATGTCGCCGCCGATGGCCTCCAACGACAGCGACAGGTGATCGTGCTGCGCGTCGGGCTGGCCCATCGCCTTGAGAATCCGCCGGGTCTGCAACTCGTTTCGCGACGCGACGCGCGCAAGGGGCAGGTGCAATACCAGTTCGAGGAAATGCTTGTAGTCATCCGCGTAGGCGCGTGGAATGCTGATCTCGATGGTCTCGTCGCTCTTGGCCGAGGCCGGCGGGCGCCGCTCCTTGCGGTCGCCGAAACGCTGGTTGATCCGGCTTTCGATCTCGCGAGCCATCCGGTAGCTCGGCTGGCTCAGCAGCAGGCGCACCGGGCGATATCGCGTGACCTTGCCCCCACCGATGATCCGCCCGCGGCGCAGTTCGGCCTTCATCGCGGGCTTCGACATGTCCAGCACGGGGTTGACGAAGACCTCGCCATGTCCGTCGCCCCAGGTGTGGGTCGGCCCGCCGGGGACCGCCAGTTGCCCAATCGCCAGACGCAGTTCCGCAGGCATCAGCACGCCGCCGTCCAGGGATCGCGTGTTCGTGCCGTCCAACGCCGCCACCTGCAGATCGAACGTGCTGCCCACCGGCGCCCCGTGGGGGACCTCGCCGGCGACAAGGACGGCCGCGGTGTCCAGGTCTCGCAGGATGCGCGCCGGGTGCAGGTGCGCCGTGTCATGCCGCCAGAACCCCAGCTTGCGGCGGTGCAGGTACTGAATCAGGTAGTCCTTGATCTTGCCCGGAATCTCGCCCGACCCGTCCTCGCCCAGCCCCACCACAACGCCATAGCCCTGCACGGAGCGTTCGGCAAAGCCGACGTACTGGCCGAACTGGCCGATCGTGCCCTCGACGTGAATCGGGATCGGCACGGTCTCGATGGTGGTCTCGTCGGCGCAGCCGCTCAAGGCGGCGCACATCATCATCCCCACCACCAGCGGAAGCCTTACTGTGGACATAGCCACTCCCTGTCTTGCTTGTGTCATTTATCGGACCTTCACGGCCCGGAACTTGACGCATGTTATCATACGCCGGTAGGGTTTTCCAGCGTTTCGCACACGACGGACAACAACGGCGAGAACGGAAAGAGGACGGGGATGACACGGATTAATGAGATTAAGGGGATTGAGATGGTTTCGTTCCAGCAACGTTAAGCGGCGGGGCTTGCCCCGCGTGCGGCGTCGGTTCCAACGCCGAAGAGCTTCGAGCACGCTGTGTCAATCGAACGGAAACACGGCGAGCAAGCTCGCCCGCTAGACGCTGCAGTCTGCAAGATGTTCCTTTCGGGCGTCATGCATTACCCCATATCTAATCCCCTCAATCTCTTAATCCGTGTCATCCCCCTCCTCTTGCCGTATCCGGACTGTCCCGCCGGCGCGCAATCACCCCTTGCCCGACCTGGTCCGGCCCCCCGGAAATCATCTTGAAAAGCCCTTGCAAGCGGTTGGGGCGGGTCTATAATCAAACTGTTGGTGTCAGGGAATACTCGTCCTGGCGGTGTACCTATGTCATCAGTTTCCACAAGGACACGTCGGCAAAGTGCCTCGCCGGCGAGATGGCTTGTGGTGGGCCTGCTGGCGGTGATAGCCGTCTGCCTGCTCGCCCAGGTCCTGGCGGACCGGTCGTCCGCGGGTCCGGCGCCCCTGGCGGCCGGCGCAGCGGACGGTTCGTCGCTGCTGGTCGTCGCCGGTCAGGTCACGCGGGACAGCTACGGGCTGTACCTCGTCGACCGGACCAACCGAACGATGTGCGTCTATCAATGGATGCCCAGCACGCGGAAGCTTCGCCTGCTGGCGGCACGAACGTATACATACGATATCACGCTGGATCAGTACAACACCGAGCCGGACCCGCTGGAGATCAAGAAACTCGGCGAAAAGGCCCGGAGACTTGACACGCCCGCCCCCACCGAGTGAGGGCCGGCAGCAAGGAGTTCGAACCCTATGGCCAAGATGTACTACACCGCGGAAGAAACCATCGCCAAGCTCGGCATCACCCCCGAGGACCTCGAGGCCTACGTGCGCGACCAGAGGCTCCGCGTCTTCAAGGACGGCGAGAGAGACATGTACATGGTCAGCGAGGTTGACGCCATGGCGCCGGTGACGGCCGCCAACGTGCCCGATATCGAACTGGCCCCCGCGCCGGACGGCGTGGACCTCTCGGCGGCCGAGACGCTCAGGCCCGCGACGAAGGAAGACACGGTCATCACCGCCGAAGGGATCAGCATCTTCGACGACGAGGACCTGGAGATCGAGTCGGCCGACCCGATGGCCAAGACGCAGATCGCCCCGAGCATTGAAGACCAGATCGCCCTGGACGGCGTGGGCAGCGGTTCGGGCCTGCTGGACCTGACGCGCGAGAGCGACGACACCTCCCTGGGCGAGGTGATCGACCACATCGACCTGGAAGAGCCTGCCGTCGGCGCCCCGCCGGCCATGCCGGCAACCACCGCCTACGGCGAGGTGGCGGCCCCGATGATGATGGAGCCCGAGCCGGTGATGAACGCCTCGACGGGCTTCTTCAGCGGCATGCTCGTGGCGGCGGCCCTTATCGGGCTGCTGATCGGCGCGGTGGGCCTGTCGATCGCGATGGACAAGCAGCCGGCCTTCGTGGCGACACTGGACAAGCGGATTAACCTGGTCTTCTTCGGCGGGCTGGCGGCGGTCATCGTCTTCGGGCTGATCGGCATGCTCATTGGCAAGGCCGTCGCGGCGCGCCAGCAGGCTGTGGAGAAAATGAGCGGGTAAACGACCCGCAAAGCTGGGAAAACGTACATGACGCGGATCCACTAACACGGATGTGCAGAAAGGATCGGAACAAATGAAAAGGACTCTCATGCGTCTACCTGTCGTTGCCCTCGTCCTGCTGGGCCTGACCGCTGTGGGGTGCACCAACCGTGATCTGATGGAGGCCCGGGCTGCAAACGCCCAGATGCAGCGCAAGCTCCAGCAGAGCGAAGAGGCCCGCAAGAGCCTCGAGGGCGACAACCAGAAGCTGCAGCGCGGCCTGGCCGCCCAGGTTGAGGCCGAAGAGGCCCGCAAGAAAGAAAACGATCTGCTCCGCACGCAATGCGCGCAACTGAAGGACAGCTTCGACAACCTCAACAAGCTCTACCAGGAAGAACTCAAGCGCAAGGACGCCCCGCCGATCGGGCCGCTCCTGCCGACCGGAATGGACCGCGCGCTGAAGGCCCTGGCGGCGGCCAATCCCGACCTGTTCACGTACGACTCGAAGCTCGGCATGGTCAAGCTCAAGAGCGACCTGAGCTTCGCCTCCGGGTCCGCCGTCGTTCAGCCCGGCGCCAGCCAGGCCTTGGGCAAGCTGGTGGCGATTCTCAAGACCCCCGAGGCGGGCACGTTCCACGTCTACGTCGCGGGCCACACCGATGACGTGCCGATCGGCAATCCCGAGACCCGCAAGCGCCACCCGACGAACTGGTACCTCTCGGTCCACCGGGCCATCGGCGTGCAGAAAGTGCTCGTCAAGGCGGGCATGCCCGACGCGCGCATCGGCGTGATGGGGTTCGGCGAGTTCCATCCCATCGCACCGAACAAGCCCAACAAGAAGGGCAACGCGGCCAATCGGCGCGTCGAGTTGTGGATCCTCCCGCCCGGCCGCCTGCTGACCCGCCCCGCCGGCGGCGAGGCGCCGAAGTAAGCACTCCGCACGGGTACTCCGACGAATCCAAGCGCCCCGACCCTCGCGGTCGAGGCGCTTTCTGTTTTCCGGACGCCAAAGGAAGACGCCCGATCTCACCGCCGTTGCGATGTGAGCGTCAATACGTATAATGCAATGATGAGTCTTCCAACCGTAGCCATTGTGGGCAGGCCCAACGTGGGCAAGAGCAGCCTGTTGAACTGTCTTGCCGGCAGGCGGATTGCGATTGTCGACGCCACGCCGGGCGTCACGCGCGACAGGATCTCCGTGCCGCTGGAAATCGGCGACGGCTTCGTCGAACTGGTCGATACCGGCGGGATGGGCATCGAGGACGTCGACAACCTGACCGAGCACGTGGAGGACCAGATCGCTTACGGCATGAAGGCGGCTGAGCTTATCCTCTTCGTTGTCGACGCCCGCGAGGGCGCCGCACCCCTGGACCACCACGTTGCCCGCATGCTCCGCAAGCTGGACAAGCCCGTGGTCCTGCTGGCCAACAAGGTCGACCAGGCGAAGATCACCGGCGAGGTGGGCGAGCTGAACGCGCTGGGCTTCGGCGAGCCGCTGCTGATCTCGGCGGTCCACAACCAGGGCATCGCCGAGCTGGTGGACGTGCTGGCCGATCGGCTGGCCCACGTGGTGGCCGAGGCCCCGGACGACGCGGTGATGAAGCTCGCGGTGGTGGGCAAGCGCAATGCGGGTAAGAGCACGTTCATCAACGCCCTGACCGGCGAGCAGCGCGTGATCGTCTCCGAGACGCCCGGCACGACGCGCGACAGCGTGGACGTGTCCTGCGTGCTGGACGGGCGGCCGTTCACGCTGATCGACACCGCGGGCGTGCGGAAGAAACGCAAGATCAAGGGCGACATCGAGTACTATTCGAACCACCGCGCGCTGCGGAGCATCCGCCGGGCCGACGTGGTGGCGATGATGATCGACGCGACCTTGCCGATCTCGTCGGTCGACAAGCAACTGGTGGGCATGATCGTTGAGCAGCACAAGCCGGTCCTGCTCGTGGTCAACAAGTGGGACCTCGCCCGCGAGAGCACCGACGGCGAGGCGTACGTGGAGTATTTCGGCAAGGTCTTTCCCGAGCTGCGGTACGCGCCGATCAGCCTGACGTCAGCCACCGAAGGCATGAACATCCATCAGACGATCGCGCTGGCCGAGCAGTTGTTCGACCAGGCCTCGACGCGCGTGGGCACGGGCGAACTGAACGCGCACATTAAGGAGATCCTGGCGCTGCGAGGCCCGAGTCACAAGGCCGGCACGCGGCCGCCGAAGATCCTCTACGTCGCCCAGATCGCCACCTGCCCCCCCACCATCGTCTGCTTCGTCAACGACCCGCGCAGCTTCGACCGCTCGTATCAGCGTTTCCTGGTCAACCAGCTCCGCCTCCGCCTGCCCTACAGCGAAGTCCCCATCCGCCTGCTCCTCCGCAAACGCCGACAAGTCCCCAAGACCTCCGCAGACGCAACCTAGCGCCCCTTCCGTGCTCCTCGCCCCACGCGATGCAGCTTGCTTCTTGGCGTCTTGCCGTTCCGACGTTCGTCATCACTCGCCCACTCTTGTCACGCGGCGCGTTCCTGATACAATGCTCCCCCTGATTTGCGGTCCCGCACGCCGGGACCCGCACGACGTGATGAAAGGCAACGCACAATGGACCTCGAACGAGCTGAACGACTGAAGAAACTCCCGCCCTACCTCTTCGCCGACCTGCGCCGCAAGATGGCTGACGCCCGCGCCAAGGGCATCAAGGTCATCCGGATCGACATCGGCGACCCGGACATTCCCACGCCGGACCCCGTGGTCGCCGAACTGTGCCGCGCCGCCGCCGACCCCTCCGACGGCGACCGCCACCGCTACGGCTGCGACCGACCCGTGCCTGATCTGCCCGCCGCCGCGCGGGCGTTCTACCAGCGGCGATACGGCGTGACCATCGGCGATGACGAACTGGTCTGCACCATGGGCTCCAAGGACGCCATCGTCAAGCTGTGCCTGAGCATCATGAACCCGGGCGACGTCGGCATCGCACCGGTGCCGGGCTATCCCACGTACAACATCGGACACGTCTTCGCCTCCGGCGTGACCTACCAGGTGCCCCTCCGCCCGGAAAACGGCTTCCTGCTGGATTTCGACGAGATCCCCGCCGAGGTCCGCCGCCAGGCCAAGGTCCTCTGGCTGAACTACCCGAACAACCCCACGACGGCCACCGCGACGCTCGAGTTTTTCGAGCGCGCCGTCGCGTTCGGCCGGGAGAACAGCATCCTCATCGCCCACGACACCGCCTACAGCGAGAACGTGTACGACGGCTATCAGGCCCCGTCGATTCTCCAGGTTGACGGCGCCGCCGACACGGCCGTCGAACTGTTCTCGCTGAGCAAGGCGTTCAACATGACCGGGTGGCGGATGGGCTTCGTGGCGGGCAACGCGTCGGTGGTCGGCGCGCTGAATACGGTCAAGGAGAACATCGACAACGGGTCGATGCGGGCCATCCAGTCCGCCGCCACGGTCGCACTGAACCAGGCCGACGAGCTGCTGCCGCAGATCAACGCCATCTACCAGCGCCGTCGCGACATGGTGGTCGACGCCCTGAACGCCAACGGCTGGTCCCTCGACAAGCCCAAGGCCACCATCTACGTCTGGGCCCCCGTGCCCGCCAAGTACGCGGGCGACTCGGGGGCCTTCGTGGCCGACCTGCTCGAGCAGACCGGCGTGATGGTGACTCCGGGGCGCGGGTACGGCCAGTGGGGCGAGGGCTACTTCCGGATCTCCCTGAGCTATCCGGACGACGTGCTGGCCGAAGCCATGAACCGCATCATCGAGATGAAGATCTGATCGTCGGGCAGGGCCCCAAACGCATGGCCGCACCGAGTGACATCCGCATGGAGCACACCGACGGGCTGGGTCGCGAGGCCCAGGTCTGGGTCGGGGGCGATCTGCTGACCGTCTGCGATTCGATCTCCCCCGCCGATGCGCCCACGCCCCCGGGCGTGCTGGAGGACGTGACATTCTCGTACGCGTCGATGGAGGGCTTTGCGTGGTCCGACGCGGTGGGCGGCAACGGAGGCAGGCGGATGCTGCTGGACCCCGTGCGCCGCTGGGCCTACGTCGGCTACGGGCGCGTCCTGACGGTCGCCCCCACGGTGAGAGTCGACTTCGGCACGCTCCAGATGGAAGACGCCAACTGGACCAGCGACGAGTCCCTCATCGGCCAGTTCGTCCGGATCCCGATCGACCGTCTGGAGATCACCCCCGCCCACGAGCCCGACTGGCCCGACAACATGCGGTAACGCCCCACCCCACGCTCGGCGCAACGCATCCAACGTCTGCGCCGCACCGGACGAGGCAGCTTGCTTCTTGGCGTCCCCTTCGACCCGTCCACACCCCAACCCCGCACCGCCTCGCCCCCGCGCACAAAAAAACTCGCCCCAATTCCATTTCCCCGCTTGAGCGCCCTTCCGGCTTCGGTTAGAAAAGCGCCGCAACGCGAGCAGACGCGCCGCGGCGCGGCGCGACGACCCATGGGAATA
>CAZVEV010000168.1:0-12981 GCA_964625865.1 uncultured Planctomycetaceae bacterium | reverse complement strand
GCCCCACGGCCCCGCCCGCCGCAAAAAGACGCCTTTTCCGCACGGGCACTAGTTCTATCGATGGAGACTCGACGATGCAGACTGTGACAGTATCATCAACGTTCCAAGTGGTCATCCCCCGCCCTGTTCGCGATTCCATGCACCTTCGCCCGGGGCAGAAGATGCAGGTCATAGAGTATGACGGGAGAATCGAGATGATCCCCGAGAGAGACATCTCCGAACTCCATGGCTTCCTTAAGGGAATCACTACGGAATTCAAGAGGGACAAGGACAGGATATGAATGTTGTCGATTCTTCCGGTTGTCTGGGATATCTTACCAACGAAGCCAACGCAAAGCGATTCATCCGATTTCAAAGACCTGCCAAACGTGAAGTACTTCCCCAAAACCTGAAAGGGAATTCGATATGAAGCGACGCGGTTTACTGAAGGCGGCCTCGGCGACGGCCGGGGCGATGGCAATCGCACCCCTGACGACTCACGCGGCCCCTGTACCGAGCCGCCTCTCGCAGGAAGCTGACGTCCTCGTTGTCGGCGGGGGGACGGCCGGGACGATTGCGGCGATCCAGGCGGCGCGGGCGGGGGCGAAGACAGTCCTGGTCGAGCGGGGCAGCCAGTTGGGCGGCACGACGACCACCGGCGGCGTGTCGTTCCCGGGGCTCTTCGATGCCTGGGGCAAGCAGATCATCGCGGGCATCGGGTGGGAACTGGTCCGCGAAAGCGTGGAACTCGACGGCGGAAGCCTCCCGGACTTCTCGATGGTGCCCAAACGTCACTTCCAGAACCAGGTGCGGGTCAATCCGTTCCTCTACGCCCTGCTCGCCGAGGAGAAGTGTCAGAAGGCAGGCGTCCAGATTGCCTACTACGAGTTTCCCCAGGCGGTGACCAAGACCGCCGACGGCTGGCAGGTCGACTGCGCCGGTTTCGGCACGCAGCGGCGGGTCCTGTGCAAGCAGATCGTCGACTGCACGGGCGGCGCGGAGGTCGTCGGTCTGGCCGGCTTGCCCCGACTCCGCGAAAAGGAAACCCAGCCCGGGTCCATGCTGTTCATGCTCGGCAGGCCCAACAGCCCCGGACGCAGCGGGCTCCAGAGGCTCTACGTTCACGGCGCCGATTCGTCGAACTCCCGCACCGTTACCGCCGCATGCCTGACCGGCCGCAAATCCGTCCTCGCGAAGGTCCGCAAGGACAAGAGACGCCTGATGCACATCCAGCCCGAGCCGGGCTTCCGCGAAAGCTACCGCATCGTCGGCGAGACGATGATCACGGTGCAGGACTACACCTCCGGGCGCCGCTTTGACGACGCGGTCTGCAACGCGTTCTATCCCGTCGACCTGCACACGCGTACCGGCGTGCGCCCCAAGCCGCTCAAGCGAGGCACGGTGCCGACAGTCCCCCTGCGGGCGCTGATCCCGAAGGACAGCCGCAACATCATCGTCGCCGGGCGATGTGTCAGCTCCGACCGCCTGGCCAACTCAGGGCTTCGCGTCCAGGCCCCATGCATGGCGATGGGCCAGGCCGCCGGCGCCACCGCCGCCCTGGCGTCCCAACGCAAGACCACGCCGCTGAAGGTGCCCCTGGACGAGATCCACCGCCTCCTCCGCAAGCACGGCGCGATCATCCCCGCCAAGGCGTAACGGGTCCGCCCAACGCCAGCCAGCCGGGTGCCACCCTCAAGCGAAGCTTGTGGGTGCGTTTCGTGATGAGATGAGCGATACTGCTGAGCGTTGCCGTCGCTGCCACACCCACAAGCTTCGCCCTTTGGGCTACGCTTGAGGGTGCCACCCGGCAAAGCCTGAACGATCGTTCGTTGAGAGCAAGGAGATGCAAAGATGACAAGAGACTCGCTGACACTCGCCGCGACGACCGTGCTGATGCTGATCGCCCCCGGTCCGCTGGCGGCGAAGGACCCGATTCCGACGCCTGCCGATACGCCGGTCCTCGGCGAGGTCGATGCGTACCTGCTCAAGACGCTCTACGCGTCGAAGGACGCCGACGCGGGACTCGCCAGTCTGGTTGCCACCGACGGCTTCAAGGCGTTGGTCGCCAAGCACAAGCTCCTGTTGTTCGGCGGACCCGTGCTCGGGTGCGTCACGGACTCCAGCGCGCGGATCTGGGTCCGCACGCCGGGGGCGGCAAGCGTGCAGGTGGTCTTCGCGGCGGACAAGAAGCTGACGGACCCGAAGCGGTCCGCTGTGGTCAAGACGAGTAAGACCGGCGACTTCACCGCCCTGCTGGACGTCGCCGGGCTCAAGGCCGCCACCACATACTGGTACGACGTCCTGGTCGACGGCGCCAGTGCGATGAGGTCCGGTCCGGCTGCGTTCAAGACGTTTCCGGCCAAGGGGCAGAAGGCGAAGTTCGACGTCGCCTTCGGCGGCGGGGCCCGGTACAACCCGCCGAAGGAGCGGATGTGGGACACGGTGGCGGCGTACAAGCCGGCCGCGTTCCTGTTCCTGGGCGACAACGTCTACATCGACAAGCCGCTGCAGCGGAATACCAACCGCGTGCATTACTACCGCCGGCAGCTTCGCCCGGAGTATCAGCGATTGACGTCGGGGGCGGGCATCTACGCGATCTGGGACGACCACGACTTCGGCAAGAACGATTGCGCCGGCGGGCTTGATCCGTTCACGCCGGCGTGGAAAGTGCCCGTCTGGCGCGTCTTCAAGGAGAACTGGAACAACCCGTACTACGGCGGCGGCGAGAAACAGCCCGGCTGCTGGTTCGACTTCTCGATCGGCGACGTCGACGTGTTCATGCTCGACAACCGCTACTACCGCGACTTCAAGAAAGGCTCGATGCTCGGGCCCGTCCAGACCAGGTGGCTGCTGGCGAAACTGCAGGCGTCGAGGGCGACGTTCAAGGTCATCTGCAACGGCACGCTGTGGACCGAGTATGCGGACAAGGGGGGCAAGGACTCGTGGTGGGGAGTCAAGGCCGCCCGCGAGAAGATCTTCTCGCTGATCGACGAGAAGAAGATCGGCGGGGTGATCCTCCTGTCAGCCGACCGCCACCGCACGGACGTGTACCGGATCAAGCGCCCCGGCGGCTACGACCTGTACGAGTTCGAGACGTCCAAGCTGACCAACAACCACACGCACGGCACGCGGAAGCAGGCGCTGTTCTCGTACAACAAGGGCAACTACTTCGGCCTGCTGAGCTTCGACCTGACCGCCGCGGACCCGACGGTGACGTTCCAGTGCATCACGATCGACCGCAAGAGCGTCTACTCCCTGACGCTCAAGCGCAGCCAACTACAGGCCAAGTAACACCCGGGCGCTACTTCCTTCGCCGCCGGACGGCCAGGCCCATCAGCCCCGTCAGAGCCAGACTCAGCGTCGCCGGCTCGGGGATGATGACCTCGATGCTGTCGATCTTGATGTCGCCGCTGTTCTTGTTCCAGATCTTCAGGCTGTCGACGGCTGCATTGGCCGGAAGCGTGCCCGTGAACGTCGTTCCGCCATCGACTGTCAGCGACGCGGCGCCGGTGTCGTACGTGTACGTAAACACGACGGTGGCCGGCTCGCTGGTGTTGCCCGAACTGATCACATCCGGCCCGGCGGCCAGCGCAGCCGCGGCCCAGCCGGCCGTTGAACTGTTCGTGTCGCCGACGAACAGTTCTTCGGTGCTGCCGTCGTACAGACTGATGCCCGCGAACCCGCCGGAGAAGACGGTACCCGCCGACGTCAGCGATTCGATGGTCATCGTCAGGGTCTCGCCTGGCCCCAACGGCCGGGTGAACGTCCCGATGATCTCTCGCGCGCCGCCCTGGGTCTCAATGGCGCCGCCCTGGATCGTCACGCCGGCGCCCACCGTCTGGTTCCAGTTGGCCCCGCCCACATCCGGGGCCTTGCCGTTGATCGCCGTCCCGTTGGCTTCACTGAAATCGTCCGCGAATACGGTGGTCAGGTCGTACTTGTCTATAATGTAGCCTTGCAGGGCGTCGCGCTCAGCCGTCGTCAGCACGGTGTCGATAACGATCACTTCGGCCAGGTCACCCGTGAAGCCCTCGGTCCCGGCGGTACCGCCATTGAGCCGCGAGCCGATCTTCAGTTGATCCGTGCCCGTTGCCAGTGCGGCCCGGTCGCTGGCCCCGACGGCTGTCCCGTCAACCCACCACGAATCAAGGCCGTTGGCTCCCGTGCCGCCATCACCGTCCCAACTGGAAACAGCGAACCGACCACCGAGGAGTTTTGCGGTGGCTGTTGTGTCAAACCCGGCGCCCCAGTAGTGATTGCCGATCGGGCTGTCCGCATTGCCGCCACGGGACGCGGAATGGCCGTAGGCCTCGTTGCCGGTCTGGTCGCCCATGTGGAAGGTGTGCTGGTAGTTCTGTCCCGTGAACCCGGTGCTCTGCCACACCGTCACCACCGTGCGGTCCGCATTGCCGGAAATCCCCAGATCATTAGCGCGGAACAGCATGTCACTGATGTTGTTGCCGCCGGTGAACTGCAACGCCGGCTTGCTGCCCAAATTGCCGACCGACGCCGCGTACGTGGGCCTGCGAGCCGCATCGGTGTTCGACACGTCCTTGCCATTACCGCTCTTGTCCTGCCACAACGCAACGTCCACGCCGGCGGCGGCCGCTACCGTCCCACCCGTGTCCTGCCACAGCGTGCTCAGGTCGTTCGCATCCAGCCAGAGCCTCAGGTTCGCATCGCCCGCCACGGGAGCACCCGTGCTCGGGTCGATCGGACCCGCAACCGCGTGCATGCACACGCACAGTGCCACCACCATCACTCCGCCAAGTCTCAACGTGCTCATCTGTCTGCTCCTGTTGACTCTCAAAGTCACACTCCGTCATCCAGGACCGCCCCAGGCACGGTCCTCATCGGATCATCCATCCTCGGTCGCCGCCGGAG
Organism: uncultured Planctomycetaceae bacterium; assembly: GCA_964625865.1. GTDB lineage: Bacteria > Planctomycetota > Phycisphaerae > SM23-33 > SM23-33 > CAZVEV01. Next base: position 8,118 of record CAZVEV010000168.1, on the reverse strand, counting down.
TTCCGCCCGGCGCTATCCGCTTTCGCCCGTGCGACCGCCAGGCCGCACCGGCGCAATATTACCACTTCCCGACTGAGCGATCGGATAGGACAATGAGCTGCACATCCTCCAACACTTTACAGAATTTACCAGACTCTCCCGTTTGTTGCAAGAGAAAAATCGGCACGATTTTCACGGGTTCACGCTGGTTCACTCGGGTTTACACTCCCGGACGTGTAAACCGGACCGAGGCGGGGAGAATCATCAAGACTATTACTATAACCCATTGACTTTACATCGGCTACAGATGTCAACACCAAAAGCCGCCTCAAGGAGCCGCGTCCAAAAGCGCAAACCCCTGTAAACCAGCCAATCCGACCCGTCACGCCGCAATCCCGGTCCAGCCGGCCTCCATGTCGGCAAGAAGGGGCAACCCGCCAGGGAGGCAAAACGTAGGATAATGGTGGACCGCCCAATCCGGCGCGCCCCCTGCGAGGGGTTCGATGACATATGACATTACACCGGTGCGTGGGCGGCGCATCCGTGTTATAGTGTTGGGTTGCGGTATTACGCGGGGAAAACAGGCTGCGCCGGGACGTTGCGTGCCATCCCGTGCGGCGACCGCTATTACCGCGTCGAGAGATTTCGCGAAATCGGTGAATTTTTTTTGGAACCGAAGTGAACGATCAAACGTCGAACATCATGGCCGGCAAGAAAGCCGACAGCGCCCCGCGGACGGGGCGCAGCACGATCGCCTTCGAGGATGCCTCCCTCGTGGAGCGAACGCGAAAAGGCGACATGCGTGCGTTCGGGCTTCTGGTGGCGAAGTACCAGGACCGGATTTACAACATGGTCCTTCGGATGTGCTCGCAGCACGCGATAGCCGAAGAGCTGACGCAGGAAGCGTTCCTCAAGGCGCTCCAGCGGCTCGGGCAGTTCCGAGGGCAAAGTAAGTTCTATACGTGGCTGTTCCGGATAGCGGCGAATCTGGCGATTTCGCACCGGCGGCGAGCCGGGCGAGTGAGGTTCCAGTCGCTGACCGGGCCTGAAGAGTTCGAAGGCTCCCAGGCCGACCGGCTGACCGCTTCGGTGGCCGCGAGGCGCCAGATCGGACCTCAGGCGGCGGCGATATCGGCTGAGAACAGGCGCCGGATTGCCCAGGCACTCGAGGAACTCGATGAGGAGTTCCGCCTGGTCGTGATCCTGCGCGACATTGAAGATATGGATTACGCGGAGATCGCGGAAGTGACCGGCCTGCCTTCCGGCACGGTCAAGAGCCGCATCCACCGTGCGCGGTGCGCACTGAAGGACAAGCTCCGCGACCTTGTGGACGTACGATGAACGATCGCGAGAAGACACAAAACGACTTGTCGGCCTACCTCGACGGCGAACTGACCGCCGCTCGGGCCGAGAAGGTCCGCCAGGCGCTGACGGACGATCCGGCCCTGGCAGCTGAGATGGACGAGGTCCGCGCCATTCGCGGCCTGCTGTCGGCCATGCCGAAGGCGCGGGCGCCTCGCGACCTGGCCGAGAGCGTTCTGCAACAGGCCGAACGAACCTCGCTGGTCGACGCGGCGCCTGCTGAGGCGACGGCGAAATCCCTCCGCTGGATGCGGTACACCGCGGCGGCCGCCCTGCTGACAGTGGCCACGTCGCTCGGCGTGATGCTGTTTTCCGAGTTGTGGCCCGTGAACGTGCCGCCCGAGACGCTGGCGTACAACGAGGAAGAGGACGCCCCTCCCACGGGCCCGAAGCCCCCCATCGCCAAAGGCGCGGGCGACGAGGCAGAGACGATCGCCAAGGGCACGGGCGGCGAGGCGGCAAGGACGTTGAAGTCCGGCAAGGGCGGGGGCGGCCAGATCGGCGGCGGGAAGTTCGCCAACGATGCCATTGCGGACAAGGGCGTGGGCGAGGACTTCGGCAAGGGCGGCGCGCCCAGACGGTCCAAGGGCGGCTACGGCGGTGGAATCGTCCGGCTGGGCAGCCTGCCCGAGGCCGAGGTCAACGAGACCATCTACACGCCAGCCGTCTCGCGCACCCAGCGCCGGATCGAGACGTTCCTGGTCAAGAATTCGATCGAGCCGGCCGAGACGATCACGACGACGCGCGTGTCCAATCGCCCGGCCGACCACCTCCGCGGGCGGAGCAACCACTACCAGACCCAGCGCGTAACGACCGAGCAGGTCCACATACGCATCGAAGCTGCCACCGAAGAGCAGATTGACCGCATTCGCGCCGAACTGGGGCGGATCCGCAGCGAGCAGCGTGTCTCGCAGGTGGCCATCCCGGGCCAGACCCTCGCCATGCTGACGCGCGGCGGGGGACGGAACGGCGCCCCCCCGGCCAAGCGAGGCCGGGGCGCCGCCAAGGCCAAGTCCGCCGCCAAACCGGGTGGCCCGGACGAGAAGAACCAGGGTGAGATCGAGCCGGTTCGACGCGAGAGACAGGACCGCCAGGTTGAGGAGACCGGTCAGCAGAAGACGCTCACCCCGGCCAAGCCGTCGGTCGACAAGCTTGCTGAGCAGACGGATCAAGCCGACGAGGCCAAGCCCACGGCGGTCGAACCTGACGGCACGACCGGAACCGGCGAAGGCCAGACGCCCCCCGAAGGTGCGGGCGCGGCCGGACAGGAGAAGACGCCCAAGGGCAAGGACACGCCCGCGCCGAAGCCCAAGCCAACCGTTCCGCCGGGATCGGCCATCGCGGCCCGCCGCCCTGACGACCCTCGGACCGATGCAGCCGGACGGGGAGAAACCGGACAGCGCCCGCCCGCCGGAGGTGCTGCGACAGAGCCCAAGACGCCGGCAAAGGGCGACAAGGACGACGCGGGCAAGAAGCGTGGTACAGATGACGGGCCCGGTGGAGCCAAGCAGACCCCCGAAGGCGACCGCAAGGACGACGAGGGCAAGGGCGAGGGCAAGGGCGAGGGCAAGGGCGCGGGGGCGGCGCCGACGTCCAGGCCCACGTCGCGTCCGGGCGCCCCGGCGACGCAACCGGCCCGGCCCAAGGACGCTCCCGACCGCGGACACCGCATCGCCAAGGGCCGGCCGCCACGCCCCACCACGCAGATCGCGGCGCAGACCGATCAGGCCAGGCAGCAGTTGGAGCAGTTGGTCGGGGCGAACGTTCGGGCGATAACAATCACGCTGAACTTCCGTTCGATGGCTGAATCGTCCGCCGTCGACGCGTCAATGCAGCGCCAGACCGCCCCGTCGCAAGACAGCGTCCAGAAGTAGTCCGGATGCTCGGAGTCCGGCTGACCCGGACGGGACGCTCCGACGGTCACTCCCTCTCGAAGACCCTTTCGGCGATGAACCGTTCTGTAAACGGGCTGGAGAAGACCGCGCGCATCACGAACGGCGGATTGCCCGGAAGCGGCTTGTCCCAGTCGAGCTTGAACACGTACGTTCGCGTGATACCGTCCCAGTGCACCAGGTTCGTCTCGCCGGCCATGATCGAAACGTCCCACGTGTCGATCAGGCGCCCCCTCTGGTCGCTGCTTCGCGGCTTGAGGGCGTAGAGTTCGAACCGGAACTCGCCGAACATCTTCGTCGCATCGCCAAACGCGTCGAAGGCCTCGATGCGGACCTCGACCTGCCGGCCCCCGCCGCGCCGCGGGATGACGTCCGAGAACGGATGGATTCGCATGCGCTTGGGCAGGAGCAGGCCCAGCGGCTCGGGCACGGGCACCTCGCCCTGCGGCGCCTGCGGCGGACAGCCCGGCAGGACGACGAGGGATGCCGCGACGAGAAGGACGATCCGTGTCAGGGACTTCGATACGCCGGTTTTCGGTGATGCACTCACGCTGTTCTCCCGTGTCGAACTCGCGAGGGATTATAGACCCCGCACCCCGCGAGGACAACCACGCGCGGCGACGGGTGCTGCACGACGGGTGCCGTGGGCTGCGGAGCGCAGCGGAGCAACCACGTGGAGGATTGTCGATTTCCGATTGCCGATTGTCGATTGGCTGTTGAGCGCCAATCCCGATGTACCTCGGGACAATCGCAGATCGACAATGGTAGCAGCGTGGTTGCTTCGCTGCGCTCCGCAGCCCACGGCACCCATGCATTGGAAGATCGACGAGCCATGCACGCTTGCTCGCCGGAACGTGTTGACGTACGCTCTAGCCATGCAGCGCATCGGGTTAGGATATGACTCCCATCGGTTCGTCGCGGGGCGACCGCTCGTTCTGGGCGGCGTGACGATAGACCACGCGATGGGCCTCGACGGTCACAGCGACGCCGACGCCGTCCTGCATGCGATTACCGACGCGATTCTCGGGGCGATCGGCGCCGGCGACATCGGCGAGCACTTTGACGATTCGGATCCGCGCTGGACCGACGCCAACAGCGAGACGTTCGTCCGCGCCGCGATGGCGATGGCGGGCGAGCAGGGCCTGAGCGTGATCAACTGCGACGTGACGATCCTCGCCGAACAGCCGAAGCTTAAAGACCACAAGCCCGCGATGAAGGCCCGGATCGCGTCGATGCTGGGCGTCGCGCCGGATCGCGTGGCCGTCAAGGCCAAGACCAATGAAGGCATGGGCGCTGTCGGGCGCGGGGAAGGCCTCGCCGCGATGGCCGTCGTCATGCTCGGCAGCGACGGATGATCCGCCGATTGCACATCGCGCACGCGGTCGCCGCGGCCCTGCTGGTCGCGACGGCCTGCCCGCAAGCCTCCACCGCCGAGCCGAAGCCCGTCTGGCTGGTCGCGACGCGCCCGATGTTCGCCGAGGCGGTGGCGCCGCTGGCGGCGCACCGCCGGACCGACGGCTTCGAGACCGTCGTGTCGACCGAGGCGCCCGCAAAGGCGCTCGCGACGCTCAAGACCGCCGGGAAGCGGCCGGCGATGATTCTGCTGGTCGGCGACGTGGAGAGGGGTGCGAGCGGACAGGCGTGGCACGTATCGACGCGATGGCGAGACCAGTACCACTGGCGGATCCGCGGCAAGGTGACGTACGCCGCCGACCCGCTGTGGGGCGACCTGGACGGCGACTCGGTGCCCGACGTCCCGGTCGGGCGTATTCCGGCCCGCACCGTCGCCGAGGTCAAGGCCCTCGTCGACAAGACGCTGGCGTTCGAGGGCAAGACGCTCGGGCCTGACGACCTTCGCCTGCCCGTCTGGGCCGGCTCGCCGGGATACCATCCGACAATCGACAGCCTTGCCACCGGCCTGCTGGCAACCACCGTGTCCAACCTCGCCCCGCCGTGGGCCCACACGTGGCTGCTCTCGGGCGATGCGAACCACCCGTTGTGCGGCTGGCCGGCCGATCAGCCGACGATGTTCAACACGCAGTTGGCCAGGGACCGCGCGTTGGCGGTGATGATGGGGCACGGCTCGACGACGAGTTTCTTCTCGATGCGGTATCGCGGGCGGGGCATCTACTACCGGGTCCGCGACACGGCGGCTTTGTCGTCCGGGGCGGGGCGGTCGCCCATGATCATCCTGACCTGCTCGAGCGGGGACTTCACCTCATCGCGGCCGTGCCTTACCGAATCGCTGCTGGCGGTGCCCGGCGGGCCCGTCGTCGCCGTCGGCGCGACCGCGGAAAGCCACCCCCTGCCCAACTACTTCACCGGCGCGGGGCTGCTCAAGGCGATCAGCGGCAAGACCCGGCGGATCGGGCCGCTCTGGCTGGAGGCGCAGAAGCACATGCTCGCCGACCGAAACCTGCTCGTCGAGAAGATGCTCCTGTCGGCAGAGGGCAACATCCAGCGGGCCGGGCTGGACCACAGGAAACTCCGCGCCGACCAGATCAACCTCTACGCCCTCCTGGGCGACCCGGCCGCCCGAGTGTTCCTGCCCGACCGCCTGCGCGGACGAATCGACTGGAAAGGCGCCACGTGCCACTGGCAGGTCCGCAAGCCAGCCGGGGCGACGAAACTCTACGTAAGCTTCCGCCCGACCGCCCGGACCGGCGCGACCAAGACGGGCCCATCCGCCAACCGCGCCGAGGCCCTCAAGCGCCACGCCGCCGCCAACGCCGCCTACGCCTTCACCCCCGTGACCCAACTGGGCCCGGAGGCGCCATGGCAAGGCACGATCGCCAAGGAAGGCACGCTCCGCCTGATCGCCACCGGCCCCGGCCAGATCCACGCCGCCGCCATTGGCATCAGGCGCCCGGCAAATAGTCACGAGTGAGGTTTCCTCCACGTTTAGCGGCGGGGCTTGCCCCGCGTGCGGCGTCCGCAGGACGCCGAGTCCCCACGGCGGCGCAGTGCGAACGGAAACACGGCGAGCAAGCTCGCCCGCTAAACGTCGGACCCGCCAGAAAGAGAAACCACGCACGCGCCGACAACAGGACCTCGCCGAACGATAGAATCGCTCGCCCCGACCGTGTATAATCCTCCGCCTGCCCTGCCGAGATACAATCGGACATCGAACACTGGACATCGACAATGATGTTGAAACTCTACAACACGGTCACGCGGAACAAGGACACGTTCGAGCCCATCGAGGCGGGCAAGGTCTCGCTCTATACGTGCGGGCCTACGGTGTACAACTATGCGCACATCGGCAATCTGCGGACGTACATCTTCGAGGACGTCCTCAAACGCGTGCTCGTGCTCTGCGGATACCAGGTCAACCACGTGATGAACGTCACCGACGTCGGTCACCTGGTCTCAGACGCTGATGAAGGCGAGGACAAGATGGCCCTCGGCGCCCAGCGCGAGGGCAAGACGGTGTGGCAGATCGCCGAGTTCTACTGGCAGGCGTTCCGGGCGGACCTCGAACGATTGAACATCCTCGAACCGACCGTCTGGTGCAAGGCCACCGATCACATCGGCGAGCAGATCGAACAGGTCCGGGCCCTCGAGGACAAGGGCTTCACGTACAAGATCGACGACGGGATCTACTTCGACACGTCAAAACTGCCGGACTACGGCAAGCTTGCCCGCCAGGACCTGACCGCCCTGAAGGCCGGCGCACGCGTGGACATGGGCGACAAGCGAAACCCCACCGACTTCGCCCTCTGGAAGCTTTCGCCGAAAGACACCCAGCGCCTGATGGAATGGGACAGCCCCTGGGGCGTGGGGTTCCCGGGGTGGCACCTCGAGTGCTCGTCGATGGCGATGAAGTACCTGGGCCAGCACCTGGACATCCACTGCGGCGGGATTGACCACATCGCCGTCCACCACACCAACGAGATCGCCCAGGCCGAGGCGGCCATGGGACACGACTGGTGCAACTGGTGGATGCACGGGGAGTTCCTCGTCCTGCCGAAGACCGGCGGCGAGACCGACAACGGCGAGGACGCGTTTACGAAGATGGCCAAGTCGGGCGAGTTCCTGACCCTCGACCTGCTGATCGAGCGCGGCTACGACCCGCTGGCGTATCGGTACATGTGCTTCACCGGGCATTATCGCCAGCAACTGGTCTTCACGTGGGAGGCCCTCGACGCGGCCGCCAGCGCCCTGGGGCGACTGCGGCGCGCGGTGGTGGACCTGCGAGCCGGCTACGCCGGGTCCGAAGCCCCGGTCGCCAGCTACCTCGACGAGTTCAACGACGCGGTGCGAGACGACCTGAACATGCCCCGCGCCCTGGCGGCCATGTGGGGCGTGCTTAAGGACGGGCAGGCCTCCGACGGGCAGATCTACGCGACCCTGGTGGCCATGGACGCCGTGCTGGGCTTCGGTTTCGACCGGATGGAGGCCGACGCCCTGGCCCTGTCCGAAGAGGACATCCAGGCCCTTTTGGACGAGCGCAACGCCGCCCGGGCCGCGAAGGACTACGCCCGCGCCGACGCCATCCGCGACGAGTTGGCCGACAAAGGCATCGAGATCATGGACTCCGCCGACGGCACGACCTGGCGCCCGGCGTAGGGGTATCTCTGCCGCGCGTCGTCGTAGACGGGTCCACGGGTTCGCACAGAAGCCCATCGCGCAAGAGCCCACAGGGATGGCAGTCCACCAGGGCCGTAGGCCCGACAGAAGGTAGCCCCGCCCGTGAGGGCGGGGTAAACGGGTCTTTCCTCTATCTGGCAGAGCCCCGTCAGGGGCGAAAGAGGTCCGGCAAGTCGAAGCCTTCTTTCGCCCCTGACGGGGCTCTTCTCGGGGGGGGCGAGACTTCTCACCCCGCCCTCACGAAGATTATGCGCCATTGATATTAACCCTTGCGCAAAAAGGAGTTCGCGACCAT
>CAZVEV010000167.1:0-12992 GCA_964625865.1 uncultured Planctomycetaceae bacterium | reverse complement strand
GTGCCTGCTACCTAAATAGAAGGACACTCGCGGGTGGAAACAGCCGTAAGTCCTTGTATTCTGATACTCTACGGGTGAGCCAAAGGCTCATGAAGGACTGTCCCCCTTTCGACCCGGGCCGAACAGCAGGCTTGCTCCGATGGCGATCCGAATCAGTGACAGTCTCATGTGCTCACGCTCCGATTGAATGCAACCCGTCGGGGTCGTCAGGGTCTCGTTCGCGGCATCGGGGCCAAAGGCGGCCAAGCCCCTTGCCACATCATCCGTGGTCGAAGACGACCGTTTTGCTCTTGGAAGGGTCCTGTCGTCGCGTAGGCCGCGGCCTCAGCGACGATCGGACCCCGGGTGGGGGCAGACACCGTTTTCGTCGGCCGAGGGCGGCCAGACGCCTTGGCCGCCCTTGGCCGGCGTGGGGCCTCAGCCCCCACCCCGCCGGCCGTCGGCACCAGTCGCGACATTCCAACGTTCTTAAGAATGTGAGAATGTCCCACGCGCGGGATGCGGGCCTCAGTCGCGACATTCCAACATTCTTAAGAATGTGAGAATGTCCCACGCGCGGTACGCGGGGCTCAGGCATGACATTCCGACGTTCTTAAGAACGTGAGAACGTTGCCCGCGCGGGGCGTCACGGGCCCTTGGATACGTACATCACGGCGGTGTCGTCGATATGGGCGGTTCCGGAGCCCTGCTTGGTGATGCGGACCGTCGCGGCGGCCTTGGCGCCGGTGGCGAACTCGACCCTGACCAGGTGCCACTGCTTGGCCTTTGTCGTCGTGCTGACGGGCTTCCTGCCGCGGGGCTCGACGGTCAGGCGGACTGTTGCGGCGCCTGTGAGGTTGACCAGGGCCCAGAAGGCGTAACGGGTGCGGGGGCGCAGCGTCGCGACGGTCTGGGCGATGCCGCTGTCGCGCGGGCCGGTCAGGTGGACGCTGTTGGCGTGGATCGAGGTGCGGGTGTTGTAGCTGTCGGTAAAGCCGCTTGCGTGGACGACCCGGGCGGTCTTGGCGCCGGTGGCCTGCCAGGGGGCCAGCGGGTCGGCCTTGCGGCGCGGGTCGTAACGGGAGTCCTCGAAACAGGCGTTTTTCAGGTGGTTCCGCAGGTGCGTGCGGGTCAGCGCGTAGGTGGGCTTGGGCGGGTTGGCGAAGTCGTGGCCGGGTTTCCAGGCGGGTCGGCCGGCCTCGTAGGCGCCGACGTCCGGCGCCTTGCCCGGGCGGGAGACCGTCACGCCGTCGACGAATCCTCCGGCGTTGACGGCGGCGGCCGGCGGCGTGGTGAAGGTCTTCAGCGTCAGCCCCTTGACGCCGGTGAGGTTGTGCGATTTGACGTAGTCGGCGTGCGGCTTGATCTGGCCCGCGATGAGGTTGTTGATCAGCATGTCGCCGGCCATCCGGTCGGTCTTCCAGCGCCCCCAGCGCCCGAGATTGCCCAGGATCGTGTTGTTGACGATCACGTTGCAGCCGGACGGCGTGTTGAGGCGAAGTTCGTCGCCGCGCGTGTTCCACATGACGTTGTGGTGGACCAGGAAGTTGTGCGTGTAGTTGTCGAGATACAGCCCGCAGCGGACGTGCCCGGCGAGGTTGTCGTGGAACCAGTTGTAGCGGATTTCGGTCCCGCCGGAGTCACAGCCGGCGACGTACAGCGGCGCCAGGTCCCACGCGATCCGCCCGGGGCGGTAGACGTTGTTGTACTGGATCAGGTGACGCTGCCCGCTCGGCTGCATGCAGTCGCGCCCGGCGTCGTGGATGGTGTTGTGGCTGACGAGGTGCTCGATGCCCGAGAGCTTGACCGGCGTGCCGTAGCAGCCGATGGTGTCGATGTGGTGGATGTGACAATTGACCAGGGCGTTGCGTCGCCCGCCGATCTTCACGCCGTCGGCGACCGACCAGGCGATCTCGCAGTCGCGCACGACGTTGCCGCTGCCGGTGACGACGATGCCCGACGGCTCGTTGATGCCCCAGCTTGTCCGTCCGCCGCGGGTGTGCGAGATGTATCGCATGCGGGCGCCTTGGACGAGGCAGTGCTCGGCGCCGCTGAGGTCCAGCGTCGCCGCCCGCACGTTGATGCCGATCAGCCGGACGTGCGCCCGCTTGCTCAGGTCAAACGCGAGGCGCCGAACCTTGGCCGCGACGAGGTGCGTGTTCGGGTCGGCCCCGGCGGGGGGGAGGAGGTACAGGGCCTTGGCGGCCTTGTCGTAATACCACTCGTTCGGGGCGTCGAGGAAGATACGCCTGCCGGAGACGTAGACCATCCCGCCGCGGGACGGGTTCATGTGCCGCTGCATTCCGCTGTCGATCGTCTTGAACTTCAGCGTGCGGGTCTTGGCGTCGTAGCCGGTGACCGTCGAGGTCCAACTGGTCCATCGCGAGCCGGCCAGCGCCCAGACGACCGCGCCCGCCACGTCCTTGCCGGTCCACCCGGCCGGGAAGGCCTTGCAGATGATCGTCCCGCCGCTGCCTTTGCGAAACGTCGCGGCCTCGGGCGTCAGCCCGTCGGTGTCGGCGGTGTTGGGCCAGCGGGCCTCGTCAACGGGCTTGCCGTCGAAGAACACCTGGTTGTTCTTGCCGAGTTTCAAGTCGGCCTTCGCCCGCCACAGCCCGTCGCCGACCTTTCGCCAGCCGGTCACAGGGGCTGTCCCGCAGACGGTCACATCCTGCCCGCTCGCAGCCCGGAACGTCACGGGCTTGCCCGCCTCGCCCGACGGCGGGCGGACGGTTTCATAATAGAGCCCCTTGAAAACGATGCAGGTGTCACCGGGGGCCATAACACTGGCGGCCTTGCCCAGCGTGCGAAACGGTTTGCCCTCCTCGCCGGGACCCGCGTCGTTCCCGTCACGGGCCACGTAGACGTATCGTGCGGCGACAGGGCTTGCCGTCGCCACAAGCAGCGCCCACAGGGCACACCATCCGATAGAGACGCAATGCTTCATGATCTCTCCAGTTCCCGCGGAGTACCCAAACGCCCACAGGTTCCACCTGTCGGGTGTCAGCGATTACAGATCACTCCCGTCTGCGGAACGGGATCCTGCAAACGAATCCGCGAACATGACGTGTTCTCACTCGCCGATACCCCCCAGGCGGGAACCTGTGGGCGTTTGCCTGTCTCGTTGCGGGGCGCCGTCTCTGTCAGAACGCGCTGCGCTTCGTTGAATCAGCCCATCTTCATGAATTCGACGGGGGCCCCGTCGTGCATGATGAAGGCCACCGTCACGCCTTCCATCGGCTCGAACGGCTCGATGAGGATGTCCTGGCCGTCGAGGGCGGCGTCCATGTCGTCGACCACGAACGAGATGTGGGGCGTCGTCTGGAGCTGCTCAGGCATGGGGCTGCCCTCTTCGAACCGCAGCCACTCGATCCGGTAGGGGTTGGCCTCGGCGTCGGTGACGTAGAGCTTGGCCCCTTCGAGGTAGGTCTCGCCTTCGCGCTGCGTCTGGGTCGGGATGCCGATGTGGTGGAATTCCATGGGTATGTCCTTTCGTGTCTGTCTGGTTGAAGGTTGAAGGTTGAAGGTTCAAGACAACTGCGTCAGAACTGCACGCCGGGGTTGGTGAATCGCAGGGCGGCGTTGTCGTGGAAGTTGGCGTATTCGGTGACGATGGCCCCGTCGGGTCCGCCGATCATGAAATGCATAGCCGTCGGGCGGTTCAGGGCGTCGATCTGGCCTTCCTGGACGGCCTTGACGTGCCTGACGGTGATGAAGTCGGCCTGGCTGGCGGGCGTCTGGACGGGACAGGGGGTTGTCTCGTCGCCCTCGCTGAACGTGTAGATCATCCCGTGCCTGACATGCCATGATTCCATCTTGGGCGGCACGGGCCCGGCCTGCACGTGCCCGTGCTCGACGATCATCTGCCCAGGCAGGAGGTAGATCTCGTGTCCGAAGTACTTGTACGTCTCGTCGTTGACCCAGAACATCCCCGCCATGCCGACGTTCACGAAATCGCCGAGCCCGAAGTCGATGGCCCAGAACTCCTCGCCCTTGAGGCGCGGGACAATCGGATAGCCGAAGCGCTCCATCATCTCGTAGTAGGCCTGCCGGGCCTTCTCGCCCAGAAAGGTGCCCTCAGCGTCGTAGAAGTCAGCGTTCTGCAATGTCACGGTCGTGCTCCTGACGGGTTAACTGGTTGACTCGTTGACTGGTTAACTGGGAACGACAAGAGGTGACGCGGGGCGCCACGTGTAGGGCGTGCAACTCGTTGCACGCGGAAGGGATTGGCTGTTCGTCCCGCGTGCAATACGTTGTGCGCCGTACGAGTCAGCGCGCCGCACGCATGAACCAGTCAACCAGTCAACCAGTCAACCAGTTAACAAGTCAACCCATATTGGTCTTGACGCGGCGGCGCCGAAAGCATATAAGCTCAACTCGCATTACGTTAATTCAGGTGGTATCGAATAACAACACTTAACCGGAAAGGCGAACTCCATGGCTATGAAAAAGTTCATCAATGACCCGAATGACCTGACCGCGGAACTTCTGGACGGGCTGTGCACGGCCTTTGCTGATAAGATCACGCTCGTCAGCGACAAGCTGGTCTGTGCCGCCAAGCCGAAGGCCGAAGACAAGGTCGCGATCCTGACCCTCGGCGGGGCGGGGCACGAGCCGGCCCTCCAGGCGTTCGTGGGCGAGGGCATGATCGACATCAGCGTCGTGGGCGACATTTTTGCGGCCCCCAACGGGCCGAAGGTCTTTGAAGCGATGAAGATCCTGGATCGCCCGGCGGGCATCCTGTTCGTCGTGCTGAACCACGCCGGCGACGTGCTGAACGGCAATCTCGCGATGGAGATGGCCAAAGAAGCCGGCCTCAACGTCCGTATGATCCTGACGCACGAAGACATCGCCCCCGGCGCCGACGCCCCCATCGAGGACCGTCGCGGCCTGGTCGGCTGCGTGCCCCTGTACAAGATCGCCGGCGCCGCCTCGGAAGCCGGCAAGAGCCTCGACGAAGTCTACGCCCTCGCCGAGCGCTTCAACGACAACATGGCCACCCTGGCGGTGGCAATGAAGACCGCGACCCACCCGCAGAACGGCGCCGAGATTGCCGAAATCGCCGACGACGAGATGGAAATCGGCATGGGTCAGCACGGCGAGGCCGGCACGGGACCGTGCAAGATCATGACCGCAGACGAGACCGCCAAGGCGATGGTCGAGCGGCTTGCACTGGCCGTCGGGGCCGCGGCCGGCGACAAGGTCCTGCTGATGGTCAACGGCTCGGGCGCCACCACGCACATGGAGATGTTCATCATCTACCGTGCGGCGCGGAAGGTTCTGGAAGGAACCGGCGTCGAGGTTGCGTGTTCCATGGTCGGCGAGTACCTGACGGTCCAGGAAATGGGCGGGTTCCAGATGTTCCTGGCCAAGATGGATGACGAACTGATCGACCTGTTCAACGCGCCGTGCGACACGCCGTACTGGACGGTCAAGTAATTGTAGATTTTAGATTTACGATTGTAGATTCGCCGACGTGACGCGGTTCTTCAGGTCGTGCGGGATTGCCGCACGCTTGAACCTCGCCTCCCGATCAGCAGTTGAAATGTGCAAGACGAGCAATCTACAATCTACAATCTAAAATCGTAAATTGATTGAGGTTTGGACATGACGGACACGATTGGTGGCGAGAAGCTGACGGCCATGCTGTCGGCCGCCGTGACGCAGATTCGAGACAACGAGAGCATGCTCTGCCAACTGGACGCGGCCACCGGAGACGGCGACCACGGTTCGGCGATGGTCAAGGCCGTCAACGCGATAGCCAAGGCCGTCGACGAATGGGACGGCGAGTCGCTCAAGGGCCTGATGCATGCAGCCGGCTGGGGCACGATGTGCATCGACGGCGGGTCGACAGGTCCGCTGGTCGGGTCGCTGCTGATGGGCATGAGCGGCGCGCTGGACGGTGTGGAGAGCCTCGACGCCGCCGGTCTTGCCGGGATGTTCGAGGCCGGGCTGGCCAAACTGGCGGTCCAGTCCAAGGCCCAGGTCGGCGACAAGACGATGATGGACGCCCTGATCCCCGCGGTGGGGGCCCTGCGGGCCGCCGCCGACGGCGGGGCCGGCATTGACGAGGCGATGGCTTCGGCCGCCGAGGCCGCCGCACAGGGCGCCGCGGCCACCTCGGACATGCTCGCCAAGTTCGGGCGAGCCCGAAACCTCGGCGACCGCGTGATCGGACACGTCGACCCCGGCGCGACCTCGATGTCGCTGATGTTCAAAGGCTTCAGTGAAGCCCTGACCGGGTAGCGACACGGCAACGATGAATAGACAGGCTGCCCGGGCCCGCTTCGCCGCGGAGCGGGCCGGCGCGGCTGTGATGACGCAGGAAGGAACGACGTACGATGCCTGAAGAGACTGGAAATATCGAAGCAACGCGATTTGGCGTTGGCATACCCGTTGAGGGCCAATTGTTCTATCTCAAAGGCTCCAACGAGCTGGGCTGGGGCATGAAGGACCGCCTGTCGCGGGTCTTCAACCCGAAGTCCGGACGTACGGTCATGCTGGCGTTCGACCACGGGTACATCCTGGGCCCCACGGCGGGCCTCGAGAGGATGGACCTGACGATCGTGCCGCTGATCGAGTACGCCGACTGCATCATGTGCACGCGGGGCGCATTGCGACAGGTCGTGCCCCCCACGGCGAACACGCCCATCTCGTTGCGCGTCTCGGCCGGCTCGACGGTCCTGACCGAACTGAATGAAGAGGTCATCATGGACGTCGAAGAGGCGATTCGGCTGAACGCCTCGATGATGGCGGCGATGGTCTCCGTCGGCGGGAAGTTCGAGGCGCTGACGGTCAGCAACCTCACGAAGCTCGTGGACATGGGCAGTAAGTATGGCATTCCCGTGATGGGCGTGACGGCCGTCGGCAAGGAACTGACGCGCGACGCGCGATACCTGGCGATGGCCTCGCGGGTCTGTGCGGAAAACGGCGCCCACGTCGTCAAGACGTACTTCTGCGAAGAAGGCTTCGAGAAGGTCGTCGCCGCCTGCCCCGTGCCGATCGTCATCGCCGGCGGAAAAAAGCTGCCCGAACTCGACGCACTGAAGATGGCCCATACCGCGATGAATATGGGCGCCCTCGGCGTCGACATGGGCCGGAATATCTTCCAGGCCGACGCCCCGGCCGCAATGATCAAAGCCGTCCGCGCCGTTGTCCATGACAACGAAACCCCCGAACAGGCGTACCAGATGTACCAGGATCTGCAGAGCGAATAGTCCTCTACTCTTACTTGGGAGCAACAGATGAAATTGACGTTCAAACAGTTTTTCATGATTCCGGTGATGATCGCCGTCCTCGCGTTCATCCTCATGCTGGTGGACCTCGGCTTCGGCAAAGCACTGGCCGAGGCCAAGAACTACTTCGTGATCTGGATTGCCTTCCAGGCCTGGGCGATGTACTTCATGGCCGGTTGCACCTACACCGGTGGAGCCAAGGTGTTCCTTGGCTATCTGGGCGGTGCGGTTGCGTCGACCATCATTATGGAAGCCGCCGGCAGCATGACGTTCCTGGGTACGCTGGCGGCTCCGGTTGCGGTGCTGATCTTCGTCGTTCCGATTATCTGCTTCGAACGCGTGCCGTGGTTCGACTTCATTCCTGCGTGGTTCGTTGGGGCCGGCGCGTTTTTCGGGCTGACCGGTCTGCAGGGCGCAGCGAAGTCAGGATGGGGTCATCTGGATGTTGGCATTGCGTGCCTGCTGTCGTGCACCGTGGGCATGATCTTCGGCGTGCTGACCGTCATCGGCAGGGGCAAGTACGAAGCGATGCTTGCCGCCAAGGCTGAAGCCGCCGGCGAAGCGCCCGCCGAAGCCGCGGCGCCCGCTGACGAAGCACCCGCCGAGGGCGAAGAGTAACCGTCGCGATCAGGTACGGTTGACGTAACCTATCAACGCGGTGGGATCCTCGGATCCTGCCGCGTTGTCTATGCGCCCGCGGTTCTCCAACGTACGTGCAAACCGCGTCCGCACGCATTGTTTAGCGGTCGATCGTCAGATCGACGTTTCCCGTCGCGACGCGACGGGACCGCAAACGCCGGACCGTTCGTGCGCCGACGAACGTCGATCTGTTCGCGCGACGGGGTAAACGTCGATCTAACGATCGACCGCTAAACGATGCATTGCGAACACAAACGCGCCGTCCGCCGTTCGGTTGGAACGACGGACGGCGCGAAGACGCTGTCCACACGGCGCCCACGGGGCGCCGCATCGGCGTAAGCGGGCGCCTTACGGCTGCCCCGCTTTGATGTAGGCGGCGATGTTTTTGCGGTCCATCTCTTCCATCGCCTTGCGCTTGGCCATGTAGCGGTCGTGCTTGGCCTGGTCGCCCGCGGACCAGGCGCCGGCTTCGTCGTACGCGCCGCAGTACGGCACGAGCAGGTCGATCCAGCAGGCGAGCTTCTCCATCTCTTCGCGGGAGAGCTTCACATTGTTGTGGCCCTTCTCGTGCATGGCCATCAGCTTGCTCTTGGCGGCCCCGGCGAAGTAGGGGGGCAGCATCGGCGGGATCGACTGCACGTTCAGCCACATGACGATCTCGTTGGGCCGGCCCTTCTGCGTCAGGGCCAGGTACGAATCGCTCCACATCCGCCGGGCGCCCCCGTCAGCCTGCTGTGTCCCGAGCAGGCTGAACGCCTTCTTCTTCTGGGCCGGCGCCGGGGTGACCGGCTCGGGCGTCTTGGCGATCACCGGCTGGATGCCCACGGCGTACAGTCCCACGTCGATGAACTGTCCGCCGGTGGTCTGCTTGCACCGGACGGCGATCACGTTTTCGCCCGCCTTGACCGCCGCGCGAGCCCTGGCGTCCATCTCCAGCCAGAACGCCGCCGTCGTGTGGCCGTTGCGACGGGCCGCCAGCTTGCCGTTAATGTGGACCTCCACGTCCTCGTCGTGGCTCAGCCAAAAGCCCATCTTCCGCTTCAACGCGTCAGCCGGAACCGTGAACGTGCGACGAAGCCAGATCTCCTTGGTGTTCCACTTCGTGCAGACCGCCGGTCCCGGCGTTCCTTTCGTGCCGAACCCGCCCCGCCCCGACGACCAGTTCGAGTCATTGAAGCCCGCCCTGTTCCAGTTGCCCGACGGCCTCTTGACCGTGTATCGCCACGACTGGCCGAGTTCGAAGATCGGCGCGGCGCC
Organism: uncultured Planctomycetaceae bacterium; assembly: GCA_964625865.1. Taxonomy (GTDB): domain Bacteria; phylum Planctomycetota; class Phycisphaerae; order SM23-33; family SM23-33; genus CAZVEV01. Next base: position 3,882 of record CAZVEV010000167.1, on the reverse strand, counting down.
CTTGGGCCTGGCCTTGCTGACTTTCCTGCCCCCTTTCCGCGGGGCCGAGACGCGGATGACCTTGGACCGGTCGTTGTGGCACTTGATGCAGTGCTTGTCCAGGATCGGCTGGATCTCCTTGACGAAGCTGAAGCCCCGCGCCGGGCCGTAGAACGGTTCGAGCGCCTTGGCGCCCTGGCGCATGGCCTGGGTCTGCTTTCCCGGAGGGGCCTCGTTCTTGTCCTCGTGACAGCCGGTGCACGAGAACTTCTCGCCCGGCTGAAGCGTGGACCACGACCGCATGGACTGGACGGCATAGCCCTTGGCGTCGAGCAGTTGGAAGTAGACCGGCGTGCGGGCCGGCACGGTGAACATCGCCGACCCGTCCGGGTACACCGGCGTCTCGCCCAGGACGTGCTTGACGTCCCACGTGCCGTTGGACACCGACACCGGCGTGGAGACCAGCGCCCCGCCGGCAGGACCGCGATTGCCGTTGCGCCCCACGCCCGCGGCGCGGAACTCCAGCGCCACCACGCGGAGTGTCTTGACCACGCCCCGCTCGATGCCCTTCAGGCCCGGCCCGTAATACACGTCCTGCACGTAGTACGTGCCCGTTTTCTTGCGGTAGTCCACCTGCGAGGGACGCAGGGTCGGCTTGGTCCGCGCCGCCAGCGGCACGGGCTGGCTGCAGGGCTGTTTCGGGTCCGAGGTCAGCAGTTCGCGGCGCCCGTCGATGTCCTGGTAGTAGATCGCAAACGGTGCGGGGTATCGCCGGTTGCTGCCCGGCAGGGGACAGTACGTCACCAGGAATTCGCGATCGTTCAGCGGATACGGGTATTGCCACGCCTCGCCGTTTTGCCCGTACGCGTCGACCTTGACGGCCTTGGTCTCGCGGACCGGGGCGATCAACTGGACGCCCTGGGCTTCCTGGCGGCCCTTGGTGGGGTCGATGATCGCCAGCTTGCCCTTCTGGTGCGAGTGGTGACCGGTCAGGATCGCGACGATCTTCTTGGACCCGGGCAGGCCGCGGGCGTGAGCGATGGTCGTCGGGAACCACGAGTTATTTCCGTACATCTCGGTCTGGCCGGTCCCGTCGATGTTCATCTGGAACAGCGGCTGGGGGTACAGTTGGCCGCGGTCGTTGTAGTCCCACCGTGTGTAGATCACGCGCCCGTCGTCCATCACGGTCGGGTAGTTCGTGTGGACCTGGTCGAACCCTATCCGCCGCATGTACTTTCCGTCCTTGTCGCACAGGTAGAAGTTGCTCACCTCGGTCCACCAGCAGTCGACGATCTGCACGCAGCGAGACGAGTTGAACAGGATGTTGTCGTTGGGCAGATAGCAGGATTCGTAGTCGGCGTAGCCCAGCCCGGACGTCAGTTGGCGGATCTTGCCCGAGGCGATCTCCATCTCGTACAGGTGGTAGTCGTCCTTGCGGTCGGATTTCTTCCAGGCGAACAGCACGCGCTTACCGTCGTACGAGACGTCCGGGTCGCGGATCACGCCCTGGCCCGCGTCGACCAGTGTCCGGACCTTGCCCTCCGTGCCATTCATCTCCAGAAGGAACAGTCCGCCGCCCGGGCGGAAGTGGCGCTCGGCCTGCGCGTCGGACTGGCCCTCCGTGTAGGCGTAGTGTGAGGCGCCCATGTTGTAGTGCTTGGTAAAGACGATCTTCGGGCTCTTGGCCAGCACGGTGCGGAGGCGCTTGGCCCGCCGCTGCTGACAGGTAGCCACGTACAGGTCCAGCCCCGCCCGCCCGTCGCCGCCGACCGACCGCAGGCGCTCCTTCAGCGCCGCCGGATTGCCCGCTTCGTCCCCCGCGCGGGCGATCATGGCCTTGACCAGCGCCGCGTCGGCGTCGACCAGCAGCTTGGCCGGGTCCCCGCCGGCGTCCTGCATGACCCAGTCGGCCTCGACGGGAAAGTCGCGTCGAATCGCCGGCCAGTGCTGCTTGATCGCGGCGTTGCGGTCGCCGCCCGCCGCCGCCTGCGAGGCGACGACCGTCTCGGCGAAGGTCGCCTTCTTCGCATACCCCGCCGCCGCGGCGCCCGCCGCCGCCATCGCCACCGCACAGATCGTCACGCACGTCATCACTTGTCTACGCATGGGTCACTCCCGATCTGGTGTCTTGTCAGTTCTCGCACTCGCCTCCGCGCATCGCTAAGCGGAGATAGATATAACATCATACACGTCCCGGGGTACTGTGAAAACCATGCGAAGGAACAAGCGCACGGGCGGATATCGCATTCGCGGATACCCCACAGGATGGAACCTGTGGGCGTTTGCCTGTCCGGACACACGTCACTCGACCTTGGACGTTGTTTTACTCCGCCTCGTTGCGATATACTCCATTTGCGGTATCCGGGAACGATATCCATGACCGAAATCGAGCAACCGACGGACGAACCGATCGAACGACAGGTCCGTGTCCGACCGTTTGTCATCGTTCGCCTCCTGGTCTGTGTGGCGGGGACGGGCGTCGGCGCATTCATGGGCCTTCTGTCGGGGATTCCCTACAAGGTCAAAGGCACGATGCTCGGCGTGCCGCTGAGTCTGGTACTGCCGGCGATTCTCGGTGGTGCCTGCGGCCTGGCTGCGGGCTGGGTCTGGTGCCACTTCGTCGTCGGACGTCTCTACGGCGAGTTGAAGAACGACCCTGCACGGCCTCGGTCGATCTTCATGCGCGGCATCCCGTTCGGCGTCGCGGTCGGCACGGGCGCCGGTGTACTGGTCCATCTCGCCCTGAGCTGTGCGACAGGGCGGTGGAGCGTGTTATGGCCGCTCGTCGGGGCACTGTGTGGCGTCGTCGCCGGCGCGCTGACGGGACTGATCTGCTCCGTCATCCTTGCTGTGGCGGTGTCGCATGCGATGGACGATCCGGCCGCGGCCCCGGCGGACAAGGCGCCATGACTCTCGCCGCCCGCCTGCACGTCCTTCGCATGTTCGCCCGGATGGTCGGGCGCGTGCCGGTCTCGCACCTGGGGTATCTGTGGCGGAAGATGCGGAACGAGAAGCCGCACCGGTTCGGCGGGCAGACGCGGATCAATACCTTCTTCCCGCCGTATCCGTCGCCGGCGTTCGACCGGTTTTGCGCGGCGGTCATCGCCCGGGCCCGCGTGCCGTTCTCGACGTACCTCGCTGCCACCCCCCGGTGCCCGTTTCGCTGTCCGCATTGCAGCTACGCGGGGCGCCCGGCCCGGGAGATGACGACCGAGCAGATGCTCGACGTGATCGAGCAGATCAAGGGGCTCGGCACGTGCAGCCTCGGGCTGACCGGCGGCGAGCCGATGCTGCGCGACGACCTGCCCCGCCTGGTCGCCGCCGCGGGGCCGGAGATGGCGACCATCGTCTTCACGACGGGGCGCGACCTCGATGAGAGGCGGGCACGCGAGTTGGCCGACGCCAACGTCGCCTGCGTGACGGTGGGCATCGAGTCGGCCGACGCCGCGGAGTACGATACGGTGCGCGGAGCCGCCGACTCGTTTGACGAGGCCCGTGCCGCTGTGGAGGCCTGCCAGGCCGCGGGCGTTTACACCGCCGTTTCGACCGTCGGCACACGCGAGAGGCTGCGAGGGGGGCAAATCGAGCGGATGTACGACCTCGCGAACGAGTGGGGCGTCGGCGAGTTTCGCCTGCTGGCCCCGGTAGCCACCGGCGCCCTGGCCGGCTGCGCGGCGGCCATGCTCACCGACGAGGAGATGCGGGCCCTGGCGGACTTCCATGTGACCCGAAACCGTCATCGTGGCGGGCCCGCCGTTGCGAGCTTCGCGTATCTCGAATCCGACGAGATGTTCGGCTGCGGGGCGGGGTACCACCATCTGTTCGTCGACGCCGCCGGCGAGGTCTGCCCGTGCGACCTGACGCCGCTGAGCTTCGGCAGTGTCCTGAACGAACCGCTGGCCG
>CAZVEV010000166.1:8380-13025 GCA_964625865.1 uncultured Planctomycetaceae bacterium | reverse complement strand
GACCCCATTTTCAACCCGCCCGTGTTCCTACACTTCCAGAACGTCGCTGAGAGTACGGGCGCAATCATCGCCCCACGGGGGCAAGCCCCGTGGTGGCGCCGACTCTTGGCAAGCGGCGGGCTAGTGACGAATCAACGCTCCGCCGGGACAAGCCCGGCGGTGGCGTGGCGGGCAGTCGGTTCACCCGCTCGCTATCGCACCGCTTACCCACGAGGGATGCACCTGACTGGCCTGAACCCACCTACGCATTATCCGGATGAACCGAGAATGTGACAGGGCGTGTCTACCGTGCCGTCTCGACCAGGGCGTCGATTGCTGCCTCGACATACGTCTTCGCGAATGCCGGAATGTCGGTGATCGTCTCCACACCCGCGATGGATTCACCGATTGTGATCAGTCAGTGCGCTCGGCGGTGGGCGAAGGAGGTCTCTGCACCTCAGCGCCGAATGGGGCCGGCCACTTCAGTGGCCCCCGCGGGACCGAAAGTCCCGAACGCTCCTATGGCCAATGAGTCTGTGCACGAGGCCAATCTACTAATCACAATCAGAATAATAGATATTTTCGTGTTGCCTCTTAGGCAACCGCAAAAGTTGCATAAGTCGTCGATTTCTCCCCGCCGGCAGCGCGGTTGGCGCGCCCGCAACGGCGGACGGAGCAGTTTCGACCGGGTTTCGTCGTATCCAATTGGCCGGGCGCCAGTTGCGGGAATCCGAGTTTCGTAGCTTTGGTGCGTACATCGGTCAAAAGCGCCAGCCGGCGCCAACCGTGGGTTTCGTCGAGGCCCGGAAGGTCAACTTCGGGGCAAACGGTCACCCGGGGGCGCCGCCACGCAGAATCCATCCCCCGCCGGGCGCTCGTCATTTCCCCGACGGTCCACGATAGATGCAGCGGGAGGTGTCGGACTCCCAGACGGTGATCGCTGACAGGCCCGGCAGGTCCCCGGCGATGCGGTCCCACAGGTACGCGCAGATCGTCTCGCTGGTCGAGTTGGCCAGGCCGGGCAGGTCGTTCAAGCAGCGGTGGTCCAGTTCGTCCAGCACGGGTTCGACGGCGCGCTTGATCTCGCCGAAGTCGATCACCCAGCCGGTCTGGCCCGACGGCTCGCCGGTCACGTGAATGTCCACGCGATAGCTGTGCCCGTGCAGGCGGCTGCACTTGTGGGCGGGGGGCACGTTCGGCAGCGAGTGGGCGGCCTCGAATCGGAATGTCTTGACCAGTTCATGCATGTCACACGCCTCTGTCTTTTTCGGTTCGGTCCGTCGTGGGACCGAAGAGGCCGTCCTTGGACGGCGAAACTCCGGGGCCGCCGCTCACACGCCTCTGTCCTTGTCCGGCCAGATCATCTTATGCAGTTGCAGGCCCAGCCTCACGTCCAAACCGTCTTCGAGTATCCATAAAGCCAGTTGGGCCGGGGCCGTGACGTCGGCGGGGGAGAAGATCACCGCGCAGCGATCGGACAGGTCGTAGCGGGTGACGGCGTCGCGGGCGTACTCGTAGTCGCGGCGGTCGGCGATGACGAACTTGACTTCGTCACGGTCGGTCAGGTGCTCGACGTTGGCCCAGCGGTTGGCCGCTTCGGCGCCGCTGGCCGGACACTTGAAGTCGACGATCCGCACCACGCGCGGGTCGAGGGGGGCGATGTCCTGCGAGCCGTTGGTCTCGAGCAGCGTCTCGAAGCCGGCGTCGCAGAGGCGCTCGAGCAGACCGGTGGCCGCGGGCTGGAGCAGGGGTTCACCGCCGGTGACTTCGGCGCGGGGGCAACCCAGATCAACCGCCGTGGCCAGCACGTCGTTGACAGTCATGGCCAGCCCGGCCTCGGCGTCCCGGGCGTAGACCGTGTCGCACCACGCGCACCGCAGGTTGCACCCGGCCAGCCGGATCATCACGCAGGGCAGCCCCGCGCGGGTCGACTCGCCCTGGATGCTCTTGAAGATCTCGTTGACGATCAGTGTTTCGGTCATGGCTTCGCCTGCTATTGTACGGGCCCGGGCGTCAGAATCCGCGCCTCATCCGCCCCACCGCCGCCAGCCCGGCCGCCAGCGTCTCGACGACCAACAGCGCGGCGAAGGCGGCCGGACCCCACGTGGTGTACATCTGCGTGGTCATGACGGCCGCCCCGCAGGCGGCGCCGAAGGCCACCTGCCCCCCCACCGTCAGCGGGCGCATAGCGGGAAGGACGGCCACCAGAAGGGTCGCCAGCAGGACCTCGCCGCTGAGCATCTGCGCAGCGCAGTAGATCATCCCGGCGTCGAAGCCTTCGGTCAACAGGGGCAGGGAGACTGTTCGCGTGGTCCCGTCGGGGTCGAGCAGCCACACCGGCGCCACCGCCGCGGTGCACCATGCCGCCGCCAGCATGGCCACGACCATGCCCCCTCGCACGTATCGTCGGTAGGTCAGGTAGACCAGGACAGCGAGGAGCATGGCCGCGCACGTGCCCCCGATCAGGCCCGCGCGAGAGCCCAGGACCATATCGCGTGGTTCGGGCAGCGATCCCAGCGCCATCGCGGCGGTTCTCGGCACGCCGGCCCATGAGCGCAGCAGGCCTCCGTACGCCGGGGCGTCGCGACGGGTAAGGCCTGCCATGATCGCACGCGGGGGCACGACACGGACCGCATGCGGGGCCGCAGCAGCAACGTCCTCGACCGGGTCATCTCCAGGCGAGGCGATGCGCAGGATGTCGCCCGTAACGGACTGGCCTTCCAGCAGCACCGGCCAGGTTCGGGGATTGGTGACGTGTCCGCCGAGCAGCGCGGACACGGCGATCGGAGCAATCAACACGCCCTGCCAGAGTTGGCGCCGACAGACGCCGGACGGAGCGGCCCCGAGCAGGACGGCCACGACCACCGCGAGGACCGGCACGTACCAGGCCACGAAGGCGGGCAGCGTGAGGGCAAGCAGCGTGCCGGTCAGGCAGGCGTCTTCCGGCCGACCAAGCCAGGGCCGCAGCGTCAGGCGCCAACAGAGCCTCTGGACGGCGAGGCAGGTGACGATGCAGATCCCGGCCACCACCGCCGCCCGCCACCCGAACAGGGCCACGCCGGCGGCCAACAGGACGGCAACCGCCCGCAGCGTCGCGACGCGCATATGCCGGATGTTCTCCCCGGTGTGCAGGAACGGCCCGCCGGACAGCTCGCGCGGGGCCTCGGCGCGGTCGGGCGGCGGGCGATGGAGATCGTCCGGCGGGGTCATGGCTGGACCTCCGCGCCGGGGCCTTCCGGGGCGCCCCGCCCAAGCTGCCTGACGCGCGCCGTCAGAGGCAGGCACGACGGGCAGACGTACGAGCAGATTCCGCACCCGATGCACGCCCCGGCGGCGCGGCCGGCCGGACCGCCGAATTGTCCGAGTTCGAACGCCTCGTTCAGGGCGGCAACGTCGAGTTGTGCGGGGCATCCTTCGAGGCACCAGGCGCATCGGACGCACGCCCGGGGGCGCCCGAGGGCGGCGGTGTCCAGGCGGATCAGCGCCCGGGTGCCGGGCGTCACCACCACCGCCGCGTCGCACGCACGCCCGGTCATCGCCCCGCCGTAGATCAGTTCTCCCGCCCCGCCGACCAGTTCCCCGCTGGGGGCCCCGAGGGGCGCCCAGACGTTCCGAGGCCGGCCCGCGGCCGCCAGCGCCACCACGCGATGCGTCAGGCGGACCCCGCAGGCGACCCATCGATACGCCGCCAGGCACGTCGAGGCGTCGATGACAGCTACCCCCACGTCGATCGTCCGCCCGCCGAGAGGCGCCGTGCGACCGGTCAGCACCCTCGTCAGCAGGCGGGCGTTGCCGATGGGGTACTTGTGCGTCAGCGAGACGCGGTCGATCCCCAAGTCGCGAGCCGTCTCGCCGCATGCGCGGTAGTCGCCGGTGCGGCGATGGTCTACCGCGACGGCCGCACGAGAAACCCCCGCGGCCCGCCGGAGAATCTCCAGACCATAGACGACCTCCCGCCCGAACTCGACGAGCAGGCGATGGTCGGCCGACAGGTACGGCTCGTTGGCCATCACGTTGGCGATGATGATCTCGCAGGGGCCGGCTGCCGCGCGGCCCAGCCAGGCCGTCAGCGGTTCGACGGCCGGGCCGAACACGGGCACGGCGCCGCCGGCGAGCCTCTCGACCAGAGCCTTCTGATCGGCGGCGCGCCAGTCGAATGTCTCATCCTGCGTCTCGAGGGTTTCCGGCTCGGACAGGTCGGTCAGTTCGACGGCATCGACGGCGAGCATCCGTCCGTCGTCAACGAGATTCACCTCGCGTATACCCGCCACCGTGCCGCCCAGCGGCGCAAAGATATCCAGTCCGCCCGGACCTTGGGCGGCGGCGATCATCTGCTGCGGGTCGACGCGTTGCCCAACGGTTACCGTCGGTTGCGCCGACGGATAGCAGGGCACGCGCAGGGCCGTCAGCGGGGCGGCAGTCTCAATACGGGCGCCCCGCGCGTCGGGGCGTGGGTCAGGCAAGTCAATCCCGCCGGAAAATGTCCCATGTCGACGAAGCTTCATCAGCGCGATGTTAAACGATACCCCCCCCGCGGTCCACCGCCGACCGGACCTGTACGCCTGTCGCGATCGGGGACGTGCTGTCGGTGACCATGTGCATTCGCAGAGATCCCCCCGGTGTATTCACCGGGGGCGAAATGGCGGTTTGCGCATGAGACCTTTGC
>CAZVEV010000166.1:0-8280 GCA_964625865.1 uncultured Planctomycetaceae bacterium | reverse complement strand
CTTGTCGCGATCGGGGACGTGCTGTCGGTGACCATGTGCGTTCGCAGAAGTCCCCCCGGTGTATTCACCGGGGGCGAAATGGCGGTTTGCGCATGAGACCTTTGCCCTCCCGGACGCATGCATTTCGCCCCGGGTGATTACACCCGGGGGATTCGCCCGCCGGCGCAGTGCTTCCGCACGCTTGTCGCGATCGGGGACGTGCTGTCGGTGACCATGTGCGTTCGCAGAAGTCCCCGCCGGGACAAGCCCGGCGGTGGCGTGGCGGGCAATCGGTTCGCCCGCTCGCTATCGCGCCGCTTACCCAAGAGGGATGCACCGGCCCGCACCTACCTACGCATTATCCGGATGAGCCGAATAATGGAGCCGACGGGGTCTGGTGGTAGACGCCGGCCAAGGGGCGTAGAGGGGGCGTAGCCGCGTCTGGAGGGCGAAAAGGACCCCCCACCCCGCCTGAAGCGCGGAAGCGGCTTAGGCCGTGACTATGGGCGTATGAGAGGGGGTTGCGGTGGTTAGGCCCCGCAGGACGTTGCGCAGGGGTCGCCCTTCAGTCTTCCGAGAGACCTCCTACACGTTTGGGACGGCAATGGAGGATTGGGAAACGGAAGCACAGCCTGAAAGACTGTGCCACCATGGTCAGACATCGCGTCACTCGGCCTTGGCGGATCACGGCGCGGGCTTGGGCGCCGGGGTCTGCCTCAGGATGGGATTGACGAATTGGACCTTCCCGTCGCGGGTAATCTCGTCGAGGACGGCCTTCTGGTAGAAGCGCAGCAGGCGGGCGTGGAGCGATTCGGTGATCTTGGGTTTCACGTCCTCGAACGTGACGTTCTTGGGCTCGATGGACTTGTCGAGTTGGAGGATGAAGAATGTCGCCTCGACCTGGACGGGGTCTGAGACCTCGCCGGCTTTCTTGAGCGACAGGGCCGTCTGGAGGATCGCCGGCGGGACGTTCTGTGACTTGGCGCTCATGGGGGCGAGCAGTCCGCCGTTGGTGGCGCTGGTGTGGATCGACCGCTTCCAGGCGAGGTCGGCGAACTTCTGACCGGCCTTCAGGGCGGCAAGGGCCTCGCGTGCCTTGTCCAGCGAGGCGACCTCGATCACGCGGACGACGGCTTGCCTGCCGTACAGGCGCCCGAACTCGGTCTGGAGCATCTGATCGGTGATCTTGACCCGCGGCTCGGCCAGCCGCCGCAGGGAGGCAGAGACCTTCACGCCGATGAGCCACTGGGCGTAAGGAACCTGCTTGTCGGAGAGCATCCGGTCGAGCACCTGCTTCCGCTCGTCGGGCGTGCGGGCCTGGGGGACCATGAGCTTGAGTATGCTCTCGGTTTCGGCGGCGATGTCCTTGGCGGTCAGGGTCATGTTGGCCTTGACCATCGCCTGTCTGACCAGTTCGCTTCGGACCAACTGGTCGGCATAGGCCCGCCCGGGGCCACGCAGAAGCGAGTCGATAAGCTCCGACATATACAGGGGCTTATCGTTAACGAAGGCCATTACGTCGTCGGACGTCTTCGCCGGCGTATGTGTCCCGCCGGCCGGTCTGGATGTGGCCTGCGGAGCTGCCGGCCGGCCCGGAGGCGTCTGCGGCCCCGATCCGCCATTGCCGCACCCAGCCAGTACGCCCGCCATCCCCGCCGCCATGAGTATCCGCCATGCCCTGCCCATCGAGCCATCCCTTCGCACATCAGTCTTCAACGCCGGTTTCCACGGCATGCAAGCCTACCGCCTGACCGGCCGAACGTCAACGCCGGACCCCCCGCCCGCTGCGGGAGAAGAAGTAACGGCAGACAGGCCCCGATTGCATGAGCACTAGTGAAGTCCCGGCACGATCAGGCCGATCAATCCTGATGTCGGCTCCCAGTGCCCCCCACGGTCGGGGGTGCGGGGGTGAAACGGAAAGGACCGGAGGACGAGTAGATGCGGCATCGGGACAGCGCGTTTTCGCTCATAGAACTCGTGATCGTCGTAATGATCCTTGGCATCATGGCCATGATCGTGATCCCGAAGTACGCCAGTAGCGCCGACGACGCCCGTGAAAAGACGTTGTCCACCGACTACGCAACGGCCCTGCGACAGCTCGAACTCTACAAGCACCAGCACGGCGGAAAGACGCCCGACCTGGCGGCCGACGGCTCGCTGGACACGGCCAACTTCATCAAGCGCATGACCGGCAAGACGGACGCCGACGGGACGCTGAATGCCAACGGCACGTTCGGACCGTACCTGATAGAGTGGCCCACCAACCCGTTCGTCAGCGGCGCCGCGGGGGCGGAGATCACGTTCGGCAAGTACCTGCCGGCCACCCGGAACGGCCGCACGGGCTGGTATTACACAACGACCGACAAGAAGCTGTACATCAACACCGACAACGGCGCCGGCGATCCGGATGAGATCGAACTGGATGGCGGCCCGGCACTCCCGTCATTCTAGACGGTCCCCCGCCGACGCCCCTTTCCGGGCGACATGTCGTCATCGCCAAGCTGCCCCAGGCGCCTCTCGATGCGGTGCCAGTGCGTCCCATGCCACAGCAGCTTGTCGCACCGTTGACATCGCCAGAACCGCTTGCAGTTCTTGAACGCCAGCGGCGGGGCCTCGTCGGTGACTGAATGGCGAGGCACTTCGACCAGTTCACCCCCGCAGGCCATGCACCGCCCGGTGCGACGCGGCAACCGCAACTCGCGCACCACGAAGTCGAGTTGCTCGTCGCGGCTGAGCTGTTGCGGCACGTAGAGCGCCTTGACGCGCCCGGTGGCAATCACGGTGCGATCGAACAGCGGGCCGTCAGAACTGAGGATCATCGCGCCGGTTTGCTCGGCCCGGGCGACCAGGTCGCCATCGTCGATCCCGTACTCGAACGCCGCGTCGTACCCCCACGCGCGCAGCCATCGGGCCAGTCCGCCGAGCATGGCGTCGCAGAAGAAGTGGACGTCGCTGTCATCGCGCAAGGACATGCCTACAGGATAGGCCCCGGACGCACCGGGCGACAGACCCCGCGCCCGGGAATGTCCGACGCCCGCCGTCCACGGGGGACGACGGGCGTCGGGGGATGTACGCATCAGTACTCGTCTCACGCGGCGGCAGCATCACCTTGCTCGAGTTCGAGATGATGCGGGGCCTTCAGTGCAATCGACATAACGGCCGCGACGGCCAGCAGCGCCGCCGAAGCGTAGTAGGCGAAGTCGAAGCTGTTGGTTTCCTTTCGAATCAAGCTGGCGACGATGGCCAGCACGAAACCGCCGATGCCCCAGGACGTGAAGACCAGTCCGTAGTTGATGCCGAAGTTCTTCAGCCCGTAGTAGTCCTTGACCGCCGAGGGGAACAGGCACAGGTTCGCGCCGTAGTTGGCCCCGACCAGGGCCGAAACCACGACCAGAGCGGGAATGCTCCCCAGGGCCGACCCCTCGCTGACGCGGGACAGCAGGAAGATCAGGATCGCCTGCATCACAAAACAGATGCACATGGTGGTCTTGCGCCCGATCTTGTCCGAGGCCATGCCGGCGAGGATCCGTCCCCCGCCGTTGCCCACCGCCAGCGCGGCGACCAGGATGAAGCCGAGTTCCACGCCGGCCTGTTCCTTGGCCATCGGGGCGAGGATGCCGATGATCATCAACCCCGCACCGGACCCGCAGGCGAACATGAACCACAAGCTGTAGAACTGCCACGTCTTGAGCATCTCGCCCGGCGTGAAGTTCTCCTTCTTGGTGTCGGCCCCGACCGGCTTGGCTGGGGGACTTCCGGCCGGGACGTATCCCTTGGGCGGGGGTTTGAGCAACTGGGCCAGGCCGCAGACCACAATCAGGAACGCGATCCCGAAGACCAGTTCGGTGGTCTGGATCCCGAAGGAACCTATCAGCGCCGCGGCAAGCGGGGCGATGTAGACGCTGGCCAGGCCGAACCCGGAGACGACGATCCCGGCGATCATGCCGGTCTTGGCCGCGGGGAACCACTTGACCGCCGGCGGGGTCGCCGAAGCATACCCAAAGCCGAATCCCGAACCGGCGAGGATGCCGAAGCCGACGATGTACCCCATCAGGGACTCCGACTGGCTGGCGATGATCAGCCCCAGGCCCACCAGGACCCCGCCGATGGTGGCGACGATGCGCGGACCCATCTTGTCCTGCATGCGGCCGGCGGGCACCATGATCAGGCAGAACGCCAGGCACGCGACCGCGTAGGGCCAGAGCGTCATGTCCGCCCAGCCCCATTCGGCGGGGATGTTCTTCTTGAAAACGCTCCAGGTGTACAGGACACCCAGCGCGAGGTTGATGCCGGTTCCGGCGAAGACCACGCGCCAACCGTGATTGGCTGCGGGGGCCTGAACCAAGTCCTGCTCACTCATCGACGTTCTCCTTTCAGGAGTGTTGGCAACGGCCCCCGTCCATTCGGGAACGGGGGCCGTTGACTAGTGTCACGTAACAACGTTCCAGACTAAACCGCTCGCGGGCGATCGTCTACTGGCGTCCCTCGATCAGGGAGTCGACAACGCCGGGATCCGCCAGCGTGCTGACGTCGCCCAGGGTGCTTCGGTCGGCGACGCCTTCGGCGATCTTGCGGAGGATACGACGCATGATCTTGCCCGACCGCGTCTTGGGCAGTGCGGGGGCGAACTGGACCTTGTCCGGCGCGGCGATCGGGCCGATCTCGGCGCGAACGTGCTTGACCAGCTCCTTCTTCAGATCATCGCTCTCACCGACGCCGTCAACCAGCGTGACGTAGGCGTAGAGGCCCTGACCCTTGATCTCGTGGGGCATGGGCGCCACGGCAGCCTCGGCGACTGAGTCATGGCTGACCAGTGCGCTTTCGACCTCGGCCGTGCCGATACGGTGACCCGAGACGTTGACCACGTCGTCGATTCGCCCCATCAGCCAGAAGTCGCCGTCGTCGTCGATGCGGCAGCCGTCGCCGGTGAAGTACAGGTCGTCGTACATCGTCCAGTAGGCGTCGATGAAGCGATCGGGGTCGCCCCACATCGTCCGCATCATGCCCGGCCAGGGCTTCTTGATGCACAGCTTGCCGCCTTCGTTGCGCTCGCACTCGGTGCCGTCTTCACGCAGCAGGACCGGCTCGACGCCGAAGAACGGACGCGAGGCGCTGCCCGGCTTGAGGGTCATGCAACCGGGAAGCGGGGTGATCATGAAGCCGCCGGTTTCGGTCTGCCACCAGGTGTCGACGATGGGGCATTTTCCCCGGCCGACCTGCTCGTAGTACCACATCCAGGCTTCGGGGTTAATCGGCTCGCCGACCGAACCCAGGATCCGCAGGGACGACATGTCGTACTTTGCGGGCCATTCGTCGCCCTGACGGATCAGTGCGCGGATGGCGGTGGGAGCGGTGTAGAACTGGGTGACCTTGAACTTGTCGACGACTTCCCAGTAGCGTCCGGCGTCGGGGTACAGGGGGGTCGACTCGAACATGACGCTGGTGGCGCCGTTGGTCAGCGGGCCGTACACGATGTAGCTGTGACCGGTGACCCAGCCGATGTCGGCGGCGCAGAAGTAGACGTCGTCTTCCTTCAGGTCGAACGTCAGGCGGTGGGTCATGGTCGTCCAGACCAGGTAGCCGCCGGTGGTGTGGACCACGCCCTTGGGCTTGCCCGTCGAGCCGGAGGTGTAGAGGATGAACAGGGGGTCTTCGGCGTTCATGGGGACCGCTTCGCAGTCGGCCGACGCGTCGGCCATCACGTCGTGATACCACACGTCGCGACCTTCGGTCATCTCGCAGGCATCGTCGCTACGCTTGAGGACGATGACCTTCTCGATGGTGGGCGTCTGGGTCAGCGCCTCGTCGGAGATCTGCTTGAGCAGGACGTTGCGGCCGGCTCGCTTTGAGACGTTCATGGTGATGAGGATCTTGCAGTCCGAGTCGTTGATACGGTCGCGGAGTGCGTCGGCGCTGAACCCGCCGAAGACGATCGAGTGGATCGCGCCGATGCGGGCGCACGCCATCATGACCACGGGCAGTTCGAGAACCATGCCCATGTAGATGCAGACCCGGTCGCCCTTGGTCACGCCCATGTCCTTCATGACATTGGCGAACTTGCAGACTTCGGCATGCAGTTCCTTGTAGGTGATCTTCCTGTCTTCGTCCGGCTCGTCGCCCTGCCAGATCAGCGCGACCTTGTTCTCGCGTTCGGTGCCCATGTGACGGTCGAGGCAGTTGTAGGCGACGTTGAGTTCGCCGTCGGCGTACCACGTGTGCTCGATGGTCCGGCCCTGGGTGTCCCAGGTGTACTCGCGAGCCTTGGTGGGCTTCTTGAACCACTCGATGGTTTCCGCCTGCTCGAGCCAGAACGCGTCCGAGTCGTTGATCGACCGGTCGTACATTTCCTGGTACTGCTCGAGAGTCTTGATCTCGGCGTTCGCGGTCAGTTCCGCCGGCGGGGGGAACGTCCGGTCTTCCTTCATCAGTGAGTCCATCGCCTTGTGCTCTTCAGCCATGTCCTGCTTGCCCTTTCCTGGCCTCTGGGGCCCGTTCGATACTTTTTTCACAGGTCCTAACTCAGGACCTGAGTCGCGTCCTCGGAAACAGTGGGGTTAAAGGATTGGGGATTTTAGAGGGGGATCGTCACGGAATCAAGGGGGTTTCGGCAAAAAAAGTGACGTGACATTTGAGGAGCAGCTCAGACGAATCCGACGTCGCGGGGCGCTGGTTTGACACGGCGCCGGCGGGGCAGTATCGTCACGCCATGAACACTGCGATCCTGCTGATTGGGCCCACCGGGGCCGGCAAGACGCCGCTGGGCCAGACCCTCGAGTTCGAGGGCCTCGGCGGCCGCCGGTGCGTCCACGTGGACTTCGGCCAGTTGCTCCGCCAGGCCGCCGCCGGCCAGGGACCGGACACGCTGTCACAAGACGACCTTGCCCTGATCCGTCGGGTCCTGAACTGCGGGGCCCTGCTGGAAGACGAGCAGTTTCACGTCGCCCGCAAACTGGTCGAAGGGCGGCTGGCCGAGGCCGGCGGCGACCATGACCTGGTCGTCCTGAACGGCCTGCCGCGGCACGTCGGACAGGCCCGAGACGTCGACGCGATGCTCGAGATCACCACCGTGGTCGACCTGGCCTGCGATGCCGAGACAGTCTTCCATCGCATCGCCGCCGACACCGGCGGCGACCGGGCCGCCCGCACCGACGATCACGCCCAGGCCGTGCGGGGCAAACTCGTCCTGTTCGCCGCCCGCACCCGCCCCCTGATCGACCACTACCGCCGGGCCGGCGCTCGGATCATCACCCTCGACATCGGCCCGGCCACCACGCCCCGGGAGGCCTGGGAGGCACTCGACCGGACCCTGAAGTCGTAAATGGGGACCGGCTCGGCAGCGCAGCGGAGGCGCCTGTACGCATTTACCGCAGGCCGGCTGTTGGCCGGAACCCAATGCCTGTTTTCAGGTCGTTTTCAACACAGAGGCACAGAGAACAGAAGAGAAAATGAGCAAGCAGAAGAACAGCAAAGAAGAGAACGGCAGAGAACACAGAGACATCCGTCTTTCTTCTCTCTGCGCCCTCTGTTGCTCTCTGTGTCCTCTGCTGTTTCTGTTGTTTCTGTCTCTCTGTTTTCTCTGTACGTCTGTGTTGAAAAGCCCCGAGTTGTGTTGAACGGTTGCTGAAGATTTGCGCGGCGCGCGCAGGAGTTGACGGATAGAGTGCAGCGCTGTCCGCCGTGCAACGTGACTTGGCGTGAAACGTCACACCGTCTGGAGCGTTATATAATAGTGGTATGGGGAGGGACCTTTGAAGGACATGACCTCGATGAGTGATGAGACGGACAAACGACTGGTGCTTGCATCGTCAAGCCCGCGCCGGCGGGACCTGATGGGCGAGGCGGGCTATGACTTCGACGTGGTCGCTCCGCCCCTGCACGAGCCGGACGAGCCGGTGGAACACCTCACGCCGACCCAACTGGCCGAGGCGCTGGCCTACTTCAAGGCCCGGGCGGTCAGCGACCTGCACCCCGGGCGGCTGGTGCTGGGGGCCGACACGGTGGTGGCCACCGACGACCACGTTCTGGGCAAGCCGGCCGACGAGGCCGAGGCCCGTCAGATGCTTGAGAGCGTCTCCGGCACGCGGCACGCGGTGATTACGGGGGTGGCCCTGCTGACGGGTGAGACTCATCGTCTTATCGCGTCAGATGTTACGTATGTCACGATGCGTCAGATGACCGAGCAGGAGATCGCCGATTATGTCGCCTCGGGCGAATGGATGGGCAAGGCCGGCGCCTACGCCATCCAGGAGACCGCCGACCGATTCGTCGACTCGATCGAGGGCAGCTTCACCAACATCGTCG
>CAZVEV010000165.1:0-13055 GCA_964625865.1 uncultured Planctomycetaceae bacterium | reverse complement strand
GGCAGGGGGTAGGTGCCTTCCTGCTCGATGGGGTTCTGCGTGGCCAGCACGAAGAAGGGCGGTTCGAGATCGTACATGTTCCCGCCGGCGGAGACCTGGTATTCCTGCATCGCCTGGAGCAGGGCGGCCTGCGTCTTGGGCGGCGTGCGGTTGATCTCATCGGCCAGGATGATGTTGGCGAAGATCGGCCCCTTGACGAAGCGGAACGCCCGCTTGCCCGTGCTCAAGTCCTCCTCGATGATATCGGTCCCGGTAATGTCGGAGGGCATCAGGTCGGGGGTGAACTGGATGCGCGTGAACTTGAGTTTGAGCACGGCGGCCAGCGTCGAGATCATCAGCGTCTTGGCCAGCCCGGGCACGCCGACCAGCAGGCAGTGTCCGCGGGAGAGCATTGCCTGGAGCAGTTGCTCGATAACCGCGTCCTGCCCGACGATGATCTTGTGCAGTTCACCCAGCAGCGTGGCCTTGGCCTGGCGCAGATTCTCGATGATCCGCAAATCCGCGGGCTGCTTCGGCGCTTCGTCCATCGAACGTTCTCCAATACGTTGGTTCACTGGTTGATTGGCTGACCGGTAGGGCGTGCAACGTGTTGCACGCGGAAGGGATTGGGACTTCGTTCCGCGTGCAACGAGTTGCACGCCCTACGAATCTGCCAGTCCACCAGTCAACCAATCACTCTTCTACCACAACACGGAATCCCACGTCCACCACGCGCTGCCAACGGTAGTATCCCACCCGGCAGGCCGACCGGGCCCAGGAGGGCCTGTTCTGCCAGGACCCGCCCCGCACCACGCGACTGGTCTTGCCGCCCGCCGCAGCGTTGGGAGGGCTCCAGAGGCCCTGGGTCCACTCGGCCGCGTTGCCGTGCATGTCGTGAAGGCCCCAGGCGTTGGGGGCGAACGTGCCCACCGGCGCCGAGATGCGATGCCCGTCGTCGACTGCCTCCGCTGCCGGTCGCCACAGGGGCACGGCGCCCGAGGGCAGGCCCCATCCGTAGGTGGGCATGGAGCGGAAGGTCTTGTCGGCAAGGTTCGCCAGCTTGGCGAAGTTCGCATTGAGAGGCCCGTACGACATGGGCGTCTCGGTCCCGGCGCGGCAGGCGTATTCCCACTGGGCCTCGGTCGGCAGGGCGACCTTTGCCCCAGCCTTCTTCGAGAGCCAGTCGCAGAACGCCGCCGCCCGGTCCCACGTGACGCGAACGACCGGCTGAGTAGGTCCGTTCAGCGGGTAGCCCCGCTCGCGGATGGAGAACTGCAGGAAGTACCCATGCTCGAGGCGGCTGTCGTGCTTGGGGTCGAACGCCGCATACTGGGCGTTTGTGACCTCGAACTGGCCCATCCAGAACGTCTTGACGGCGACCGCCTTGCGGGGGCGTTCGTCGGCGAAGCCATTGTCCGAGCCCATGACGAACTGTCCGCTCGGAATGCGCACAAGCGTCAGCTTCACGCCGTTGCCGAGGTCGATCTCGCGCTTTGCAGGCCCGCCGGCAGCTTGCTTCTTGGCGGCGGCTTCCGCGGTGAAGGGCCAGCCCTCGCACGCGACCTTCGTCGCAGGTACCTTCTTCTCAGGCGGAGGCATGATCGGCTTGACGGGCGGCTTGGCCTCGGGGACCGCCTCGGGGTCCTCATCGATGTACGCGTAGAGCTTCATCATGGCCCGCCGCCGGTCGCGCTGGCGGTCGACCAGGCGATCGCCCACGACCTCGCGCCACGTGCCGTGGGCCGGCGCGTGAAGGTCAATCCACGTGACCAGACGGTCCCACGCCTCGGTGTCCAGCGTGACGTTGTGGTGTCCCTTTTCGAGCATCTGGACCAGTCGGGCGGTCGATGCGTGGAACTCATACGGCGGCAGGAGGTGCATGTCCGACTCGATGCTCGGCGGGCGGATGTAAGCCCGCAGGGCGATGTACGAGGGCATGAACAGCGTCCCCTTGGCGTAGGCGCCGCTCTTGACCTTCGCCTGAACCGGCGGGCGCGGCGTGAAGTCCGGCAGGACCTTGCCGTCGTCGCGCTTCTTGCCGTGGTGGCAGCCCACGCAATACTTATCGAGGACCGGCTGGACCTCATACTTGAAGCTGAAGCCCCTCGTCGGGCCGTAAAACGGCGTGATCTTCGACGGCTGTCGGGCGACTGCGGCGGTCTTGCCCGGCGGGGCGGTCGAGTTCTGCGACATGTGACAGCCCACGCACGACTGGACCTCGCCGGGCATGGCGGTGGTCCAACTGCGCATCAGGGCGATCGCCCGCCCGTCGGCGTCCAGCGGCTGCATGGCAATCGGCGTGTTGGCCGGGATGCGGAACAGCGCCGAGCCGTCGGCTTCGACCGGGACCGTGCCAAGAATGCGCTTAACGTCCCAGGGCCCGTCGAGCCCGACGCGATTGACCTGCCCGCCCATGCCGTGATACGCGAACTGGTACGCAAAGAGGCGCAGCGTCTTGACCGTGCCGGTCGGTACGTCCTTCAGCCCCGGACCGGCGTAGATGTTCGCCATGTACATCGTCGCGTCCTTGCGAGCGGTATCGACGACCGAGGGCACCACCGGCGGACGCGGGGTCGGGCGAAGCGGAATCGGCTCGACCAGCGCGTGGGTGGGCGTCTCTGCCAGCAGGAGCATGTTGTCGAACACGTCGACCAGATAAACGCCCCAACGGCTCCGCGAGGTCAGTTGCGCCGAGACGAGCATGTACTTGTCACTCAGCGGATACGGATGCAGGAACATCGGCCAGCGCCCCTTGACCAGTCCGTCCTTGATCACCGGCTCGACCTTCTTGCCGTGCCCCGGGATCCGCTGGATGACCCCGTCGGCCTCGAAGCGCCCCTTGGCGATGTCGAACAGCACCAGTTCGCCCATCCGCCGCGTATCATGGTGCCCACTGACAACGGCCGCGAACTTCGTGCTGCTGCCCGGCACGGGCCGGGCGAAGAACATGCTGTTGGGCCAGTATGAGTTGCTGCCGTAGTACTCCTTCTGGTCCGTCCCGTCGGGGTTCATGTGGAACAGGATCCGCGAGACGAAGTGGGGGATGTCGGCGTACTCCCAGCGGAGGTACAGCACGCGCCCGTTGTGCAGGGCGGTGGGGCACCAGTTGTGGTCCTGGTCGAACGTCAGGCGCCGGATCTTGCCGGTGGGTCGCGTGAGGTGATAGATGTTGCCCACGTGGCTGGAGCCCTTGACACACGGAACGCCCGTGAACGGGGCGGTCGAGACAAACATGATGTTCCCGTCGGGCAGGTAGCAGGCGTCGGAGTTGTGGACGTCTTTCTCCGCGATCAGGGGCATCTCGCGGAGATCGTCCCCGCCGCGCCGCGTCCCGGCGACCGGGTCGATGTCCAACTCGGCGATCTGCCACCGCCCATTGGATCCCTTGCCGTCGGAAAAGAGCAAGCGTTTGGCGTCGAAGTCCAGGTCCACGTCGCCGACGTACTCGCCTCCCTCGGGCTTGTAGAGCGTCGTCAGCTTCCCCCCGGGGGCGACCGGCGAGAGGACGACGATCTCGTTGTCGTACCCCGTGCCTTTGAGCGAGGAATGCCCTTGCCAGTTGGCCACCAGCGCCAGGTTCCGCCGTTTGACCAGCATGAGCTTGTCGAAGTCCATCAGCGGATTGGCCAGCAGCGCCTCGGCCTGGAAGGCCTTGAGCCTCGCCGGGGCCGCCTTACCGGCCGCGATGTCCTTCTCAATCGCGTCGAGTCTCGCGAGATACTCGGCGCCCTTGGGATACTTCGGCCCGTACGTCTTGATCAGGTCCTCAATCGCCAACCGCATCGCGCGCGGATTGAAGCCGGCGTCCGCCGCCTCGGCCGGGCGAGCCTTGGTGACGCGTCTTGGCTTGACCTTGGTAAGGACGATCCTCTGCCACTGCTTCGAGTTGCCCAGATACGTCAGGATGTTGGCCGTGAGTCTTTCGAGGTTGGCGCGGTGTGGATTGGCCGTGTAACTGTAGTGCGGCAGGCGCCAACCCATGGCGATGATGCGCCCCTTGCCCACTTCGTACTCGACCAGGGGCCTCTCGCCGCCGCCCGACGAGTTGCCCAGCAGCATGCCCTTTGACGGGCCGCCGGATCCGTGGAAGTCCGAATACGCCGGGTACCCCCTGTCGCTGATCGAGACCGCTCGCCTGCCGGACGACAGCCCGGCAAAGACCGGGTGCTTGGTCTGGGCCGGCACGAGGCCCGCCTTGCCCGTGTCGTTTCCGGGTCCGCCCCGGCGGGGACGGACCGGCTCGATGCCGAGGACGTTGACCATCGCCAGGGCGGCGCCCGAGAGGTACAGGCTGCCTCCGCCCTTAACGTAGTCACCCAGCGCCTTGATCGTCTTGGCGCCGTAGATCGGGCCGCTCTGCTCAGTCGAGTCGCCCTGGTGATACCAGATCACGCCGAACGCCTTGAGATTCACAGGCTTGCCCGCCTTGTCCGCGAACGTCCCGTCGCCCGTGACGCGAATCAGGACGGCCGCGTGCTTCGTCGTCGCCAACTCACACGCCGCCCGCCCCTCGGGCCCGAGTTTCTCGACCGGCGTATCGCCCGTGAGAAACCCCACCGGCGCCGCGGATACCATGGCGCACGCCAGCGCGAGAACGGCAATCCCCGCACCACGCATCATGAGGTGTCTTCGCATATCGTGTATTTCCTTTCAGGCGGCATAGTCGCCCGTTGGTTGACCGGTTCACCGGTAGGGCGTGCAACTTGTTGCACGCGGGAGGGATTGGGACTTCGTTCCGCGTGCAACGAGTTGCACGCCCTACGGATTCGCCAATCCACCAGTTAACCACTCAACCAGTCCACCAACCACTACTCTTCTACAATAATACGGAACCCCACGTCCACCACGCGCGGCCATTGGGTGTATCCCATTCGGCTTGCCGAGCGCGCCCAGCGGGGTCTGTCCTGCCACGAGCCGCCTCGTACGACGCAGCGGGTGGCGACGGTTCTCGGGGCGTTCGGCGGGCTCCAGACGCCCGTCGTCCACTCGGCCGCGTTGCCGTGCATGTCGTTCAGCGGATACGGATGCAGGAACTTCGAAAACGAGCGATCCACCAGCTTGCCTCAATCTGTCCGCCGCGTTGCGGCGGAAACGGGGATCTGACGATCGCCCGCCAAACAATGCTGTCGCGCCGGATGGATCCGACATCGGCGCCGCCCGCGCCGCGCGGGTGTGACGCGTTACCGTAGCGGGGGACCCTTGACGTCGGTCAGGTGAACGCCCATCACGGCGGCGGTCGCTTTCTTGTCGGTGTACTGCCACACTACCTTCTTGTCGCGCGTCACCTCGAACAGCACGGCGCCGCGGGGTCCCTTGCCGTGTCCGAAGTAATTCGCCACCGCGATGTTTCCGTTCGGCAGGGCGTGGATGCCCGTCATCAGGGCGTCTCCGCTGTCGACTTCCTTCCCGCCGGGGACCAACTGCTCGACGATCTCCTTCTTCGTCATCGACCAGACGATCTTGCCCTTGGGGTCGACCTCCTTCAGCAGGAACCAGTCGCTGCACAGCGTATTGCCATTAGCCAGCCGCACCGCGGCGAACACCGGCGTTTTCGTCTTGATCTCCATCACGATCTTGCCGTCCGGCGCGTACTCGCGGACGACCTTGTTCTTGTGATGGGCGACCAGGTAATTCCCGCTGGCCAGCTTGCGGGCGTGACGCATCATGTTATGCCCGCGCAGCTTGGCGGTGACCTTCACTTCCTTGACGATCTTGCCCGCCTTGCTGACCTCGATCAACCGTCCGTTATGGGTGTCGCTGAGCAGCGTATTGCCGTCCGCCAGCCGCTGCACGGCGTGGACCTCGCCCTTGATCTCATACTTCCAGACGACCTTCTTGTCCGGGCTGATTTCCATTGCCCCGCCCCGGCCTCGCACGACGTAGGCCAGCAGCACGTTGCCGTTGGGCAGCAGCCAGGCGTCATGCGACCGCGGAGCCTTGACCTGCCAGACGATCTTGCCATCGGCCGAGACCTTCGACACCTTGCCCCGCCCGTCGGCGATCAGGGCCGTGTGACGCAACGTGCCCTTGATCAGCGGCTCGTCCGCGAGGGCCGGCACCGAAAGGACCGCCATAACCAGCGCCACACTACTACGAAACATCATCCTGCTCATACTCACATCCTCGCGTATCGCATCAATCATATTCTGCCGGGTCTACTTCTTCACTACAGGGGCGTCGTCGCACGTCAGGTCGCCCAGGGTGTATTGGATGCCGTCAAGGTAAAACCGCAGCATGACGGCGCTGTGGTAGGTCTCGGGGAAGTGGCCCGGCGCGACGTAGAAGACGCGTCCCTTGCCGTGCTTCTTGACCCACGCGGCGTACAACACGCGGGGCGTGCCCTTGCGAGCGCCTTTGATCTTCGTTCCGTCGACCGTCAGCAGCGGGCGGAAGCCCACCGCCTTGTACGTCGGGCCCGCCATCATGTACGGTTCGTCGGTGTGGATGAACGCCTCGCCGCCGAACGCCTTGAGCAGCGGATGGTCCGGCTCGGCCGGCGTCAACGCGAACTCCTGCGCCTTGGGATGATACGTGAAGTTCCCGCCCAGCGCCCGTTCGAACGCAGCGGAGGTGTTGAACGTCGTGATCGCCCCGTGGATGCCCACCAGCCCGCCGCCGGCGGCGACGAAGTCCAGGAGGCTCTTCTCCAGCGAGGCGGCCAGCGCCTTCTTCTCCGCGGCGCTGAGGTCCTTGAACTTCTCGCTGAGCTTCTTGGTCAGCCCCTTGCCGTTGCCCGTGACGATATCGAGAAACAGGTCCCGCGTGGGACGGTTCGAGCACGTGTTGTTCAGGATGACCGCGTCGAAGGCCTTGATCTTCTCCGGGGCGAACATCGTGACATCCGTCGTGAAGGTGGCCGTAAACGCGCCGGTCTTCTCGGCCAGGACCTTCACCACCACGTCGGCGTGCGGGATAACCGCGTGCTGGTAGCCGGTGGCCACCGAGAAGACCAGGACCTTGCGGGGGGCCTTCGGCGCGACGGTCGGCCGGGCCGGCGCCAGGTCCTTGACCTTGGCGACCCACGCCTTGGTGGGGGGCTTGATCTTGCCCGGCTTGGGGATCCGCTCAACGGCGGCCGCGGGCGGGATGACGCACGCGACGGCCACCAGGCAGGCCAGTGCGACTGTCGCGGCGTAGGACGGACGGGATCGTTTCATGTTGCTGTCTCCATGCGGTTGCGGGCGGCCGATTGCGTACGCCCGTGATACCTTCAAACCGCCACGGATGTCAAGGTGTTGGCGGTTCGCTTGCGTAAGGCGGTTGATTTCTGATATCTATAATGCTGCAACGCGTCGGAACATATGCGCCTGTCCGGCGGTTCAACATGTGCGGACCGCGCGGGGCGGCCTGCAATTAGGAGTCGGATGATGATCCCGGTGAGCATGAATCGAACGGTCACGGTCACTCTGGTATTGGCGATGCTTGCGGCCTCGGCCTCGGCGGCGAGCGATCCCAAGGCGGAGTTCGCCTATCTCAAGAAGCAAATGGCCTCCCTGAAGACGTGGAAGTACGACCGCGTCGCCAAGGAGGCCTTCCACCCGCAGGCGATGATCCTCAAGACCGACAAGACGCCGGTGGACATCGCCTTGCGCCGTACGGCGGCGCTGCTTGCCGACGTGCGCCAGATGAAGGGCGCCCCGGACCTGGCCGCCGAGGCACAGGCGCTGGCACAGTTGAAGGCCGCCAACAAGGCCGGCATGAGCGAGGGCGACCAGCAGGCGCTGTTTGCCAAGATCGTCACACTGCGACGGAAGATCGCCTTCGCCAATCCGCTGCTGGACTTCGACAAGATCATCTTCCTGAAGCACCACAAGCAGGGGCGAGGCGAAATCCACATGGTCGACCAGTACCTCGGCTTCAACATGAAGAAAGGCGGCGGGGTCTACGTCCTGGAGAACGCTTTCAGCGACAAGCCCACCGTTCGCAGCATCCTGGGCGACAAGCCCGTCAAGTCCGGTCGACTCAAGGGCAAGATCATCGAGGACAACGGCTCGTTCATCTCCCTGGACCTCGACTACGACGCCAAGACGATCCTCTTCGCGTTTACCGAGGCCGGGCAACTGCCCCCCAACGCCCGCTGGGATAACCAAAGCTGGACCAAGAAGGAGCACGACTCCCGCGGGAGGCGATACGCCCAGTACCACTGGCGCCCGGAAAGCACGTTCCACATCTTCAAGGCCAACGCCGACGGCACGGGCCTGGTGCAACTGACCGACAGCCAGTTCAACGAGTACGACCCGTGCTTCCTGCCGAACGGGCGGATCATCTTCGTCTCCGAGCGGATCGGCGGCAATCAGCGGTGCGGCGCCCGATGGGCCCCGACGGCCGCCCTTACCGCCATGATGCCCGACGGCTCGGACATCATCCCCCTGAGTTTCCACGACACGAACGAGTGGCACCCCAGTGTGGACAACAACGGCATGGTGATCTACACGCGGTGGGACTACGTGGATCGCGACTCGGACATCGCGCATCACATCTGGCATTGCTATCCCGACGGGCGCGATCCCCGGAGCTTCCACGGTAACTACCCGATCGTGCGCGAGAGCCGTCCCTGGATGGAGATGTCCATCCGCTCGATCCCGAACTCGCACAAATACATCGCCGTCACCGCCGGCCATCACGGGCAGAACTACGGTTCGCTGGTGATGATCGACTGTCGCGAGCCGGACGACCGGTCGACCTCACAGCTCAAGCGCATCACGCCGGAGGTCTACTTCTCGGAGTCCGAGGTCGCCCCGGGCGTCATCAAGTACAACAAGAACAAGATCCGCCAGGCCGAAGTGTTCTCCACGCCCTGGCCGCTGAGCGAGAAGTACTACCTGGCGGTCTTCGACCCCGGCGCGTCGAATCATGCAATTGCACTGGTGGACTGCTTCGGCAATCGCGAGATCCTCTACCAGGACAAGTCCATCCCGTGCCTCGACCCGATCCCGCTTCGCGCCCGCAAGCGTCCGCCGGCGATTCCGATCAAGACCATCCAGGCCAAGGCCGACCGCCCCGACCCCGCCCAGGACATGTCGACCGGCACCGTCAGCGTGATGAACATCTACGAAAGCGAACTGCCCTTCCCCAAGGGCACGAAGATCACCGAGATGCGCGTCGTGGCGATCTTCCCCAAGCCCAACGCGTTCGCCAACAAGCCCAACATCGGGCACGCCGCCCAATCGCTGTGTCGCGGCGTGCTTGGGACCGTCCCGGTCGAGTCCGACGGCTCGGTCTACTTCACCATGCCCACCGGCTGCGCCGTCTACTTCCAGGCGATAGACGACCGCGGACTGGCGGTCCACACCATGCGATCCGAGACGTACCTGCATCCGGGCGAGACGCTCAGTTGCATCGGCTGCCACGAGGACAAGAACGCCACCTTCAAACGGACCACGCAGCCGCTGGCGCTGAAGCGCGCCCCGTCGAAGCTCAAGCGTGAGGCCCCGGGCGCCTTCCCGCTGACGTTCCCGCGGCTGGTCCAGCCCGTCCTGGACGCCCGGTGCGTAAAGTGTCACGAGAAAGAAAAGAAGGCCCCCTCCCTTCGCGGTGACAAGTTCGGCAAGCACGGCTGGTCGGAAGGCTTTGCGACGCTGAACAAGTACGCGTGGGGCAAGCACGGCGGAAACGGGGCGATCCGAAAGAACGGGCGGAGCTACTCGATCCCCACCAAGGACGGTGCGCTGGCGTCCAAGCTGTACGGCGTTTTGACCGGCAAGGCGCACAAGAAGCGGCTGGAAGGCAAGCTGACGCCGGCCGAGTTCCGCCGCATCACGATGTGGCTGGACTGCAACAGCAACTTCTACGGCGCGTATGTGGACACCGAGGCCCAGGCGAAAGGCAAGGTCGTCAAGCCCAAGCTCGGCCTGCCCAAGTGGACCGACTTCAAAGACCTGGTCCACTGACGCCGGCGCGTCAGTGCTGGTTAACCGGTTGACTGGTTCCGCGCGGAGCAAGCTCCGCCGCTAAACGTTGCGTGCGGAATGCCTGTTTCCGGCGTATCCTCTGGCGCGGCGTTTATTGCGTTGTTTAGTCCCGATGTACATCGGGACTCGCCGTGTTCTAGTTCGACCAATTAACCAGTCAACCAGAAGGTACGTGATGCTATGTTCAGGATCTGTGTGACATGTGTGATAGTGGCGGGGATGCTTGCCATGCCGGGGCGGGCGCCGGCGGTGTCGCTGACGGTGGCCGACGTGACCAATCCCAAGGGCGACGGGCCTGACGGGATCGGCAACACCGGCGATGATACGTGGCGGTTCTGGTTCGCCCTGGCCCACAACAAGGCCCTGTTCCACCGACTGGACATCCACACGGCGACCATGTTGCCCCAGCGGCGGGCCAAGGGGATCCCGGGCAAGGTGCGGGGGCCGATTGGATCGAGCCTGCCGAATCCCAAGGATACCGAGGGGTGGATCTACCACTCCGACTGGGACGGACGCTTCGAGGGCGTCTGGGGAGACAAGAAGACCGGCGCGGTGATCATGTACCCGTACGTCGAGAAGAACAGCCACCTCCCCGTCGCCCTGACCTACCGCGTGCCCAAAGGCGGGGGATATGACATCTCGGGCAAGCTGACCGACATCCAGGTGGTCAAGCATCGCCTGCACACCGGGATCCGATGGCGCATCGAGGTGGTCCGCGAGACGGAGGGCAAGACCAGCGGCAAGCTGATCAGCGTGGTCGGCAAGGGCGGACCGATAGGCGATAAGGTCGGCCCGGACAGCCAGGAGTTTTCCTTCAAGAACGTCCCCGTCAGGAAGGGCGAACTCGTGCGGCTGGTGATCGATCCGAACAAGTGGTGGGGCACGGACATGACGCGGATCGATTCGCTGAAGATCGTCCGCGTGGGCGACCGCGAGACCGGCAGCGGCAAGACGAGCGGCGGAAGCAAGCCCGCAGGAGGGACCAAGAGCGTCGCCGGGCTGGCCGCTGCGGTGGACGCCGGCTGGCCCCAGTGGCGCGGGCCTCGACGCGACGGGATCTGCAACGAGACTCACCTGCTGAAGACCTGGCCGGCGGGCGGGCCCAAGCAACTCTGGTCGGTCAGCGGCCTGGGGCGCGGCTGGTCGGCGCCGATCATCAGCGGCGGGCTGCTCTACATCACCGGCGACGTGGCGGGCGAGTTGTGGATCTACGCGTACCGCCTGGACGGGAAACTGGCGTGGAAGGTCCGCAACGGGCGGGCGTGGACCGGCTCGTACCCCGGCTCGCGGGCCAGTTGCACGTTCTACAAAGGCTGGCTGTACCACATGAACGCCCACGGGCGCGTCGTCTGTCTCGACGGCGCGACCGGCAGGAGCATGTGGACCGTCGACACGTTCCAGCGATTCGGCGCCGGGAAGATCCGCTGGGGCCACAGCGAGTGCCTCCTCGTCGACAACAACCGCGTGATCGTGACCCCCGGCGGGCGCAAGGCGATGATGGCCGCCCTGGACCGCGTCACGGGCAAGACGCTGTGGTCCAGCGGGCCGCTCGGCAAAGACGCGGCCAACTACGCCTCGCCGATCCTCTTCGAATACGGTCACCTGCGCCACCTGGTCAGCTTCAGCTCGCACCACGCCTTCGGCGTCAACGCAGAGACCGGCAAGCTCCTCTGGACCGTGCCGCGCCCCACGCGATACCAGGTGATGGCCACTCCCGCCGTCTACCACGACGGAACGCTGTTCCTGACCGGTCCGGACGGCAAGCTCGCCGAGCAGGTCCGCCTGACCGTCAGCGGGCGCCAGGCCGAGGTCAAGCACGTCTGGTCGTCGGAAATGAACTGCCTGACCGGTGGGGCGATCTACCTCGACGGGCGGCTGTATGGCGCGGGCTACCGAAAGAACGACGGGTGGTTCTGCGTCGATCCGGCCACCGGGAAGACGCTCTACGCCAAGCGCGACCTGAACTCCGGCGCCGTTCTCTACGCCGACGGGCTGCTGTACTGCTTCTCCGAGCGCGGGGAGATGGCCCTGCTCAAGCCGACCGACAAGGCCTTCGAAACCGCGGGGCGCTTCACCCGGGTGGCCAAGCGCGTCAAGGACGCCTGGGCCCATCCCGTGATCTACAAGGCCCGCCTCTACCTCCGCTATCACGACACCCTCTGGTGCCACGACATCGCCGCACCGAAGTAACGCCGCAAGGAGCCGTCGCATGACACGCATGCATACAAGACTGCTGGCCGTCGTTTGCGTTCAGGCCCTCGCGTTGCACGCCTTCGCGGCCACCACCAGGCCCGCCAGACCGCGCGGCCGGAAGTGCCCGGCCGACAAGGTCTCCGTCGGTGGGCGGGACGTGCTGGACGTCCTGAAGATGCTTGGCGCCAAACGGGAAGGCGGCGTCACGGACAAGCAGGTGGTCTCGTACCTCGGTCACTTCGATCGGGTCGATCTTAACCGCGACGGGAAGCACTCGAAGACCGAGTACATCGAGAAGGGCACGTTCATGACGCCCCAGGCGCGGCGGGGCATTTTCGGCGCGGCCGACAACAATGCCGACGGCGTCGTCACGCGGGTCGAGTACCTTCTGAATCGCATCATCACCGACGAGGCCAAAGGCATCGTCCAGCGCACCGACGCGGACAAGAACGGCAAGATCACCAGGGCTGAGTTCATCGGCGGGTCGAAACTGAAGGACAAGCATCTGGCCGGGGCGGTCTTCGACGCGCTGGACACCAGCGGCGACGGGGCGATAACGATTCCCGAGTACCTCCGCGTCTGGGGCGGCTGGGCCAGACCCAACTACAAGGCCCAGGAAGCCGCCCTGACCGCTCGCCTGGCGAAGATCGCCAAAGGCTCCAAGGGCCCCAAGCCCGTCGGAGGCCCGCCGAGCGTCGAGCGGATATTCAAGCTCATGGACCGCAACAAGGACGGGAAACTCACCGCCGCCGAGTTCCGCGGTCCCAAACACGTCTTCACCGCCGCCGACAAGAACAAGGACGGCACGGTCACGCGCCGGGAGATGGAGGCGTTTCGCAGCGCCAGGCGCAAGCCCGCCTCGCGGCCAGGACGTCAGGCCGCCCCGTAGCCGCATGCCACGCCCGAAACCGGTCCAAACCCCGTCGGCCGGGAGATCGTCGCTCAGGCCGCGGCCTCGTGCGTGCCAGGGGG
>CAZVEV010000164.1:0-13073 GCA_964625865.1 uncultured Planctomycetaceae bacterium | reverse complement strand
AAGGTGCGGCAGGGCTGGCCGACGGGCCTCGCGCCGTACGGGTACATGAACGTCGACGACCGCAATGAGCCGGTCGTGCCGCATCCGGTGAAGTCCAAGACGGTCCTCCGCATCTTTGAGCTCTACGCCAGCGGGCGGTTCACGTTCAAGAGCCTGGCTGACAAGCTCGCATCCGAAGGACACACCTACCAGCCCAGCCAGCCGCGATTCCACCGCACGGCGATGTCCTACATCCTGAACAACCGCTTCTACATCGGCGAACTCAAACGCAACGGTCAGGTCTTCGAGGGCCGCTACCGCCTGCTCATCGACCGCAAGATGTTCAACATCTGCCAGGACCTTCTCCACGGCCGCAACCGGCGGACGGGCAATCCGGACATCCCCTTGTCCGGCGGCATCCTCCGCTGCGCCTGCTGCGACTTCGCGATGACTGGCGAGTTGATCCGCCGCAAGCTCAAGGATGGTGGCTGCAACGAGCACGTCTACTACAAGTGCGGCAACAGCCACCCCGATGACGGGCACCCGAAGGTCCGCTGGCGCGGCGCGGAGATCAACGACGCCATCGAGAAGGAACTGGACGCGGTGAGATTGCCGGAACGCCACGCCCGATGGTTCCGCAACGCGCTGGAGGCCACCTTCAGCGAAGTCGGCATCGTCCAGGCCGAGCAGAAGCGGATACTCGCTAAACGCCGCACCGAGCTGGTGAACATGCAGGACCGCCTGCTCAACGGTTACCTGGCTGGCAACATCGACGAGCAGACGTTCCAGATCAAGTCGCTCGACCTGAAGACGCAGATCGAAGAAGCCGAACGCCAGCTCGACGAAGCCGACAAGTTCGACCCCGCGTGCGGCGAAGCCGCGCTGGCGACCTTCGAATTCAGCCAGAATCTGGTCGAGCTGTGGCGCGGTTCGAACTCGGCCCAGAAACGGGAGCTGCTGGAGGTGGTCAGTTCAAACCGTAAGGTGAGCGACGTAACTCTTGTCCTGGAAAAGAGAAGGCCGTTCGACTTTCTCGTCGAACGGCCCTTTCTTCAAAAAAGTCGGGGCGAGTGGATTTGAACCACCGGCCTCCTGCTCCCAAAGCAGGCGCTCTGCCAAGCTGAGCTACGCCCCGCGACGCAGGGGTAGTATCGGCGATATCGGCGCCGCGGTCAAGGAGGGCACTGCGGTCCGTGGCGCTGGTCAGTCGCTCTTGGTCTTCGCCGGCTTCTTGACGCGGGTGTTCTTGCCTTTCATGTGGAAGCCGACGCTGCCGTCCGGGGCCTTGATCACCCAGGTCCATTCGATCTCGCCCTTGTCCACCACGCGTACCGTTCCCGTGCCGGTCACACCGCTGTCCGGATCGTTGACGACGGTCAAGGTCAGGGCCTTGGTCTCGGCGTCCCACTGGCCCCGCGACTCGCTCGTAATCCCTGTCGAGTTGAAGTACCACATGCGATAGCACTTCTTCCGCCTGTCGTAGGTGGTCAGCACAAGGCTCGTCGTGCCGTCCGACACCTTGCCCCTGCTCTCGGTGAACCGCCCGCCGAGAATGCTCACGCACGATGACGTGTCGGTGGCGCGAGTCTCCTTGGGGTGCCACGCGGCCTTCAGTGCCGTCGACGTGCCTTTCCACTCGCCCAGGAACAGGTCGATGACCTTCTGCTCGGCCGACCGCTTGGGCGCCTCGCCGGCCGGGGCGTCCTTGCCCTTGGGCAACGTCTTGACCCGGGTCTCCTTCGCTTCCATGCTGAAACGGGTCTGGCCGTCTCGGTCTTTGGCGACGACAGTCCACTTGGCCGTGTCGTCATCCACGTACCAACTCTTGGCGACAGAGGTCACGCCGTCGTCATCCTCGCTGCGCCAGGTCATGGTCTTCGTCTCGGCGTCCCACTTGCCTTGCCACTCGCCCGGTTCCCCTGTCGAACTGAACCACCACAGGCGGTAGACCTTGCGGTGCACGTCGTACGTCGCCAGGGTGAGGCTGCTCTCGCCGTTCGACGTCCGGGTCCTGTTGAGGGTGAAGCGCCCGCCGAGAACGGGCGTGCACGAGGTGGTGCTGGTCCCGCGAATCTCCCTGGGGGTCCACCGTGTCTCGTGGACCTTCGTCTCGCCCCGCCAGTTGCCCACGAACCTGTAGAGCACCTTCAACTCAGCCGACGGCTCGGCCGGCTTGGCCGGTGCAGCCTGTTCGGCTGCCACAGCCCCCACCGCCAGCGCCGTAACCACGATCATCGATATCAGGATCTTCGTTCGATGCATTGTGTATCTCCCGTCACGTCAAGCCGACCAGTGCGAAATGCTCAAGACATCCGGGGCCGGCACGTCCCGTCCGCGTCGTGATTCCCCGGGTAACCATGCCCGGCTACGCCGCCGGGCGATCTGCCGCACAATGTATTGTACCGCCCGGCCTCCGCGCTGACGAGAATGCTCGCGGAGAAGTTGCGAGCAGACGGCTATGAGCGCCATGTCGTTGCCGGGCAGAGTGTCGTCCGTCGCCGGCGGAATAAGTGCTCCGACCCCGAATTCCCCGTCCCCGAATTCCAGTGCTTCGTATGCCGACAATCTCTCCTACACTTTGGGGACGCTACCCATATCCTGCACTGGCTGCTACATCATGCACGGACCGTGTGCTAGAATAAAGATACGCTACGTGGTCCGCGCCCAGCGGTAAAAGTGACTTCGACATGGCAGATCGACGCGCATTTACGCTTATCGAACTCCTGGTGGTCATCGCGATCATCGGGGTCCTGCTGGCGATTCTCGCCCCGTCGCTGTGGTCGGCGATCAGCGTGACGAGGAACGTTGTCTGCTCGAACAACATGCAGCGGGTAGGCAGGGCGTTCGTCCATTTCGCTTCGGAACACGACATGACGCTGCCCGGCGGGTACAACGGCGGCTGGCAGGGTCCCGAGCCGTGGCAGAAGTCCTGGGTCGGCTCGGAGGTGGGCTGCGCGTCCTACGAGGGTACGCTCCTGCCGTATGTCGGCGGCGTTACGAGGGACGATGAGGTGGAGATCTACCGCTGCCCGTCGCTGGAAGAGGGCGTGCGAGGCAGCGGGGTGGGCAGCAACGGCAAGATCGACTATGCCCAGGCCCTGGTGTTCGCCGGGACGAAGATGGCGTACATTCCCGACCAGGCCCGCGTGCTGGACCCCGCCGCCGGGGTGTATCTCGATACCGTCGCCCCGCTGGTGGTCGAGGAAGACCCCATGTACTGGATCAACAGGAACTACGAGCCGTCCCACGCCAACCAGGACCGCGTGGGGACGTGGCACGAGGGGGGCTCCAACGTGGTGGCCCGCGGCGGCAGCGTGACTCGTCTGAAGTTCACCGGGCGGGGGGCCAACACCTTCGAGTGGCGGTTCTATACGCCCGGCGGCGTCGAGACCAACCTGCACCACAATGGCTGGGGCTACGGCACGTGGCATAGGCGCTGAGGGAGAGGCGTCTGCCGAGCACCGCCATGAAGAACCTTCATCTCTCGGCGGGGTTAGATCTGTCTGGCGGGTGCCCGCCATCGACGGTTGGATTACCCTGTAAGCGATGCCCGACGATCATTCGACATCCAGTGAACGCCTCATGAGGCGCTTCCAGCAGCGGCTTGACGCGGCGGCGTTTGACGAAATCGTCTCGCGCTTCGTCTCGCCCGCGACGGCCGTGGCGCGGCAGATCCTCCGCGCCGACGCCCAGGCCGAGGATGCCGTCCAGGAGGCCTTCCTCCGCGTCGTCCGGAACCGGGGCAAGTACGTCCCGGGCAAGCCCTTTTCCAGTTGGTTCTACACGATCCTCCGAAACATCTGTAAGGATATGCTCCGTCACCGGGACCGTCAGGCCAGGCTCCTCAAAGAGGTCGCCGCCCGACAAGCCCAGCCGTCGTCGCCCCCCGCGAACCGGGATCCCGAGGATACCGCCGAGGCGCTGCTGGCTGCGTTGCCGGATAAGCCTCGAACGGTCCTGACCTTGCGGATTGTCCACGGGCTGGGATTCGCCGAGATCGCCGCGATTCTGGGCCTATCCGAGGAGGCCGCCAAGAAGCGAGCACAGCGCGCCCTGCGTCAACTGCGGCAGCGCGTCCGGGCCGGCGACGTCGACCGCCCCCGACTGGGCGAACGATCGCTCAAACTCGTGCCGATATTTCCTCCGGCCGGGTCGACCGAGATGTCCCCGACGGCCGGTCTTGAACGTACACTATAGTGAGACGCCTGTCCCGTAGGGATCGGACAACCATGGACTGCAACGAGGCCCGCGAGAACCTGGAACTGCTTGCACTGGACGCACTGGACCCGACCGTCCGGGCCGCCGTCGAGGTGCACCTGGCCCGCTGCGCCGATTGCCGTACCGTCGCCGACGACTGCTACGAACTCGTGCGGTCCATCCATTCCGGCAAGAGCACGCCCGCCGGGGCAGACGACGGTTTCGTGCGGGCTGTCCGATTCGCCGCCGGCGCGGAAATCGCTCGCCAACGGCGTCAAAGACGCACGCGACGCCTGGTCGCCGCCGCCGGATCGCTGGCGGCCTGCCTGGCCCTCGCGGTGGTCCTCTGGAACGTTGTGAGCAACCGGTCCGCCGACCCGATCGCCGCGAACGGGCCGGACCGGACTGTTCGGGAGCCTTCCGGGCCCCGGACCTACGGCGGCTCGCGCTCGTTGGCGTTGTCCGAGGCCGACGGGGTCGCCGTCATCGGACAGACCGTGTACCTGCGACGCGACGAGGCCAAGGGCGCCAACGTGGCCGCCATCGACGCGGCCACGGGCCGGACCAAGTGGCAAGGGCGGTTTGCCGTTCGCGGCTATCTCGCCGCTGACCGCTACCGCGTCTACTGCCTGGCCGACGGGCCCGGAGGCACGCTCGACCTGGTGGCCTTGAGCGCTGACGACGGTGCGGAACTGTGGCGTTTCGCCCGGGACAAGCCCAGGCGCCTCGCGACGCCCTGTCGTCCGCTGGCCCTCGACGGCGGGGCCGTCTGCTGGGTTGCCGATCGTACGGTCTACTCGCTCGACGCTTCTTCCGGCCGTGTTGTCTGGACGCGAACGATGACGGACGCAGGGGTGCTTTCGGGGCTCGTTGCCGACGAGGCCGGGCTCTACGTCGCCACGTCGCAGGCCTTGCACTGCATCGACCGGCGCGAGGGCACGGAGGTCTGGACCCAGCCGCTGCCGGCAGGCCTCGCCGGACGGAACAAGCCCCTGATCGCGCTGGCCGACGGACGGGCCTACGTCGTCCAGTCCGGTCCGGCCGACACCAGCGGCCTGCTGGCCGTCCGGCTCGCGACGCGCAAGGTGCTGTGGCACCGCCCGGTGGGCTCCACGCGCCGCCTGCTGGCCACCCCGCAGGGCGTGTATCTCCGCGGGCAGGCGATCACGGCTCTCGGCAGCGGTGGGGGCAGGCCGCTCTGGTCCCGTCCGGCCGCGGGATGCGGACCGCTGACCCTCATCGACGGGCGGATCCACTTCGTCGACATGGCGGATCGAGGCCGCCTGATCGCGCTGGACTCGGCCACGGGCGCGCCCGCGTGGCAGGTGCCCGGCATCCGCTCGTGCGACACCCTGATGAAAGTCGGCCCGGCAGGATACATCAAGACCGAAGACGGGGCCCTCCGCTCAATCGCCCTCCTCGGCCGCGACGACTCCTGAACCGGACAACGATACCATGACATCGCTGCAGGGACCGCCCGGTTCCAGCGAGGCCCCCACGTCCTGGCAGATCAACTCAACCGTGCATCTGTATCTGCCCCTCGTGGCCGGGTGTGACGATTTTTTTCTGGAATGGTCTCGTATTTGGCTTGACATGGGCGGGCAGAAGCGGTAAAGTAATACCAGTATCGGTCCGCCGTGGGCGGATCGTCGGCAGAGCTTGGAACTGGGCGAGGTGGTTTGAAAAGGCGAGGTCTCGTTCAGACAGTTTCGGAAGGGATCGTCTGACGATCAACGCGCAATCCACCTGGGAATCGGTTCCGGGTCGGCGGCGAATGAGACATCGAGAGTAACAGGAATCAAGCGTGTCGTTCAGGCAGGTCGCCTTACATGGCCGAGCGCTGAGCGACTATCTTACATGTTAACCGTATAAGGAGTACTGCCATGAGAAACAGCTTACTGGTGTTGATTGCGGTCTGGGCAGCCGTCGTTGGGCTGGGTATGTCCGCTGGGACCGCAAGCGCCGGAATCCTTGTCAACACGCTCCCTGCCAATAGCCAGGCCAACCTGTCGGCCGATGCGGCGCAAACGTTCACGGTGAATACCCTTGGCAAGCAGCAGTTAAACACAATCGAGATCGAGGGCCCGCAGGGCGGGGCTTCCGGGACGGTGCATACTCTGGAAGTCTGGACCGACACGGACGGGAACCACGGGACATGGGACCCCGGCACATTGGTTGCCACGTCGACCAACTCGGCCGCGCTGTCGCCGAACGGGGCTCTCGTCGCCTACAACTTCAGCGGCCAGGTGCTTGCGCCCGGTGCGGTCTACGGGTTCACGTACACCGACGGTGCAAGCACCCGGATCGGGGCTCGCCCGGGGTTGACCAATACGACTGCGATCAGCGACGGCACGCTGTTCAGCGCCGGCGCGCAGGTCTTCAGCGATGCCTATGACACGGCCATGCGCATCAGCAGCACCGACGCGTCGATTGTGCTCGATCACGTGAACCTGCCTGGTCTGGTGACAACCGGCAGCCAGGCTTCGTTCGAATTTCAGACGTTCCAGCCCAGCGTTGCCGGGCTGGGAACCACCGACACGGTGGCGGCCAATCTTCCGCTGCCGGCAACGGTGACGCTTGAGACGGTCTCGTTTGTAAGAGCACCGTCGGGCACGGCGACGGGCGGTTCGCTCTTCATCGACGTCTATTCGGGCAGTGGCGGCGATACCGGAACGTTTCTGGGCTCGTCGAGCGATTCGATCGACGTCAACGCAGCAAGCCCCCTGCAAGTGCTGACGTGGAACTTCGGCGCCCTGGACCTCACCAGCGCCGACTCGTACTCGCTGGTCTTCTCGACGGACGCGGGGGCCGGCGGCACGGCGACCGGTCGCGTTGCCGCGGCCAACAACGGCGGCGGCTTCGTGGATACCTACACGGGAGGTATCGCCGATGGCGGGTCGGGCACGCTTCTCTTCGACACTCGTTTCGGCGTGACGTTCGTCCCCGAGCCGGCCTCCCTCGCCTTGGCTGCGATGGGCCTGCTGGGCCTGCGACGGCGTCGGAGATCCTGAGCTTGTCGAAGGAGAGACGGCACGCCTGAGCGCGACGCCTCAATCGCAACAGACACACAGCGGGGCGGCCCTTCGTCGGGTCGTCCCGTTTCCTTTTCGCGGCGGCTGGGCGGAGCGGGCCACGGCGCAACGGCGTCGTCCCGCCCGGCCAGACGCCCTGGCACGCACGAGGCCGCGGCCTAAGCGACGATCTTCCGGCCGAGGGGGGCAGGGGCGTCTCCGCGCGCGGCATGCGGCTACAGGACGGCCTGGGGTCCTGGCCGACCCGTCTGGTTTCAGAGGGGGCTCAGGGGCGGGCTTTGCTCGCCAAGCCGGGGAGACAGGTGCAGCCGGCAGGGGGGCAGTGACCCGTCGGCCGGACGATGCGTGTAACACTTCGAACCCTCGTCGCGTATTATTGACGAATGAACTGAACTCACATGGAAAGGGCGAATACATGATCCGCACATCACGCAAACGAGAGACTCTGGCGGTGGGGGCGATGGTGGTTCTGGCGATGGCGGCCAGCGCGACGGCCCAGGAGAGCACTGCCCTGCCGGCAGCCGAGGCGTGGGTGCCGGACAAGGCCGTGATGGTCCTGAACGTCGCCAGGCCCAAGGCCCTGCTGGACGTGGTGCTGAATCCGAAGCTGATCGCGGCGATCGAAGCGTCCCCCGAGTACAAGGCTGCAGCCGCCAAACCCGGCTTCAAGGGGCTCGAGCAGGGGATCAAGTTCCTCGAGTTCCGGTTCAAGGCCGACTGGCAGACCGTGCTCCGCAGGTTCACCGCAGGGGGCGTGACCTGGGCGATCGGGCCCGGCGGGGCGAGCCTGATGATTATCGATGCCGCCGACGCGGAGGTCCTGACCGGGCTGCACGAATTCGCCCTGCTGGTGACCAAGGGCGAGGCCGAGAAGAAGGGCAGGAAGGACCCCACCAGCGTGGAAAAGTACGGCGAGGTGATGATCTGGTCCCTGGGGCCCAAGGAGGCCCACGCGATCGTCGGGAACCGGGTGATGATTTCCAATCGCGTCGACGTGATCAAGGCCGCCCTGGACATGCGGGACGGGAAGGGGGGCAAGTCCATCGCGTCGGTGGACGGTTACCGGCGGGCGATGAAGGCCGCCGGCCCGGACGCGGCGGCGGCGCTCTACGTCAACACGGCCGTCCTGAACAAGCTGCCCAAGGTCGCCAAGGCGCTGTCCGGTGAAGCCAATCCGCTGGTGGCGCTGCTGGCGGCGCCGCTGACCGAGGCGTTCGGCACGTCGTCGTGGATGGTCCTGGCGGCGCGCGGCAAGGGCCGGACGCTCACGATCGACGCGATAACCGATGGCACGATAGGGGCCGAGGGGGCGGCGAAGTTCGCGCTGGCGGGAGGGGCCATGCCCAACCTGGACGTGCCCCGACGGATCGCCGGCATGAGCCTGTATCGCGACCTGCGGGGGTTCTACGCAGCCAAGGACACACTGTTCCCCGAGCGGACCAGCGGGTTGATCTTCTTCGAGAACATGATGGGGATCTTCTTCACCGGTCGCGACCTGACCGACGAAGTGCTTGCCGAACTGGGCCCGCACGTGCGAATGGTCGTCGCCGAACAGGCCTACGACGCCGACATCGGCACGCCCGCCGTCCAGATCCCCGCCTTTGCCCTCGTCGTGCCCATGAAGAACCCCGAGAAGTTCTCGCGGGTGATGGAAGAGGCGTGGCAGAAAGCGCTCGGCCTGGTCAACTTCACCCGCGGCCAGAAGGCCGAGCCCGGCTTGATTATCGACAGGCCCGTTCACAAGGGCACGAAGTACACGGTGGCCGCCTTCGGCCCGCCGGACCAGAAAGGCGGCAAGGACATCGACGTGCGGTTCAACTTCCGCCCGGCCCTGGCCTCGTCCAACGGGTACCTGATTCTCAGTTCCACCGACCAACTGGCCGAGGACGTGATGGATGCCCTGGCCAAGGAAACCGCCCGTGCCATCAAGCCGACCGCCGACACGCACAGCGCACTGGTGATCGACGGCAAGCAACTGGTCTCGATCCTGCAAGCCAACCGTGCGAACTTCATCCGCCAGAACATGGTCGAAAAGGGCAACACGCGGGAGCAGGCCGAAAGCGAGATCAACACGATGGTGACCATCGTCAAATACATCGCCAATGTGAACCTTGCCATCGGCGCCGCCAAGGAACGCTCGAAGGCCGCACTCCAGATCCAGTTCGCTCTGCCCTCGACCGCCGGAGAGAAATGATGCCCCCTCGATCTCCTGACACATCTCGTGCCGCACCGTCTGCCCCGGCGGGTGGCCGAATCGATCCCGCATGGGCCTGGGCGCGATACGCCCCCTCGCCGCGGCGCCCGTGGACCGTGGAGCGAGCGGCCCACCTGTGGCGCCGCGCGGGGTTCGGCGCGACGTGGGACCAGTTGTCCCGGTCGCTGGCCGACGGGCCGCAGCGCACGGTCGACCGCCTCCTGAAGCCGAAGGCAGACGTGGCGGCCTTCAACCGAACGTTTGACGAGACCGAGGGGGCGGTCAACGAGATTGTTCCCCTACGTGCGTGGTGGCTGCGACGGATGATCGAGACGCCGCATCCGCTGGCCGAGAAGCTGACGCTGGTGTGGCATGACCTGTTCGCCGCCAGCGCCCCCCGCGCCGGCAGCACGAAGCTGATGCGGGCGCATATCCAGCGACTCCGCGCCGAGGCGCTGGGGAACTGGTCTGCGCTGGTGGCCGGTGTCTCGCGCGACCCGGCGGTCCTGCTGTCGCTGGGGGCCGACGCGAACCGAAAGGCCGCACCGGGCGACCGATTCGCCCGCCAACTGCTCGACCGCTATACGGTGGGGCCGGGCAACTACACGGCCCGCGACGTCAGCGAAGCGGCGCGGGCGATGACCGGATGGTTCGTGCGCCGCGGGCAACTGCGTTACACCGAGCGCGAGCACGACGGCGGGGCAAAGACGGTTCTCGGCAAGACCGGCAAGCTGACCGACCGGGACGTGGTGAAAATCGCCGCCGAGCACCCCGCCGCGGCGCCGAACGTGGTCCGCAGGCTCTATCGGTGGCTGATCAGCGAGGTCCACGAGCCGACCGATGCACTGATCGCGCCGCTGGCTGAGTCGTTCGCCCGGGACTTCGACCTGCGGCGACTCGTCGAGACCATGCTGCGAAGCAACCTGCTGCTGTCGGACCGCGCAGTGGGGCGGCGCGTCAAGAGGCCCGTCGAGTTCGCCGTCGGCATCATCCGTGCCCTGGAAGCCACCGTGCCCACGATTCGGCTCGCGACGGACTTGGCGGCCCTGGGCGAGAAGCTGTATGCCTCGCCGACGATCAGCGGGTGGGCCGGCGGGCGACACTGGATCACCGCCGCCACGCTGATTGGTCGCAGCAACCTGGCGGCGGCCCTGCTGGCCCCGTCGGGCGCCTATGGCGGGAAACTGAACCCCGCCGCCGTGGCGCGGCGTCACGGTCACACCGAGGCCAAGGCGGCAGGGCAGTTCCTGGTCAAGCTGCTGTCCCCGGCCGGCGCGGGCGCCGGGGCGTTCGAGAAAACGTGGGCTGGCGCGCCGAAGGCGGGCAACCTGCCGAGCCGCCTGCGGGCGCTGGCCCACACGATAATCACCCAGCCGGAGTTCCAGTTGGCCTGAGTGTGGAGAATCAAGATGAACCGCACGCGCCGTGAATTCCTCAAGACGACCGCCGGAACGTCAGCGCTGCTGTCGCTGTCGGCGGCCGTGCCGTCAGTCCTGACTCGTGCCGCGGCTGCGGCTGAGTCCGCCGACCGCAGGAATACCGTCTTGGTCGTCCTTCAACTGTCCGGGGGCAACGACGGGCTGAACACGGTTGCCCCGTACGCTGACGAC
Source organism: uncultured Planctomycetaceae bacterium (assembly GCA_964625865.1). Taxonomy (GTDB): domain Bacteria; phylum Planctomycetota; class Phycisphaerae; order SM23-33; family SM23-33; genus CAZVEV01. The sequence goes on along the minus strand of CAZVEV010000164.1, from coordinate 2,061 downwards.
GCCTATGGGCGAGCCCGTCGCACGCTTCGGCTGACGCGCAAGGACGTCCACGTCATAGACGACTATCAGGGATTCCATCCGCGGATGAAGGGCTTTGCGCGACTTTTCAAGCAGGGGCGGCTGGGCATTGTCCAGGGGGTGGGGTATCCGAAGTCCGACCGGTCCCATCCGGGGGCGATGCGCGATTGGCACACCGCCATGCCGGGCAAGACGCAGTACCCGACCGGCTGGGTGGGACGGGCGATTGACAGTGTGGCGGGCAACGAGCCGGGCGCCATCCCCGGCGTCTTCGTCGGACCCATCGCCACGCCGTTGGCCATGACGGCCCGGAATGCATGCGTGCCGTCGATCCGCTCGTCCCGCGACCTGACGCTGCGCAAAATAGGGGACGCTACCCTATTTTCTCCTTCGCGTCACGGTGTTGGAGCACGATCTGGTAGAGAAAATAGGGTAGCGTCCCCTATTTTGCTCGAACACGTTGGCCGCGCCGCCGCGGCCGCCAGCGAGACCAGCCGCCGGATACAGACCGTGCTCGCCGGCGCACCCGGGGCCGACCGCTATCCGAACCAGAGCCTGGCCAAGAGCCTCAAGACGGCCGCCGAACTGATCCGCGCCGACGTGGGGATCCGGATCGTCTTCGTCGAACTCGGCGGGGGGGGGATCGGCGGGTTCGACAACCACGCCATCCAGCGCGACAACCACGCGGCCGTGCTCGGACAACTGTCCGATTCGGTGACCGCCTTCTGCGACGACCTGGCCCGCGACAAGACGCTCGACCGCGTCTGCCTGATGACGTTCTCCGAGTTCGGCCGCACGCTGAGCGAGAACGGGCGGCGAGGCACGGGCCACGGGGCCGCCGCACCGGTCTTCATCGTCGGCGGACGGGTCCGAGGGGGCCTGATCGGCAAGCCCCCGAGCCTGGCCGACCTGGACGGCGACGCCCCGAAGCACCACACCGACTACCGCCGCCTCTACGCCACCGTCCTGTCCCGCTGGCTCGGCTTCGACAGCAAGACGATCCTCGGGGCCAGGTACACACCCCTCGACCTGTTCGTTGCCTGACCGGTGTGCTGCATCGAGACGACGCCAGGCGCCCGGCCTGCGAAGGGGCGGGGCGTGCAGGGAAAGGGTCGAAAAGTTTTTTCATCATGGTCCGGATTTCCGTTGACAAAGCTGTCGGAATCGGGTAAGAAAACTACCGCTCAATTGAATCTGGTATGCTCGTTCGCTCACCTGCTCACGACCAATTGAAAGGAGCAACACGATGAGAACTCCCACGAGGCTTATGGCCTCCCTCGCGCCGGTACTACTTGCGGCTGTGCTCTTAGGCATGGCACCGGTGGCGGAGGGGGCCGTGTCGCACACCTTTACTACGATCTCCGAGGAGTTGATGCACGTTGAATCCATCGACTTCATCCTGCCGGACGAACCGTTCATCATCACCAACGACACAGGCATCACGTGGATCGACTTCCACGTGAGACTGTTTGGTTACGGTCAGTTTGGCGAGTATCCCTTCATGCGGTTCATCGAACTTGGCGCCGATGGCAATATCTACACCGGTCCCGGTATCGCGTCCTTCGTCGACGACAACCTCGACGGCTTGGGATACGACGAAGTGATGAACCTGGACGGCCTGAGCATTGCCGACGGAGCCACCCTGGAGTTCACCGTGGACATCATCGGCGGGGTCGCGCCAGAGGGCCTTGTCGAGTTTGAGATCTACGGGTTGCCTTCAATACCCGAGCCCTGCACTGTCGGGTTGTTCGGCCTTGGGACGCTGGCCCTGATTCGCCGCCGTCGTAGAGCCTGAGCCCGCTTGCTCAGAGCCTGTCGAAGGGCAGGAAGACAGCGTAGCAGGCTACCGATACGCCGCACGGCGTGCGGCGCCGCATCATGTTGACACAAAACGCCCCGGCCTGCGAAGGGCCGGGGCGTTTGGCCGTGTAGGTGTGTCCAGCCGCCGTCTATCTGTTTCGGCGCTTGCGGAAACACAGGACCATGCCGCCCAGACCCAGCAGGCCCACTGTGCCGGGCTCCGGGACGATGGCGGTGTAGTTA
>CAZVEV010000163.1:1900-13118 GCA_964625865.1 uncultured Planctomycetaceae bacterium | reverse complement strand
CCTTCCACTCCACGCGCGGCTGGCGCCAGGTCTGGCGATCGTAGATGTCGTACTCGGCCTCAAGCGTATTGATCTGGGCAAAGAACGGTTGATGCGACTTGAGGTCCTCCCACCTGTCGCCGTCGTAGAGCTTGCCTTCGTTGACGAAGTTCAGGTCGAGCTTGCCCGAGCCGACGGCCCGGTCTCCGATCGTCTTGATGTTGGCGGTGAAGTAGCCCGCGTCTTTCAGCCGGTGAGTGATCGGCCTGACGCCTTCGGGAAGGCGGTAATCGTCCTCGCGGTGAGACCGCATGTTGTGCGTGTCGGAGGTCGTCTGGTACATGCCGACGAAGAATGCACTGCGGCTGGGGGCACATACCGGCGAGGTGGAAAACGCGTGCGTGTAGCGCATGCCGCTTGCCGCAAGGCCGTCCAGGTTGGGCGTGCGCACGTTCTTGGCGCCGTAGCAGCCCAGGTCGAGCTTCAGGTTCTCGCCGACAATCCACAGGATGTTGGGGCGGTCGCGTCGGCCGGTGGCCGCGGTCTGACCGGCGCTGGTGCCGGTGGCGTCACCGCTGCGAAGGCAGCCGCTCATCGAGAGGCTCCCCAAGACCGTACCGGCAACTGCGGACCCCATGAATCGGCGACGTGATGTGTCTTGGGTCATGCTGTTTCTCCACTTCTCATCCGGCAGATGCGTTGTCCCATGCCCGTCAGTAGACCGCCGGCGAACCGAAAGGTCAACCCCGCACCGCCCGGGTCACGGCGTGCAGAAGTGCAGGGCGGAGTAGATCTTCACGTCGATGACGAAGCCGTCGGAAACCTTGCCGTCCAGCCAGTCCAGCAGACCGTCGACCGGGACCTCGTGAACGATGATGTCTTCGCTGTGGTCCCCCCCGCCGGGGGCGACCTTCTCCAGGCCGGTGGCCAGGAAGAACGTGATCTGCTCGGCGCACATCCCTGCCGAGGCGGCCCCGTGGAACACGCGCGTCATCGCGGACGCCTGGTAGCCGGTCTCCTCCAGCAGTTCGCGCTGGGCGGCGGTGACCATCGCCTCGTCTTCCTCGCCGGGCACGTCGCCGACCAGGCCGGCGGGCAGCTCGATGACGCGGCTGTCGAGGGCCGGACGAAACTGCTCGACCAGCACGAGGCGCCCCTCGTCGGTGACCGGGATCATGCCGACAATACCCGTGATGTTCTTCCGCTCGGCGAACTCCCACTTGCCGCGCGTCACCGCACGGATGTAGTTGCCCTCCCACACGACTGTCCTGTCACCGATGTCCGTCATGGCGTTGCTCCCGCAGCATTACGGGGAATCAGCCCGTTCGGGACCGTGCCCCGCCGGGTGGTTAGTCGAAAACGATGCAGACCTTGCCGGTCTGGCCCTTGTCGGCAAGGTCGTAGGCCCGGGCGGCCTCGCTCAGCGGCAGGAAGACCTCCGGCGTGCTGGTGGTCTCGGGGTTCAGCCCGTGGCGGTCAAGGAACAGCACGAGATCTTCCAGGTGCTTCGTGCTGGTCACCCACGACCCGTACAGCGTGATCTGGTTGTGGATGAGGACCTGCGAGACGTCGAAGTCCACGTTGTTGCCCTCGCCCACAAACGCACATCTGCCCCACTGGCGCGTCCCCTTCAGCGCCAACACGCGGGCGCTCGGAGCGGCCGAGCAGTCGATCGATCGCTCGCACTTCCGTCCGTCGGTGTTGGCGGCGATGTCGGCGAGGATGTCGGCTTCGGTCATCTCGGCGGGGTTGTAGGCGAAGTCGACGAGGCCCTTGTCTTTGGCCAGCGCAATCCGGGCGGCGGAGATCTCCGTGCCGAAGATCTTGACCGCCCCCATCGCCCTGCCGAGCATCGCCGCGGCCAGCCCCACCGGGCCCAGGCCCGTGATCAGCAGGTTGTCGGCCCCGCTGACGCCGATGCGATTCAGCGCCTCCCACGCCGTGCCGAACCCGCACGCGCAGAACGCCCCGTCGACAAACGAGAGACTGTCGGGCAGGCGGACGCAGGCGTTTTCCTCGGTGACCATCAGCGGCGCGTGCCCGCCGTCCCGCTGCCAGCCGTGGGCCTTGCGAAACTCGGCGGACTGGCACGAGATGAGGTAGCCTTCCTTGCAGTCGTCGCAACAGCCGCAACCGGTGATGTGATACACCACCACGCGATCGCCGACCGTGTAGCGTTTGCAGTTGGGCCCGACGGCGACGATCTGGCCGGCAGGCTCGTGCCCGGCGATGACGCCCTGGTAGGCCTCGGGCCCCTTGCCCAGGTGCTCGCGGTAGATCGCGCGAATGTCGCTGCCGCAGATGCTCGATGCCCGGACCTTGATCAGCACCTGTCCGGGCCCGGGCTCGGGGACGGGGATCTCACGGAACTCAACCGTGCTGTTGCCCGGGAGAACCACGCCCCGCGTCATCTCTGCCATGTCGCCGTCTCCCGGGTTCGGTTCAAGGTTCAAGGTTGAAGGTTGAAGATTGAAGATTCCCGTCGGTTTCCGCAAGACGACTGTACCAGCGAGGGGGCGATATGCAAGTTGAATCCCCGTCGAATCAGCCGCCGGGAGGCGCTTGCTTCAACCCCCAACGTCGGTTAAACTCACCGTAGAGGGACACTAGGTTAAGGACGCAGTCATGGCAAAACAGGACGTGCAGGGCCGTTCGGGCGGCAAGGGACAGGCGTTTTTCGACCGGGCAGACCAGGTGGCCGAGACGGGCAACTGGGACTTCGCTATCGAGATGTACATCGAGGGTCTCCAGCGCGAGCCGGACAACGTCGAGCAGGGCCATAAGCCGCTGCGCCAGGTGTCGTTAAACCGCAAGGCACAGGGCGGCAAGCCGGCGGGCATGATCGAGAAGGTCAAGCGCTCCCGCGGCAAGACGCCCGAGGAGAAACTCGTCAACGCCGAGTTCCTTCTGGCCAAGGATCCGGCCTCCATGCAGTCGATGGTCCAGGTCCACAACTGTGCGGCGCAGTTGGAGTTGACCGCGACGCTCAAGTGGATCTGCGACGTCATTCTGGAGTACCAGCAGGTCAGCGAGAAGAAGAACCTCGCGGTGCTCAAGCAGATCACCCAGACGTATCACGGGCTCGAGGACTACATCCTGGCCAGCCGCGCGTGCGAGATGGCGATCGCCCTGTCGCCGGACGACGGGGCCCTTCGCGGCGCGCTGAAGGACCTGGCGGCCAAGCACACGTTGCAGAGCGGCAAGTACGGTGAGGACGGCGAGTTCACCAAGGGCGTCAAGGACATGGCCGAGCAGCAGCGGCTGATCCAGAAGGACGCGATGGTCCAGCAGGAGGAGTATCTGAAGGAAGAAGCCGAGCGGGCGGTCAAGGCCTACGAGCAGACGCCGACGGTGCCGGGCAAGATCATGGGCGCCGCCAAGGCGCTGCTGAAGCTGGAGGAGGAGGCCTACGAGAACCAGGCCATCGATATCCTCGCCAAGGCCCACCGCGACACCGGCGCGTACCAGTTCAAGATGCAGATCGGCGACGTCAAGATCCGCCAGTTGACCCGCCGCTTCCGCAAGCTGCGCGACGCGGGCGACAAGGCCGCCGCCGCCGAGCAACTCCGCAAGATCCTCGAGTTCGAACTCCAGGAGTATTCCGAACGCGCGGAAAACTACCCGACGGACCTGGTGATCAAGTTTGAACTCGGGCGCAGGCAACTGCAGGCGGGCAAGTACGACGACGCGATCGGCTCGTTCCAGCAGGCCCAGCGCGACCCGAAGAGGCACCACCTGGCGCTGAACTACCTGGGGCAGACGTTCGCCAAGAAGGGCTGGTATCGCGAGGCGGCCGACACGTACAAGAAGGCCCTCGGCGCCGACCTGATCGACTCGAAGGCCATGGAGCTGCGCTACAGCTACGGCGACGTGCTGGAAAAGATGGGCGACCTGGAGTCAGCCCAGGCGGAGTTCTCATCCGTCGCGCAGATGGACTTCAACTACAAGGACGTTCGCGAGCGCCTCGAAACCGTTCGCAATGCGATCGAAGCCCAGAAAGACAAGGCGTAGGGCATAGGGAGCGGCCGGTTGTTCTCGGGGCGGTCAGCGACGGCGGCGGCGCTGTCTCTTCGGCGGCGAGGGTCTTTTTGCCGCCGAAGCCCTCCTGGCCGATGATGACCTTCTCGCCGACGAGCCCCCCGGTCCGGACGTCGCGCCCGGTGTCGCCCCGGATTTCGCACCGGAGGTGACCTTCGGTCGAGCGGCGCCGGGACGCTTGGCGGTGCGGCGACGAGACGAGCCGCCCCCCCGACGCTGGCGAGCCCGCTCAGCCTGCTTGCGGGCCTGTTGTTTGCAGGGGCTTTCGGCGGGGATGCCGTCGGCCAGCCCGTTGGCGGCGTCGTGCGAGTGGAAGGCATGACCGCGGTCCACCGGGACGCCGCGCTTGAGCAGCCGCTCGATATCGCGGAGATAGCCCAACTCGGCGCCGGAGCAGAAGGAGATCGCCTTGCCCTCTCGCCCCGCCCTGGCCGTCCGCCCGATACGGTGGACGTAGCTCTCGGCTTCGTTGGGCAAGTCGTAGTTGATCACGTGGGTCACACCGTCAACGTCGATGCCGCGTGCGGCGATGTCCGTAGCGACCAGCACGCGGAACCTGCCCGTGCGGAACCCGTCCAGCGCGCGGGTGCGGGCGTTCTGACTCTTGTTACCGTGAATGGCGCCGGCGGCAATCTGCTCCCTGACCAGTTGCTGGCAGATTCGGTCGGCGCCGTGCTTGGTCCGCGAGAAGACCAGCGCCCGGCCGATCGTCGAGCCCTTCAGGAGCGTCCCGAGGAGCTTTCGCTTATCGTTCTTGTCGACGAACAGGAGCGTCTGATCGATGCGGTCGGCCGTTATCGTCTTCGGGGCGATGTTGATCCGAACAGGATCCGTCAGCAGGCGGTCGGCCAGCTTCGCCACGGCCGGGGGCATGGTCGCCGAGAAGAACAGCGTCTGACGCTCGGTCGGCAGGACGTCGATAACCCGGCGGACGTCGTGGATGAAGCCCATGTCGAGCATCCGGTCGGCTTCGTCGAGAATGAAGACTTCCAGGTGCTTGAGGCTGATGAGGTTCTGTCCCATCAGGTCGAGCAGCCGTCCGGGGGTGGCGACCAGAATGTCAGGCCCGCGCCTCAGCGCCCGCTCCTGGGCGCGTTGGGGCACGCCGCCGAAGATCACCGTGCTGGTCAGCGAGAGGTACTTTCCGTACGTCCGGAAGCTCTCGCCGATCTGGGCCGCCAACTCGCGGGTGGGCGTCATCACCAGCGTACGGATGCGGCGTTTACGGCCTCCGGACCTATCGAGTCCCTGCAAGACGGGCAGGGCAAACGCCGCCGTCTTTCCCGTGCCGGTCTGCGCACAGCCCAGCAGGTCGCGGCCCTTGAGAAGGGGCGGGATGGCTTGTGCCTGAATGGGCGTCGGGGTGTCATAGCCCTGTTCCGCTACGGCGCGGGCAATCGGTGCGATCAGATCAAGTTCAGCAAATTTGTGTACGTGAGACATTAACAACAGTTCCTTACATCAAACAATGCCGCCGTCAAAGGCAGCGCGGAGCGAATCGGCGGGTGGAGACGGAACGAAACACACCAAGAAGCGTTCAGGCTCGTTCAACCGACGGCACATCACAAGTGCCAACGCGTTGACTGGAGCCCGATCCCTAGGGAAGCCAGTGGGGGTCAGTGCTGCGGGCATTCTCCCTCGAAGGGAGTCAGGATCCAACCACACAGCGAACTCGTATTATCGCCAACCCGCCCGCCAGTGCAAGAGAAATATCATCCCGGGCCATTTTTCTGGTCAGAGGGGGGGCAGGCCCCAGCCGCGTTTCTGGTACGCGCGGTGCCTGAGTTCGGCGAGTTTGAGGCCGACCACGCGGGCGAGGTTGCGGTAGAACTTGGCGGCGATGTCGGCGTTCGACCCGAGCAGTTTACCCAGCGTCGTCTCGTTGAGGCAGAGGATCTTCACGTCGTCCTCAATCGCCACCGCGTCGACCGAGCGTCTTGTCCCGAGCAGGTAAGCCAGTTCGTCAACAACACCTCCCCGCGTGACCTCGGCGGCGGGGCGGTCGTCCACGCGCAGCGAGACGCGGCCGGCCAGTACGATGTAGAGCGTATCGTCGCTGACGCCCTCCTCGATGATCTGAGAGCCGGCTTCGCACGTGATGACCTGGCTGTCGCCGATGACGTCGCCGATCTCCTGCTCGCACATCCCCTCGAAGATCGAGACGTTCCTGGTCCGCGCCGCGGAGAGGAATCCGAACGCCCTGGCCCAGCGTTCAGCGTCGTCTTCTTCGACGACCTGGACAGTTGGGCGAAGCAACGGTGCGACGCGCTCGGGGATGTCCGAGGCGACCTCTCTTCCCTTGGCCAGGTGCACGAGAGGCGACCGGATATCCCGCAAGTACTCGAAGTCTTCGCAGACCATCACCAGGGGAACGGAGATGCCCACCGCCGGGTCGTTCTCGGGCTCGGTGAAGGACCTGAACCCCAATTGAAGATAGAGATCCAGGAGGAAGGGCTGACAGTCGGCAAACACCAGGGCGACGGACTTGTCGAGGCAGAACTCGGCCGTCCTGGCCAGGAGCCTGAACGGCAGCATCGCGCCCCTGAAGTCGGGCCGGACCACGAACTTCGACATCACCGCGATGCGCTCGGGCCCCACGACGGGGGCGAAACGTTCCAGGTCGTACATGGTCTGCCATTTGGCGGGCAGTTCCGTCTCGCCGCCCCAGGTGATGCGCAACGACCCGACGACGCGATCGTCGTCAGCGGCGTAGAGCAGTTGCGACGAGGCGTCGGCGGCGTCGGCCAGTCGCCCCTCGGTTTCGCCGACGGGCTCGTGGTCGTCAACGTCCTCGCCCCGTTCGGTGATGTACACGTCGTAGCGCAGCCGGTAGACCGCGTCCCGCTCCTCGTCAGTGGTCGCGAACTTCAGTTCCATAATCCACCTCGTGTCATGCGAACATGTGTGTGTCCCTGTACCGATATCATAACCGCAGGAGCGCGCCGCGCCTGCGCGGCGTGATCGATTTGCGGGCCGATTGCGATCTACCGGCTGAGTTTGCGTTGATCCAGGCGGTCGCCGGCCGGGCGCCGCAGGGGGATGTTCATCCCGCCGGAGGCCTCGAGTTCGTCGAACAACTGCTTCTTCAGCGCCGCGATCCGGTCGCGATAGGCCGGCACGCCGATCAGGTTGTGCCTCTCGATCGGGTCGGTCTCCAGGTCGTAAAACGCATCGAGGTCCCACACGCCGTAGTGGAAGATGTACTTGTACCGGTCGGTCCGGATCGCGAACAGCGTGGGGGTGGCTGGGAAATTCCACTCCCAATGATACTCGTAAAGGATGTGATCGCGCCACGGCGTCTCCTTTCCCAGCAGGAGGGGCCAGAACGACTGCCCGTCCATTTTGGCCGACTTCGGCGCCGTCACGCCCGCGGCGTCCAGAAGCGTCGGGGCGATATCAATGTTCTGCACCATCGGCGCCACCGTCGTGCCCGCCTCGATCAGGCCCGGGGCGTAGGCGAGCATCGGCACGCGGATCGAATGCTCGTACGCGTCGCGCTTGTCGTAGAACCCGTGCTCGCCCAGTTCGAAGCCGTTGTCGCCCATGTAGATCACCGTGGTCGATCGGCTCAGGCCGGTCTGGTCGAGTGTCTTCAACACGCGCCCGAGGTTCTCGTCGATCCCGACGACCGTCTCGCAGTACTGGCGATACAGGGCGTCGAAGGACGGCACCGGGTCGTGGTCGAGTTGCCCGGTCTCCATGTGGTCGATCCCGTGGATGCCGTAGCGGCGGTCGCGGACCCACCGCGGCTGGGTCTGGTAGTTCCGCTGCGTGTTGCCCATCGTCTCGGGACGCTTGACCTTGGCCTTCGCATATCGGCCGCGATTACGCTTGGCGGGCATGAACGGGTAATGGACCGCCTTGAGCGACAGGTACATGAAGAAGGGCTTGTCGTCGGTGCGGGCCTCGCCCAGCCACGCCAGGGCCTGGTCGGTCAGCACGTCGGTGGTGTAGCCGGTAAACGCCTTCCGCTTGCCGTTGATGTTCAGCACGGGATCAAAGTACGTCCCCTGCCCCTTGAAACTCGCCCAGTGGTCGAACCCCGGCCTCGGGTCGTCGTGGTCGTGACCCATATGCCACTTGCCGACAAACGCCGTCTGGTACCCCGCCTTCTGCAGATACGTCGGGAAAAACACCGTGCCCTTGGGCACGGGGCGCTGGTTGTCCACGACGCGGTGGTGGTGCATGTACTGCCCGGTCAGGATCGACGCGCGGGACGGCGAGCACAGCGACGTGCTGACGAACGCGTTGGCCACGTGGGCGCCCTGCCTGGCCATCCGGTCCATGTTCGGCGTCTCCAGAAACGCCGGTGCCTGCTTCATGAACCCCATGAAGTCGTAGCGGTGGTCGTCGCTGAGGATGAAGATGATGTTGCGCCGTTTGGATCGGCCCGCCCCCGGAGCGCCGATGGCGGTGCGACCGGCACAGCCGGACAGCGCCGCCGCGGCGGCCCCCACGCCCATTGAGCGGAGGAAGTCTCGTCGGCTGGGGGGAGGGGACAGTGGATTTCGCACAGATGTCATGAGTTGGCTCCTGTTTGTCCGGCCGTGATTCGCGAAAGGGGCTATGCGGCGGTTCGCCACGCGCGGAGATTACCACGGGTGCGGCGCCGAGGCAAGCCCGGGAGAGGCCCCGAAGGCATCGAATGATTTGACATACGCGATCCAAATCGCTAGATATGGGTTGATATGGTTCACAGACCGGACGCTGACCCAGACGGCGGACCCAACGACTCAGGAGACATCTCATGGCGAACAAGAAACGCAAGATGACACGACGCAAATTCGTCAAGGGCAGTGCCGTCGCCGGCGCCGCCATCGCCGCCGGTCCCACCGTAGTCAGCGGAGTGGGCCTCAACGACAAGCTGAACATCGCCGTCATCGGTGTCGGCGGGCGCGGCGCGGCGAACGTCCGCGGGGTCCAGGGCGAGAACATCGTCGCCCTGTGCGACGTCAACGGGAAGAACCTCGCCGCCCAGGCCAAGCGATTCGGCAAGGCCAAGACCTACGTCGACTGGCGAAAGTGCCTCGAGCAGAAGGACATCGACGCGGTGGTCTGCGCGACGACCGACCACACGCACGCGTTTGTCACGATGTGGGCGCTGAACCGCGGAAAGCACGTCTACTGCGAAAAGCCGCTGGCCAACTCCGTCGAGGAGGTGCGCCTGGTCCGCGAGACGACCCTGAAAGCCAAGGGCAAGCTCGCGACGCAGCAGGGCACGCAGATCCACGCGTCGGACAACTACCGCCGCGTCGTCGAGATGATCCGCGCCGGGGCCATCGGCACGCCCAAGTCGGTTCGCGTCTGGTGCAACCGCAAGCCCAAGGGCGGCGGATACCTGCCCGCCGTCACACCCATTCCCTCGCACATCAACTGGGACCTGTGGATAGGCCCCTCAGCGATGCATCCGTACAACCCGGGGTACATCGGCAGTTGCCTCAAGTGGAACCGTTTCTGGGACTTCGGCAGCGGGCAGATCGGCGACATGGGCAGCCACATGATGGACCTGGCGGCGTGGGGATTCGACCTGGGCATCGCCACCAGTTGCTCGGCCGAGGGCTCGCCGCGGAACGACGCGACGTGTCCGACGTGGCTCAAGGCCACCTGGGAGCACCCCGCCAACGACTGGCGCCCGGCGGTCAAGGCGTACTGGTACGACGCGGACAAGAAGCCCGGCGTGCCCTCGCGCGTCTTCAACCGAGACGCCATGGGCAAGGGCGTGATCTTCGAGGGCTCGGCGGGATGGCTCGTGGCGGACTACTCCTACCGCATCCTCATGATGAAGGGCGACATGACGCACTACAAATCGCCCAAGCCCGAGGACCTTATTCCCAAGTCGATCGGTCACCACGCCGAGTGGATCCGGGCGTGCAAGACGGGCGAGCCCACCACGTGCAACTTCGACTACGCGGGCAAGTTCATCGAGAACAACATGCTGGCCCTGGTGGCGTATCGCGTGGGCAAGACCCTCAAATGGGACGCCGGCGACATCAAGGCCGAGGGCTGCCCGGAAGCCGACAAGTTCATCAAGAAGACTTACCGGAAAGGCTGGACGCTGAACGGCTAGCCCCACAGGCCCCACACGATCTCTCAAGCCGTTCCTGCGCGAAAGGAAGCGACTGCCATGACGAATCCACTGACACGACGGGGTTTCCTGGTCGCCTCGGCAGCCGCAGGCGCGGGCGCTGCGATGGCCGCGAAAGCCCAGCCCGACAAGGCGACACCGGCTTTGACTACGAAACTCTACAAGTCTCTCATCACCGGGAAGATCAACGCTAAGAGTCTCACGGCGATGAAGGAGGCGGGCTTTGACGGCGTCGAGTGCAGTGCGGCCAACGCCTCGCGCGCCGATGCGGCCAAGGCCCGTGCGATCGCCGACAAGGCCGGCATGAAGATCCACTCGGTCCTTCGCGGGTGGATGGCGTTCAACCAGGCCGACCGCCTCGCCGGCAGCATCAAGTCCGTCGAGACGGCGCTGCACGCGGCGGCCGGATACGGCGCCGACGCGATCCTGCTCGTGCCCTGCCGCGTGGGGGGCAAGGGCCTGCCCCAGCCGTGGGAGTTCGACATCGCCTTCGACGAAAAGACCGCCCGCGTCACGCGCGTTGTCAAGGGCGACAACGCGAAGTACGCCAAGTACATCGAGGCCCAGAACCACGCCACCACCACGTCGCGCGAGGCCCTCAAGCGTCTCAGCGCGGTCGCCGAGAAGACCAAGGTCGTCATCGCCGTCGAGAACGTGTGGAACAACCTGTGGGTCAAGCCGGACCTGGCGGCGAGTTTCGTCCGAAGCGTGGGCAGCCCGTGGGTGCAGTACTACTTCGACATCGGCAACCACGTGAAGTACGCCCCGCCGGAGCAGTGGATCCGCACGCTGGGCAAGATGATCGTCAAGTGCCACGTCAAGGACTTCAAGCTCAACGCGGACGGCAAGGGAGGGAGATTCTGCAACATCCGTGACGGCAGTGTCAACTGGCCCCTCGTGCGGAAGGAACTCGACAAGATCGGCTACAACGGCTGGATGACCATCGAGGGCAGCGGCAAGCTGAGCATGCAGGAAAAGTCAAAGCGCCTCGACCTGATCATCGCGGGCAAGTAGCAGTGCCCGTGAGGCGACGTCGCACTATGGGTGCCGTGGGGTTTGGGGGCGGCGGGCCCCCCCCCCGGCCCGCCCCCCGGGTGGGCGCGGGGCGGGAACCCC
>CAZVEV010000163.1:0-1890 GCA_964625865.1 uncultured Planctomycetaceae bacterium | reverse complement strand
AGGCGCGACACGTGGTTGCCGCTTCGCGTCAAACCACGGCACCCGCTTGCACGCCCTACACGTCTACTTCGGCGAACCGGCGGCGATGGCATAGAGGCGTCCCATTGTGGCCAGGTACAGCGTGCCGTTGGCGGCCGTGACCGCGCCATGGACGGGGCCGTCCATGCTCATCCTGCCAAGGACCTTCTTGTCCCGCCCGGCGGCCAGCACCCACAAGGACCGCTTCCGCGTGCCGACGTACACCTTCCCGTCGGCCACCAGCGTTGAGCCCCACACGTCGCCCTGCGTCTGGTGCACCCACACCCGCTTGCCTGTCCTGGCGTCGACACAGTGCAACCGCTGGCCGCAGTCGGCAACGTAGATCAGTCCGTCGTGGATCGACGGCGTCGAGACCGATTGCTTGACCAGCGGATACGACCAGACCTCGCCGCTGGCCGTCACGTCGCCTGTCCCGCTCGGATCGATGCACACGAGCTTCGATTCCTCCTTGCCCCACCAGATATCGCCGGTGGCGACGACGTAGAGGCGTCCGTCGTGGAAGACGGGCATGGCCTTGATAACCGACGGACCCTCGCGACGATTCCTGAGGAACCGGTGGACGTCTGTCTTCGGGCCGGCCGGATCGGTGTCGAACGACCAGACCTTCTTGAGCGTCGCGACCTCCGCCGGCGGGGCCGACGGGTCCAGGGCCTCAAAGCCGTAGCAGACGCCGTCAGGCCCGCCGAAGAAGATCTGTCGCTTGCCCCCCACCGCCCCCAGGGCGGGCGAGGACCAGGTGCAGTGGAATATGCGCGGCCCGATGCCCTCGCGGTCCCGGGCGACCATCCGCCCGGTGGTCTTGTCCAGCACGATCAGGCAGGGGCCGTCCGGCTTGCGGATCTTCGCGTGCGTGTTGTCCGTTCCGTTGCCCGTATTGAGGTAGAGCAGCCGCCCGTCCAGGAGAATCGACGCGTGGGGCGAGTCGTGCGGGTGGATGCCCGCCCCGGTCACGATATCGAAGCGCCAGATGATGTCGGCGTCGTTGGGCGAGACGCGCACGGCAGCCGAGCCGGGCGGCGTCATGAAGGCGGCCTCGTCGCGGTACGGCCCGTCGTTCCCGTCGGCCAGCCCGTCCATGTCCAGGCAGACCACCTCGCCGCGATTGGTCACCACGTAGGCCAGTCCGTCGGCAACGGTGGGCGGCGAGCAGACGCCGACGTTCGGCCAGTCCTCGTACTTGTCGCCCGGGCGCTTGGGCACCACGAGCTGCCACACCAGCTTGCCCGTGCGCTCGTCGAGACACATCAGCACGCCGCGGTCGCCCTTGTGGCGTGGATTGCGCGGCTGGGCGTTGTTCGTGCCGATCAGCACTTTGCCCTCGGCCACCACGGGCGTGGCAAACGTTCGCGAGCCGAGCTTGGCATACCACTTGATGTTCAGCCCGGTCGTCCGGTCGAACGTCGCGGGCAGGGCCTTCTCATCCGAAACCATGTTGCGCGTGTGCAAAGTGCCCCACTGCGGCTGATCGCCGGCGCGGGCTGCGGTGACGCAGACCAGGATTATCAGAGCGAACCATCGGGTCGGGCTCGGGCATGTCAACATCCACGTTCTCCAACGAATGAACTTCGAACGACTCACAATACCACAGTATAGCTAACACCTGACCGGTATGCGCTGTTACGAACCGTCTTGCACCCGGAGCCCGGCCCGGGGAGATATTCGGCGTGCTTTTCCCGGCACAACGGTGTATGATGTTTCGGATCGCGCAGAGGCGGCCCGGTGAATCTGCATGATGATGCAGCCGGGCCGCAGGCGTATGTGCTGCGCACTACCGCGAAACAGAAGGAGTCGCACCGTGAAACTCAGTTGCACAATCGTAGCCGTCGTGATGGAGGCAATCATGTTTGTCGC
>CAZVEV010000162.1:0-13125 GCA_964625865.1 uncultured Planctomycetaceae bacterium | reverse complement strand
CCGGGGGGGGGGGGGGGGGGGGGGGGGGGGGGGGGGGGGGGGGCGGGGGGGGGGGGTTGCCGCTTCGCGTCAAGCCACGGCACCCGCCAAGGTGCTCTTCCCGCGTGCAAGCGCGTTGCACGCCCTACGACTATGTCATGCCGAACATCTCTTCCTTCAGGTCGAGGTAGTACAGGTAGTACTCCGGCTTGACGTTGGGCGGGCAGCGGTGGTCGCAGAACGGGATGAACCCGCCGCGCTCGACGTAGGGGGCCAGCGATTCGAGGTACGCCTTGATGGCGTCAGGCCCCTTGGCCAGTTCCATCTTGTCCACGCCGCCCATGATCCGCAGGTCCTTGCCGTACTCGTCGAGCAGCTCGCCCGGATGGCAGCAACTGTTGACCTCGTAGGGGAAGAGGCAATTAATGCCCCCGTCCATCATGCAGCCGAGGATCGGCCTGACGTCGCCGTCGCAGTCGGTGTACCACAGGTCGATCCCCACCGCCGCCAGCTTCTCGCCGATGCGCCGGTACCGCGGCGTGACCACGTTGCGGAAGAAGTCCAGCGAGACAATCGGCCCGTGATTGAAGCAGATGTCCTCCCAGCCTGAGGCGTAGTCGAAGTCGAACTCGCCGAGCACCTGGTCCAGGAAGTGCTCGACCAGCACGCAGGCGGTCTCGACCATGTCCTCGACCATGTCCGGGTAGTCGTAGCAGGCGTAGGCCAGGCCCTCGAAGGTCAGCATGTTGCGGACCCGCCCGATCATCGAGCCGCAGTCGACGCCCAGCGGGTAGTCGCGCTCGGGCCCGACCGGGTGGCGGGCCTTGAGGGCGGCGAGGTCCACGATCCGGTCCGGGTGGTCGGCGTTGAACCGCTCGGCCTTCGCGCGGGCCCAGTCGTCGGGGGTGACGATGGTGGCCTTGAGGTAGTGCGGTATCGTGTCGTGCCCGTCTTTGGGCACTTCGGCCAGCAGGCCGTCGGCGTTGCGGATAATCCTGGTGGTCTCGGTTTCCTCAACGACCTCCCTGGAGTAGGCCGGGTGCATCCACGATCGCCCGCCGATGCCCGAGATCCGGTCGAAGTTGAAGAACACGTCGGCCTCGGCGTTGCCGGTGATCCCGTTGTCGACGAAAATGTCCCACTGCGTGAAGTTCTCCTCCCAGTAACCGAACTCCATGTTGAAGCACCGGTCGATCGGGCGGTAGTGCATCTGGTTGTTGAACCGCTCGCGGGCCGTCATCGTGCCCTTCCACTTGTCCCGACACGGCGTGATGGACATCGGTGTCTCCTGTGCAGAATCACAAGCGGCGCCCGGGCGCGATTGGTCAATCGACAGTCGTCAATCGGCAATCATGACACGTTCGCTCCCGGCGGGACGGGGCGGTCGGTGGTCAGTACGACCACGTCGGCAAGGGGCTGGCCTTCTTCACCCGGCACGCTGGCGGCAAGAAGCATGCCCTGGCTCTCGAGGCCGCGCATCTTCCGCGGGGCCAGGTTCGCTACGACCACGATCTGCTTGCCCACCATCGCCTCCGCTTCGTAGTAGCCCTTGATTCCCGCAATGATCTGGCGCTGCTCGGAGCCCATGTCGATCTTCAGGACGATGAGCTTGTCGGCGTTCGGATGCGTGCCGGCCTCGATAATCGTCGCCACGCGCAGGTCCAGTTTCACAAAATCGTCGTACGTAACAGTCGCTTTGTCTTCGGACATCCTGTGTTCCTTCGTTCGGGCCCCGCCGGGGCGGACAATTTCACACCATCTCGGCCGCATTCTAGCGCCTCGTCGCGCGCGGAGCAAGGGATGGCGGTCCCCAAACAGAAAACGTGCGAACGGTTGTCCTCCCAGGAGGCGCCTCCTTCATTTCGCCGCGTGCCGTGGTCCGGCGCGAAGCGGCGGGATATCACAGCAGGGCGAGGGCGAGCACCGCCCAGATCGTGGTTTCCTGGACGGCTTCGAAGTAGATGTCGCTGCCGGCGTGCACCAGGCCCATGCCCAGGGCGATGAAGACCAGGGACAGCAGCTTGATGCCGGCGTACCGGGTGATTCGTCGGCGCGGATAGGGCGCCGCCGGCTGGAGGAACTCGGCCAGCAGCATGCGCATGATGAACATTGGCAGGAGGTATCGCAGCACGATGGCAGGAGCGAACAGCACGACGTTGTTTTCGACAAACCCCGCCGCCAGCCAGTCGTACAGGAAGTGCCATTCCAGCCTGTGTACCGTCCAGGCCAGCGTTCCCCATCCGACGGCCGTCGTCGCGAGCAGCCCCAGCAGGGGAGTGCTCGCGCCTGCCCAGCGTCCGCCGGCCAGGCGGCCCGCGAACCACCCCGAGAGGCGCGCCGCGGCGAAGAACACGTCCAGCCAGATCGTGGCCTCGTCGCCCGTGCGGATCAGCGAGCGGGTCATCAGCCACAGCCCGGCGAGGCACGCGGTTCGCACGAAGGGCTTGAGTTGGTCGAAGCGTTTGGCCAGCCTGTGGAGCACCCCGGCGCCCGCCAGGACGGCGCCGGCCAGGACGGTCAGCCCGCGGTCGCCTTGTTCCAGCGGGACCCACCCCCACTGGACGCCCGTCAGCAGCGTCACGGCGGCCGCGGCGGCGAGGACGGCTTTCCAGTTCGACCAGGAGCGGGGCGCGAAGATCAGGACCTTGGCCGCCACGCTCATCAGGAGCGTGCCGTCCCACAGCCAGCACAGCCACCACGTCGCAGGCGAAACCTGCATGGGGTTGTACCACTCCCGGAAGACGAAGTTGTTTCCCTCGCCGAAGGCGAACGGGATCATCAGGAACACCAGCGCACCGGCGCCGGCCAGCGGTCGCCAGGCTCTCCGCCCAAGCGGGGCCGGACCTGCCCCGCGGAAGCACCCGCCGCTGACCATGAAGACGGTCCAGCAGATCCATGCCGGGCCCATCACCGCGCAGGCGCCGTAGCGGTAGACCGTGGGATACAGAAGAATCCCGGGCACGGCCAGGACCAACCACGCCGTTCGCACGGGGCCGACAAACCGGGCGGCCGCCGTGCCGACGGCCAGCACGGCAAGCCATACCAGCGCCATCGTCAGAAACTCCGGCTCGTGGACGAAGACGCGGACGTACATCAGCGCCACCCCCCAGTGCGTCAGGGCCAGCGCGGCGAGAGCCGGCCCCAGGGCGCCCGCGACCTCGCCGACAGTGGGCTTCCGCGTGCGCCACGGAATCGCGATCGCCGCCATCGCCAGGATGATCCCCGCGACCGAACTGCGCGGCGCCCAGAAGGGAACCGCCAGCGTCAGCGCGGAGATCACGGCCAGGCCGCGACTGACGACCGGGCTGGCCGTCTTGCGGTCCACCTGCAGGCCCCGCCACCACAGCGCCGCCAGCAGGCCCAGGTGGACCAGCAGGAGATAGAACCGCCCGTAGCGCTGTCGCGGAACGCCCGCTTGCCCATTGTTGTCCGCGTCGGTCGAGGCCCGCGCGTATCCGCCGGCCGGCTCGCCCTCGGCCGCCAGCGCGTGCGGATACCTGCCCGCCGTGTAGTCTTGCGCCAGTGGAAGGTGCAGGCCCCAGCCGACGAGGTATCGCATGTCCTGAATCCGGATCGTGCCCAGGTCGGCCCCCGCGCGATAGCCCGGCCCGCGGAACCACACGTACGTGGGCACGTCGAGCCCGACCGCGTGGCGCCCCTGCTTGTCGTGCCCGTGATCGCCCATGACGACGAATGTCTCGTCGGGCGGGATCTTCGCGTCGATCTGTTTGATCAGATCGTCGATCACGCGGTATTGGCGGCGGTATTCCTCAGGCTGGTCGACGATGTACCGGTGGGCCACGTGATCGCTGTACAGAATGTGGGAGATGACGATGTCATGTCGCCCGGCGAGGTAGTCGTCCAACGCTTTCAGGACCAGCGGATTCTGTCGCTCCAGTTCGCCCTCGTCGCCGGCGCCGGGGTCCGGATCGTTGGCGAAACGGTCGTCAATCGCATCGCCGAACTGCTTGAACGACCCGTCGGCCCAGACGGCCGTCCTCAGCCCGGCGGCCTTGGCCTGCGTGAACAGCGAGGGAATCTGCTCCGTGCCGTGCAGGAAGTTCTTCACGAAGCCGAAGACCGTCACCTGGTCCTTGCCCGTAAACGCCGCACGCAGAGCGGGAACGGTCACCGCGTCGTGGGCGGTCTGCATTTTGGCGTATGTGCCCCGGGTTCGCAGGGCGATCAGGTTGGGCATGTGATCGTCGCTGGCCGCCGTTTCGTATCGCAGTGAGTCGATCAGGAAGATGAACATCCGTCGCTTGCCCGCGTGAAAGGGCCTGGCCGCGGCGTCCGACCCGGCGGGGGGCTGATCCATGGCCGCCGGCGGCGCCTCGGGCTGGATCAGGTGATCCATGGCGAAAAACGCCCCGGCGGCGATGGCCAGCAGCAGCACGCAGCTCAAGCCGCGATCAGCGAGTGAGAGTGAATCCTGCATCGGTCTGTGCGATCATAGGGGCTCGTGGCGACAAATCCAGACCCTGCTTATCGAGCATCCGGTAAACGCCCACAGGCCCCGCCTGTGGGGTCTCAATGAAGATGACTCTGTTCCCGTCATATCGTGGCGCATACCGGCGTTCTGCGGGATGTGACTCGAGGGAGTGGTGCGTCATTCATGGAGACCCCACGGGCGGAGCCCGTGGGCGGTTGCATGCATCGTCGCACCGGTCATCGCGCCAGAGAGTAGGGCGTGCAACTTGTTTGCCGCGGAACGTAGAGGTGATTCCTCTCGCGTGCAACGAGTTGCACGCCCTACCTCTCGGCCCCCATGCACACGACGGTCCCGTCTTTCAGCGCCAGGAAAAGTCTCCCGCCTGCCGCCGCCATGCCGTCGTAGACCGGTGACGAGGGGAGTGTGCACTCGCCTGCCTTCTTGCCGTCGGCCGCCTGGTAGATCTCCACCACGCCGCCCTTGCGGTCTTCAAAGGCGCCCCACGGGTCCGCCTTGTCCACCACGTCGGGAGCGCCCGCGATACACAGGCGTGCGCCGGCCAGCACCATCGCCTGGGCCCGTACGGACGTCTGCAGGCTCCATCGCGACTTGGTGGGGGGCTTCTTCGCCTTGCGCTTCTTGCCTCGCCTGTCGGCAGGTTTGGACGGGGCCTTGCCCGCGGCGGCGCCGAGGTCTACCGCGAACAGCCGGTATCCGTTCTTGCCCGCCGAGAAGACGTCCTGCCCGTACGATTTGGTGATCAGCTTCTTCTGGGCCGCCACGCCGTAAACGGTCTTGCCGTCGAACACCAGCATCTGCGCCTGGGCCTTGCCGTACCGCCAGAACGCGTTGTTGATCCACGAGTCGTCGAGGAGTCCACCGTCGTTCGACTGCAGAATCGCACCGCCCTTGGCCGCCCCGCGGGCGGTGATATCCGCAGCTGAGAACTTCATGGTCCGCATGAAGATGCTCTCCCCGTCACTGACCAGGATGTCCGGCAGGACTGCGCCCTTCACTTCGCCCTTGACCTTGGTGTCCGCGGTCAACTGCGTCCGCTGGAGCATCTTGCCCGTGGCCGCATCCAGCGCGTAGACCGTCAGCCCGCCGTCCAGGTGCATCGACCGGCCCGCCACGAAGTAAACCTTGTCCCCCAGCGGCAGCACGCTGCCGCTGACCGGCCAGAGCGACTCCAGGCGGCCGAACGCCATCGCACGCACGTCAGTTGGCGCCGCTACGAATCGCCAGACCAGCGCCCCGTCGTCGGCCGCCAGGGCGTAGACCGAGCCGCCGCGAGAACCGAAGATCACCCGCCCGCCGCAGATCGACGGCGGGCTGTCCACCGGGCCGTCGGCGATGAATCGCCACAGCACCTTGCCCGCCGCCGCACTGAGGCAGACGACCTCGTTGCGGTCCTTCGCCGCCACGTACACCTTGCCCGCCGCAATCACCGGCGGCGTGAGCCTGCCGCCGATCGACGCCTTCCACTGCAGCGCCACCTTGGCCGGCACGTCCGTCGCCACATGTCCACTCCGCGCCGCATCGCGCCTGTACACCGGCCAATCGTCATCTGAGATTTCAGATTTGAGATTTGAGATACTCGAATAGGCCGGGCCCTTCTCGACGCGTGGAACCTTCAACCTTGAACCTTCAACCTTTAACTTCCTGTCCGCCAGGGCAATGAAGCCGTTGAGCTTTGCGTTGGTGTGACAGCCGCAGGCGTGGCCGGGCAGGTAGATCAGCCCGTTGGCCGGCATGATGCCGTACGCGCACGCGCCGCGCATCCAGTGGTGCACGTCCAGGGCGCCCGTGCGGAAGTCGATGTACTCGATCCCTTCCTCACCGGCGAGGTAGAAGTTGGCGCTGGCCTTGTTGCGGTAGCAGCGGTGGTGGTGCCCGACCAGCATGTCCGCGACGGGATGCTCGCTCTTGATCTTCCCCGTCCGCACGTCCAGGCCCACCAGCGCCAGGGGCTGATTCTGCATCATCCAGATCAGTCCGCCCCGGACGAACAGGTCCGGCGGGGTGAAATGCGACAGCGTTCCGGCCGTGTGCCGCCACAGTTCCTTGCCCGACCCCGCATCCAGGGCCATCACATCCACTGCCTTCTTCTGCCACTTGTTCAGGTTCGTCGCTTCAGGACGGATCTGCCCCATGAACACGGTCCCGTCGTGATAGACCAGCGTGCAGAGGTTCACGAAGTTGAACTGGTAATGCCCGAAGACGTCCTTCTTGGCCTTGGGGCGCGGGGCCTTCCACGCCTCTTTGCCGGTTTCGAGGTCCAGCGCCACCACGTGGTCCCGGTCGAGGAAGAACGCCTTGTCCTTTCCGACGGTGAGGTACACGTCGGTGAATGCCTTCAGTTCGTCGCCGCGCGACGTGATGCCCGTGTAGCCCTTGCGTTCCCAGAGGACCTTGCCGCTCTCCGCGTCGACGGCCAGGATGTCCTTGCCCGGTCTCTTGCCCAGGACGTTGCGCGACAGCACCAGTCGCCCGCCCGCGCAGAGAATCGCCGATGTGTTTTCCGTGCCCTTGTACAGGCGAATCGTCTTGCCTGTCGCCGCGTCGATAGCCGCCACCGGCTCGTTGAAGCCCAGCGTCACGTAGACCGTGTCGCCAACGGCCACCAGGCGTCTGAACAACTGGTCGGGCCCCTTGAATCGCATCGTGCCGCTGACTTCGAGAGCCGACCACTTGCTCCAGCCCCAGTTGGTGATGGGCTTTCGCCACAGGACCAGCCCGTTGAATGCGTCTCGGGCCACCAGGGCCCACTTGTCGGCCGTGCTTCGGACGCCGATGGGGGCCTCGTCGATGATCGTGAACAGACGCCCCTTGGCCGACACCATCGTGGAGACGCTCGGCAGGAGGTTGTGGTGCCTGCCCCACAGGGGCCCGTCGATCCACTGCAGATTGCGGGAGATGCCCACCCGCGTGTCGCGCGAGACGGCGTTGTTGCCCGGCCCGTACAGCCAGTGCGTCCAGTCGTCGATCTCCGCGGGCCAGGGCTTGACCAGTCGCTTGCCGTTGATGACGGCGGCGCCATTCGGCACGAGCACGCGCAGGACCTCGTCGCGCGACACGACGACCTTCGGATCGGTGACCACCAGCAGGTTGACCGTGTTGTCGACGTAAGGCAGGCGGCCGCCGGCCCACCGGTCGATGCTCACCGGGCCGTAGACGCCAAGGGTCCTGACGACCTCGCGTGCCTTCGCCACGCGTGCCGCGTCGGTGTCCAGGCCGTGTACGAGATAACTGCTGCCTGCGCGCAGGCCCGCCGTCAACTTCGCATCGCCACAGCCGACGTGGACGACCAGGCCGCCGGTAACGCCGGAGGCGTCGACGAGTTCCTTCGCTGTCTCGGCGCGGGCGGAGGCGGCAAGGGCGAGGCAAACGCACACTGCGATTCGGTATCTGTACATGGTCACTCCGTTGTGTGCGCCTCACGGCCGGGAAAGCGATCCGCCGACCGTGCCGGGCGACTACTGTCGGGCTTTCTTCTTCCGGGGCTTTCGGGTCCGCGGGGCGGGCTTGATCTGGCCGTACTTCTTGCGAACGGCTTCATACTCCGGATTGATGCACCTGTCGCCCCAGCGATACATCACCTGCAGGAGCCCCTCGGTGCTCTCGGGGTACTGGCCCTTGTCGTCGGTTTCCTTCATCCAGTCCGCCAGGATCTTCCGGTGTCGCTTCAGCTCGGCCGTGTGCGCCGGATCGCCGGCGAGATTCTTCACCTCGTGCGGATCGGCGTCGAGGTCGTACAGTTCCTCTGCGGGCCGCTTGTCGCCCACGAACACCGACGCGGTGGGCGTCAGCTTGCCTTCGTCGCGCAGACCCTTCCAGGTCTTCATCAGGACCTGCCCGTCGCGATACTGCGGCTGGAGGTACGGGCGGTCGGTCAGGAAGTTCCGCAGATACTTGTACCGCTTCGTGACCACCGCGCGGATGCGTTCGATGGTGTAGTCGCACCGGTCGCGGGCGCCGATGACGTAGTCGCGCTTCGTGTGGTCCGACGCGAAGAGGTTGCGGCCCTCCATGTGTGCGGGGACCGTGATTCCCGCGAGGGCCAGCGAACTGACGGCCACGTCGATCAGGCTCACCAGGTCGCCGCGGACGGCCCCGTTGGCCCGCAGCGCCTTCGGATTGCCCTTCCAACTCGCGATCAGCGGCACGCGGAGCCCGCCCTCGTAGCAGAACTGCTTGTGACGCAGCAGCGGGGGGGCGCCGTGATCGGAGAAGAACAGCACGATCGTGTTGTCCAGGAGCCCGTCGGCCTTGAGCTTGTCCAGGATGCCTCGCACGCTGTAGTCGGTGCCCAGGACGCAGGCGTAGTGGTCCGCGTAGGCCTGGCGAAACTCGGGCACGTCGGGGTAGTACGGCGGGATCGTCACGTCGGCCGGATCGACGGGCGACTGGTCAGCCTTGGGAAGCGACTGCTTACCGTTCTTGCCCCCCTTCAACTGGATCTGCCCGAACCACGGCTTGCCCTGCTCGACCGCCTCGGGCCAGCCGGCCACGCTATAGAGGTCCTTGTTATCGTAGACGAAGTTGTAATCTGTCTTGCCCCGGTTGAACGTGGCGTACCCCGCGGCGCGGAACAACTCGGGGACGGTCTTCACTCCGTCGGGCAGGTGGATCATGCCGAGCTTCGCGTGGTCGGGGTTCCGCGTGTTCGGCCGCGAACTGCGGTGGTTGTGGAGGCCCAGCGTCGTCTGCATCGTGCCCGTGATGTAACCGGACCGGCAGGCCGAGCAGACCGGGGCCGGCACGTACGCGCGGTCGAAGCGAACGCCCCCGGCGGCCAACGCATCGAACGTGGGGGTCTTGAGCACCGTCTCGCCGTAGCAACTCATCCAGGCGTTCATGTCCTCGGCGGTGATCCAGAGAATGTTGGGGCGCGCGGCTTTCTTGTCGGCCGCCTTCAGGGCGCCCGTCAGCCCCAGCGACAGCGCCGTCAGCGAGGTGGCCTTGAGGAAGTCACGACGTTTCAGTGTGCGGCTCATTTTATGGTTCTCCGCCCCCGGCATGCCGGCCCTTGCCGGTGCTGTCTGCATAACTCGATTTCCGCGATGACTGCGGGACACTGACCATGATTGTACGAGAACCCGTCCGCTCGGGCTATACCGATGGCACTGCGGTATGGGGCTCCCTCCTGTCGCGCCGATACGCACGCCTTTGTCCAATCGGGTGCAAGGCGTGCAAGCGATTGTGCGCCGCCGGGCTGAACCTACCGGTTCCGCCGCCGTCGCCACCCCACCAGGCCGATCGCGGCCAGGGTGAGGGTTGCCGGCTCGGGGACGACAGTGACGTGGTCTATGATTGCGGTAAACGTGGTCCCATCGTTGGCCTGATCGTTGGCCAGTCCTGCGTCGATCACGAAATCGACTTGCGAGCCCACATTCACGTCGGCCAGGATCGAGTAGCCGAACGAGTTGCCATCCGTCAGGCGAGCGTAGATCTCGACGCCGTCGACGAAGATCCTGCCGATCGTGCCGTCGCCGCTGGCGCTGGGGTTGTTCAGTGTACCCGCCAGGTGGACCGTTCCGGCCACTTCGCTTTCCCAACGTCGGATCGCCCAGTGGGCGTTCCCGCTTCCCTGAGGGTGACCGCCGGTATCCGTGATTTCCGTCCAGGGCGCGTTGGCGCCCAGATCCCACTTCGAGCCGGTCCAGTGGGCCGGTAGGAACTGCGTGAGTTCGCCAGGGGCGTAAATCTTGTCCCCATCGGCCGTCTTGTCCCAATAGCCGTAGTACCAGTTGTTCTGGCCCTGCGTGCCGGACAGTTCGTTTTGCGAATGGGCGACTTGTGTTTCCGAATCCAACGACGCGGCGATTGTCAACTGGTTGTTCGAACTGTCGGAGCTGTCCGCCCCGTTCGGTCCCAGAGCGAGGTCGATCGTATCGCCCGGTTGAACGTTCAAGGCCGACACAACACGGGCCGTTGAAACGGGGGACAGCGACGTGTCGATGAGCGTGCCGTTGTGGTACAGGAATCCTTCGACACCGTTGCCGTCTGCGGTGCGCGTCATCGTCCAACTCACGTCGAGGATCGCGGCATACGGGCTGACCCAACGGCGAATGACGTGGTGCTCGGACCCGTTGTTCGTTCCATTCGGGTGGACGTACGTGTTACCCAGTCGCGTCCACGGCGCTCCGCTTGACGAGAGGTCCCACGCCGATCCGTCCCAGTGGTTTCCACCGGCGCTGACCGGACCGCCGCCGGGACCCGCCGAGTTGGTGAACGGCGCGAAGTCGCTGGCTTGGTACGTGCCATCCCCATCGGCCGTCAGGTTGTAGTATCCGTGATGCCAGTGATTGTGCGTGCCCTGTAGGCCGGTCGCCGTGAAGTCGACGTTCGAGTTGGCGATGGTGACCGTCGCTGCGCGGGCCATACTGCAACACACGACCACAACGACGCCGATCATCAGCCGCACAGAAAGGTTGTCCGCAGCACTCATGGTGTCATCTCCCTTTTCGCGTACGTCACTCGTCGAGAACTGGTAAC
Source organism: uncultured Planctomycetaceae bacterium (assembly GCA_964625865.1). Lineage (GTDB taxonomy): Bacteria > Planctomycetota > Phycisphaerae > SM23-33 > SM23-33 > CAZVEV01. Next base: position 2,216 of record CAZVEV010000162.1, on the reverse strand, counting down.
TGTTCAGGCGAGACCTCCGGCTCTCACATGACCTCGCCGCCTCTATCTGGGCTCTGCCGACGACGACCGCCGACAATAACGACAATTGTACAGCATTCGCCCGGTCTTGTCCACAAGAAAATCCCACCCGTGCTGCCCCCTCCGAACCGTTGCCGGAGAAGGGGTGGGGAAGTATCTTCGCCGAAAGAGATTACAGAGACACTGGCCGCCCGGCGACTCGTCAAGGACACTCTCGACCGCCGGGAGAATGGCCCACCGACCCCGCTGAGAAACGGGCAGGAAGAACGGCACGGTCTCCGTTGTTACGGTTAGAGCGAGACTTTCGCGACGTTCCACTTGGCCAGGAAGGTGTTGATCGCCTCGTTTTCCTCCGTGACGATGCTTGCGTACTTCTTTTGTCCGGCGAGATTCGTCGTTTCGTGCGGGTCGGCAGCGAGGTCAAATAGCGCATGCCTTGCCTGCCCGTCCCTGTCGGGTTTGAACCGGATGAACTTGTACGTTCCGGTCCGGGTCATCACGACGGCGGGATGGCCCTTGCCGGTCTTGCCGAGCCCGTTCTCGACGAAGATGCGCCGATGTCCCTTGCTCGGATCATTGGCGGCGAAGGCGGCTGACAGGTCCTTGCCATCGATGTTCTTTCGGAGCTTGTCGCCGATCCCGCAGAGCCCGGCCAGCGTGGGCAGCATGTCGTTGTGGGTCAGCAGGACGTCGCTTCGCTGGGCCGGCTTGATCGTGCCCGGCATGCGGACGATGAAGGGGATCCGGGCGCTGCCCTCGTACATGACCATCTTGTTCATGCGATGGTGCTCGCCCATCATGTCGCCGTGGTCGCTGGTGTAGCAGACGATGGTGGTCTGGGCCAGCGTCTTGCCCGGGTTGTTGGGGTCGGGCAGGTTGTCCAGTTGCGTGAGCATCAGCCCGAGCAGATGGTCGACCCAACTGACGGCGCTGGAGTATCGGGCGCGGGCAAGGCGGATGGCGGCGGGGGGCGTGTCGCGCTTGTTCGCCCCGTACGGGAAGGGCCAGTTCTCCAGCGGGTCGGTCTGCATCGCGGCGGTCAGCGCGGACGGGACGAACTTCTTGCGATGCTCGCCCTCGAAGGTGAACGTCGCCTCGTCGTCTTCGTCTCGCCCGCTGTACATCGAGTAGAAGTCCGTGCCGTCCTGCATTCTCGGCGCGCTGTAGGGCCAATGCGGCTGGACCACCGAGACGAACACGAAGAACGGCTTGCTCGAATCGGTCTTGAACTGCCTGCCTTTGTTCCGCGACCAGTCGGCGAGGTAGTCGATGGCCTCGAAGACCATCAGCCCGTCCTTGTGGTCGGCCGCGTGCTTCACGGCCGATGATCGGAATCGCTTGAGTTTGCCCTCTTTCGCATTGCCCTGTTCGAAGACGGCCTTCTCCCACGCGGGGGGCGGTTGCCCCTTGAGCGATTCGGGGTGTCTTTTGCGGAACTCGCCCGCTCGCTTCTTGAAGTACGCCTTGGAGGGAACAAGCGGCACGCCGCCGTCTCTGTTGTAGCTGCCCGTGCAGGCCTCCAGGCGATAGTCGAACCCCATGAACAGGTTTCGCCCCTTGTAGCGCTGCGTCGGGTCGGCGTCCCACCGCTGCATGTTGCTATGCGTCTTGCCCATCAATGCCGTGTTGTACCCGCCGGCACGGAAGTTGTGCATCACCGACGGCGTGGCGCCGTCCGGACCGGTCTCGGTCAGGAACGACGCATTGCCATACTGCCCGTGGTCCTGCGGATACGCGGCCGAGACCAGGCTCGCCCGCGTCGGCCCGCAGACCGGGACGGTGGCGTAGCAGGCGTCGAATACCACGCCCTGACGCGCCAGGCGCGCCATGTTCGGCGTGTGAACGTTCTGCGGATTCTGCCTGTCGCAGGTCATGAAGTGCGGGTTGTGCTGATCGCTCATGAACAGCAGCACGTTCCACGCGATCTCGGCGGCGGGAGGCTTGCACCACGCCGGCCGCCCGCCCGCCAGCCACAACGGTACGGCCGTCAGCGAGGCGGTCTTGAGGAAGTCGCGACGTTTCAGCGTGCAGCTCATAGCGGTTCTCCATCCCGGGCCTGCCACGGTTCGGTGCCACGGTCCTGGTGCCACGGTCCTACGCGCAGCGGAGGGCCGTGCCTGAGTCGCTTCCACATGCACGCGGTACGGCCCTCCGCTGCGCGTAGGACCGTGGCACCGAACCGTGGCGCGGTGGGGGGC
>CAZVEV010000161.1:0-13222 GCA_964625865.1 uncultured Planctomycetaceae bacterium | reverse complement strand
CGTCTTGTCGCCCTCGATATACTCGCCCGACGACGACGGCTTGCCGTTGATGTGGTAGTACGTCCACTTGCCCGTATACCTGCCCGCCTTGAACGACCCGGCGCCGGACTTGGCCCCGTTGTCGTACCACTCGGTCCAGGGCCCGTCCTTTTGGCCGGCGGTGTACTGGCCTTCGGCGCTGCGCTGGCCGTTCTCGTGGAAGTACGTCCACTTGCCCGTCCCCTGGCCCTCAACGTAATGACCTTCCGACAGCCTCTGCCCGCTGCGGTAGCCCTGAAGCCACAGCCCCGACCGCTTGCCCTTGACGTAGCGGCCCTCCCACCGGACCTTGCCGTTGTCGTACCACTGGGGCCACTTGCCCTCCCGCAAACCGTCGACGTACGTCCCCTGCGACCAGACTCGCCCGTTGGCGTGCCAGTACATCCACTTGCCCACATACTTGCCCCCCGCGCACAGCCCCTCGGACTTCTTCTGCCCGTTCTCGTGCCAATACGTCCACTGGCCGCTCTCGCGCCCCAGCTTGAACGAGCCGGCCTTCCACTTCAGGCCGCTCTGGTACCAGTACCGCCATGGCCCGTCTTCCAGCCCGCCGCGGTATTCGCCTTCGGACCACTTCTTGCCGTTGTTGTGCCAGAACACCCACCGCCCCGTGCGGCGCCCGTTGGCGTATTGGCCCTCGCCCTTGATCTTCCCGTCAGGCCACCGCTCGGTCACCTTGCCGTCTTTCGGCGCCGCGCCCTGCGCCGCCAGTGCGACGGCGCAAATGAGTATCAGTACGTATCGACCCGTTGTCACAATGCTCGGTCCTTTCCACACAAGCAGACCATCATACGACGTCCTGCATGACACGTCGTCCCGCGTTGGTATAACCACCGTCGCGCGGAAAAGTGCGCCGGAGGCGTGGAATATGCATCGCACCGCGCGAAAGGACAGTGCGCGTTTCCGAAGACGCCAAGAAGCAAGCTGCATCGCGCGGACGGATGCGGAGACCAAAGGGCGCTCTTTGCGCCGTCTGCGCGCGATCAGTGTAGTGAGATCTTGCGGAGAACCTGACGATGCAGCTTGCTTCTTGGCGTCTTACGAACGTATGTCCTGCGCGCACGGGAGAACACCCCTTGTGCGCCGACGCAACTCGACGTATAAGATGCGCCCCCGACAATTGGATAACTCGACGTGCGAATGGACAGACCATGAAAACGTATGCGGAAATCAATGCGAAAATAGAATCAGGCAAGGCGGTCGTTCTGACCGCCGAGGAGATTATCGACTACGTCGATGCCAAGGGCCTCGATGCCGCCGCGCAGGAGGTCGACGTGGTCACCACCGCCACGTTCGGGCCCATGTGCTCGTCCGGGTGCGTGCTGAACTTCGGGCACTCCAAGCCGAAGATCCGCATGTCCGAGGCATGGATCGAGGACGTAGGGGTCTATACGGGCCTGGCCGCCGTCGACGTGTACCTCGGCGCGACGCAACTGCGCCACAACGATCCGGCCAACATGGACTACCCGGGCGAGTTCCGCTACGGCGGCGGCCACGTGATGGAAGACCTCGTGGCGGGCAAGCAACTGCAGTTGTTTGCCCTGAGCTACGGCACGGACGAGTATCCGCGGCGGGACATTCGCACGTACTTTACGATCGACGACCTGAACCAGGCCACGATGGTCAACCCCCGCAACTGCTACCAGAACTACAACGTCGCGATCAACGATTCCGACAAGCGAATCCACACCTACATGGGCACCCTCGATCCGAACCGCAAGAACGCCACGTACTGCTCGGCCGGTCAATTGTCGCCCCTGCTGAACGATCCGCTGTACCAGACCATCGGCGTGGGCACCAGCGTCTGGCTGGCGGGCGCTCGGGGACACGTCTACGCCGAGGGCACCCAACACGCCGGCAGCGAGGCGCGAAACGACCATGACGTGCCCACCGGTGGCGCCGGAACACTCGCCCTGACCGGCGATATGAAAAAGATGCTGCCTGAGTTCGTCCGCGGCGTGAGCCTGACCGGGTACGGGACCTCGCTGGGCGTCGGCGTCGGCGTACCGATCCCGATCCTCAACGCCGAAATCCTCAAGCGTACGTGCATCCGCGACCGCGACATCGACGCCCCGGTCGTCGACTACAGCGACGACTACCCCAACGCCACCGGAAACGTGATCTGCCACGTCACCTACGAACAACTCAAGACCGGGCAAATCACCGTCGAGGGCAAAGACATCGCCGTCGGGTCGCTCTCGTCGTACGACAAGGCCCGCAAGATCGCCGCCCTGCTCCGCGACGAGATCGCACGCGGCGATTTCCCGCTGTCGGTGCCGATGGCGAGCCTGCCCGTCGATTCGACCATGAAACCCCTGCGGATCAGGGAGAAGTCACAATGACGACCACCGAGACCGTAACAAAGAAGCTCCTGCTCTGGTTCCCCCAGTGCGACTGCGAAAAGCCGATCATCTATCATCTCGTGCGGGACCACAACCTCCTGGTCAACGTCTTCCGCGCGAAGGTCACGCCCGAGGAAGAGGGCTATCTCGTCCTCGACGTCAGCGGCACGCAGAGGGACATCGACGGGGCGATGGCGTTCCTCAACACGTTCGACATCACGATCAACATGAGCGGAAAGGGCGTGACGTGGAACGAGGATACCTGCACCGGCTGCGGCGGCTGCGTTCCGCACTGCCCCACCGACGCGATGCACATCCCCGACCGTTCGACAATGATGGTCGCGTTCGACGACGAGAAGTGCATCGAGTGCCTCGCCTGCATCCGCGTCTGCCCCTACGACGCGTGCGCGTCGGCGTTCTGATGCGCGCCTACCAGCGGTTCGCACACAAGGGGGCCAACTTCCGCGTCGCCTGCGACCGCATTGACGTCGTGACGCGGCAGATCGTGAACCTCCGGGACGTCCTCGAACGCTACATCGCCCGCCACGCCGAGTTCGCCCGGTCGCTGACGCCCGTGGCGCCGCTCGATGACGCCCCCGACGTCGCCGTCCGCATGGCCCGCGCCGCTCAGGCCGTCGGGGTCGGTCCGATGGCTGCCGTCGCCGGCACGATGGCGCAACTCGCCGTCCAGGCCGCCCTCGACGACGGGGCCCACGAAGCGATCGTCGAGAACGGCGGCGACATGTTCCTGGCCTGCACCAGCCCGGTCGTGATCGGCCTGTACCCGGGGCCGGGCCCGCTGGAAGAGAGCCTCGCGATGCGAATCGAACCGGAGGCCACGCCGCTGGCGATCTGCTCATCGTCGGGCACGATGGGCCATTCGATGAGCCTCGGCTCGTGCGACCTGGCGACCGTGATCGCCCCCGACGCCGCCCTCGCCGACGCCGCCGCCACCCGCGCCGCCAACCTCGTGCGAACCCCCGACGACATCGACCGCGCGCTGGCGGAAATCGCCGCCATCGACGGCGTCGACGGCGTCCTGATCGTCAAGGACGACCGCGTGGGCATGGTCGGAGACCTCCCTCCCCTCGTTCGCAACAGCGACTCCGAACTGACCCTCAAAGTCACCCGCGACCCGCTGTCCGGATAGCGATTGCGGGATGTCACGGGGAACCCGCATTCGCAAGACGCCAAGAAGCAAGCTGCATCGCGAGGTCCCCTTCGAGATGTCACCACCGGGTCCGCGCGCAGACGACGCAAGAGCGCCCTGGTGATCCCCCGTCCGCCCGCGCGACGCAGCTTGCTTCTTGGCGTCTTGCGGACGCGCACGTTCTCTTCGCGCGCAGACGACGCAGGAGCGTCCTGTCGATCCCCCATCCGCCCGCGCGACGCAGCTTGCTTCTTGGCGTCTTGCGGACGCGCACACCCTTCCCGCGTGCAGTCAACGCGAGGCGACCCTCGCCTATGCGTGTCCCAGTTGCGTGAGGATCGCTTCGGCGCGGGTCTCGATCTGCTCGGCTTCTTCCTGGAGGCCTTTGGTAAACGCGTTGTCCTCGAACGTGCCGCGCACCGCGAGGAAGTCCCGATCGACGACCTCGTCGCCGCCGTCGATGCCGAACCCGATCTTCGAGACCGGATCAAACTCCTTGGCTGCGTCCAGGAGGATCAGCTTGTTGAGCTTGACCGCCGCGTCACGCCAGTCGGTCACGACCTTCGCCAGGTGCTCGTCCGTGATCGCCCCGACGTCCACGCCCTCGCGGCTGGCCAGCAGGGCCGCGCACCAGCGGAGCTTGCTCTCGTCGTAGCCGGCGTGGATATCGCCCAGGCGGGCCTGCAGATCGTCGATGCTCGCGACCTCGCCGTCGGCAACCGTCTTGCAGAGACCCTCGATGACCGGTACGGGCGCGAGCATACCCGCAAGGTCCGCCCACGCGGTAAGATCCGTCGAAGCCAGCTCCGCCAGGCGACGCTTGGCCTCGTCCACATCACCGCACGACTCCAGCAGGCCCACGATGCACTCGCCCAGGAAGATCCGCAGGACCATGTCGTACTGCCTGGCGCCCTTGCGGAGCAGGACGCGGGCAATCCACGCGCCCTTGTAGAGGACCGAGTTCTTCTCCCTCGGCGTGGCGGCGTGCAGGGCCATCAGGTCATCGATGCCGTCGACCGTCAGCTTGACAATGTACGGGCTGAACAGGTCGAAGTTGATCAGGTCGAGCTTCTCGGCGTCGGCGCGACGGTCCCGGGCGGGCCACTTGGCGCTGTCGCGCCGCGTGCCGACGGTGAACAGGTTCATCGCCGGCACGACCGTGGTGCGCTCCTCGACGGCGTTGACGTACGAAAACGGCAAGGTGGCCGTGTCGAAGTTCGCCATGTGCTTGCCCACCAGCACGTTGAACGGCCCCAGCCGCGACGGCCACAACGCGTACGACGATGAACTGGTCTTGGCGCCCCGCATCAGGATGCCCTGGTGCAGCGGGCCGAGCTTGTACATGTGGTTCGACTGGTTGGTCGCCGAGCCGGCGTTGTAGAAGCCGAACAGCCCCGCGATCATGAGCGTGGACTTGTGGTGCGTCACGGTGTAGGGCCCGGCGAAGACGCTGCACGCCTCGCCGTGGAAGCCCTCGCAGTTGGCGAAGAACGCCGAATTCTCGGCCGAGAACTGCTTGCCGATCCGCACGCCCTGCCCGACGAAGCAGTGGGCCAGGATGGCGGCGTCGGCGACGCGCGAGCCGGACAGGACAATGAAGTCATTCGCCACGACCCCCCCGCCGATAACGGTCGGGTCCGCATCGCAGCCGACGATCGTGCCCTCGCGCAGCGTCAGGGCCCCGGTGATCTCCACGCACGGGCCCACGTTGACGTTGACGATGCTCGTGCAGTTGACGATCCGGCTGCCGGCGGCGATTCGGCCCGTCGTCGAGCGCTTCGTCGCGACATAGGCGTCGACCAGGCCCTCGAGGCGCTCAATCATCGCCGCGTCGTGACGGTAGAGCACCATCAGGTACGCCACCTGCGCCGAGAGGCGGTCGAATATCTTCAGCGGGCGCCCGCCGCCTTCGTTGAGGATCTCGATCTCCACCCCGTTGCCGAACGCCGTCTCGCCGTCGACCGCCAGCGTGCCCACGTTGACGACGACGACGCCGTCGGCAATCTCGTAGTTGCTCAGGTTGCCCACGCCGCTGATGCACACGTCGCGGCCGATCGTGCAGTTGTGGACCGCGCTGTCTTGCACACCCGACGGGCGCGTCAGCCCCCCGGCGAACGTCGCAACGCCCTCCTGGGCGCCGATGCGCACGGTCCCGCTGAACTGCACGCGCTGAAATCGTCCGGCGTCGAACGGGTCGGCTACCTGCACGCCGGTCCAGTCGCCGCACCGACAGCCCGCCGCTTCCAGCGCACCGATCTCCGTGTCCGTAAGTTCGCGATAGCTCATGGCGATTGTCCTACAGTTCAGGCAGGGCCAGGTTGTCGTGCTCGATGTCCTTGAAGTACCTCACCGTGCCGACCTTCAACTCAAGCGTCGCGTCCTCGTCGCAGACGATCATGCCGTGCGCGTGCGTCTGGAGCACCGAGACGGTCCACATGTGGTTGACCGCCTGCTCGACGACCATCTCCAGCGCACGGGCCTTCGACAGTCCGCTGACGATGATCACCACTTCGTCGGCGTCCATCACGGTGGCCACCCCCACCGTCAGGGCGGTGTGGGGCACCTTGTTGATATCGCCGCCGAAGAAGCGGCTGTTGGCCATCCGCGTGTCGTACGTCAGCGTCTTGATTCGCGTGCGGGACTTCAGCGACGAGCCCGGCTCATTGAACGCCACGTGCCCATCCGGACCGATCCCGCCCAGGAACAGGTTAATCCCGCCGTACGAGGCGATCTTCTCCTCGTACGCGGCGCACTCGGCCTCCAGGTCCGGCGCCAGGCCGTTGAGGATGTTGACGTTGTCCGGGTTGACGTCCACGTGGCTGAACAGGTGGGTCCACATGAAGTGGTGATAGCTCTCCGGATGGTCCTCCGACAGGCCGACATATTCGTCCATGTTGAACGTCACGACGTTGGCGAAGGAGACCTTGCCCGCCTGGTGAAGCTCAACGAGGTTGCGGTAGGTCGCAATCGGGGACGACCCCGTGGGCAGGCCCAGCACGAAAGGCTTGTCCGGCGTCGGAGCGAAGTCGTTGATCTTCTTGGCGATGTAGTACGCCACCCACTTGCCGATCGCCTCGTAGTTCTCGTGAATGATCAATCGCATGGTAGAAGTCTCCTGGGAGGTCTAAGGTCAAAGGTCGAAGGTCGAAGGTCTAAGGTCAAAGCATTATCCTCGCGTCCGCGACGAAGCAGCCTTCGCCTTCGTCCAGGACAATCAGCGGATTGATGTCGAGTTCGGTGATCTGCGGGCACTCGACGGCCAGTTGGCTCAAACGCTGGATGCAGGTTTCGACGGCGGCGATGTCCCGTGGCGTGCGGCCGCGGGCGCCGGCGAGCATCGGGTAGGCCTTGATCTGGCGGATCATCGCGCTGACTTCGCTGGCCTCGACGGGCGCCACGCGGAAGCTGACGTCCCGGAAGATCTCCACGAACGTCCCGCCCAGTCCGAACATCACCACCGTGCCGAACGACGGGTCCTTCTTCAGGCCGAGGATGACCTCCTCGCCGCCGCGGGCGACCATCTTCTGGACCAGGATGCCCTCGATAACCGCGTCGGACTTGTGGGCCAGCGCGTTGGCCGTGATGGCCTCGTAGGCCTGCCGGACCGCATCGTCGGCGGCGATGTTCAGCTTGACCCCGCCGACGTCGACCTTGTGAATAATGTCGTCCGAGACGACCTTCATCACCACGGGATAGCCGATCTCGCCGGCGATGCTGACAGCCTCGTCGGCGCTCGCGGCCACCTGTCCGGGCAGCACGGGCAGGCCGTACGCCGCCAGAACCTGCTCGGCCAGGTGCTCGGTGATGTGATGGCGGCCCGCTTGCCCAGCCGCCTCGAGCAGCGCGTGTGCGTCGTCCCGCGAGACATCCGAAAACGTCACGGGCTGATCATGCGGCGTCTCCAGGCCCATCTTGAACCGATGCGCCGCGGCGAAGGCAAGACACATGTCTTCGGGCAGGGAATAGTGCGGAATCTTGTGACGCTGCATGATGTCGATACCGCTGGCCACGTCGGACTCGCCCATGAACGAGGCATACAACGGCTTGTGGGCGTTGGTCTGGCTCATCGTACTGATCGACTGGGCAATGTCGTCGATGTCCGTCATCGACTGCGGCGTCAGGATCACCATCGCCCCGTCGACGCCGTCGTCGGCCATCACCGCCGTCAGCGCCGCGTCGTACCGGTCCGCGCGGGCGTCGCCGATGACGTCCACCGGGTTCTTGATGTTGGCCGTGTTGGGCAGGGACTTCTTGAAGGCCGCCGTGGTCTCCTCGGAAAACGTCGCCAGATGCACGCCCTCGTCGATGGCGGCATCGGTCGCCAGCACGCCGGGGCCGCCGGCGTTGGTGATAATCGCCACGCGGTCGCCCTTGGGCAAGGGCTGATAGGCCAGCGCGATCGCCGTGTTGAACATGTCCTCAATGGTTCGGCAGCGAATGATGCCCGCCTGACGCATCGCCTCTTCGCAAATCTCGTCGCTGCCGGCCAGGCTGCCGGTGTGGCTGGCCGCCGCGGCCGCCCCAAGGCGGGTCCGCCCGGACTTGATCGCAAGGATCGGCTTGCCCGTCTCGCGGATGATCTCCCGCGCCGCGGCCATCAGCGCCGCCCCGTCGCGCACCTCCTCGAGATACATCAGGATCACCTTCGTCTTCGGATCGTCCTTCAGGTAGTACAGCAGGTCGACCTCGCTGATGTCGGCCTTGTTGCCGAAACTCACGAACTTCGAGAAGCCGATATGCTTGGCCTGGGCGTAATCGAGCACCGCCGTACACAACGCACCGGACTGCGACAGGAACGCAATGTTGCCCTCCTCGGGCATCTTGCGGGCGAACGACGCGTTCAGGTTCACGTTGGGGTCGGTGTTGATCACGCCGAGGCAGTTCGGCCCGACAAACGAAATCCCATGCCTGTCGGCGATTTCCTTGATCTGCTGTTCGCGCTCGATGCCCTGGCCGCCCACCTCGCGGAAACCCGCCGAGATGATAATCGCCGCCTTGATGCCCATCTCGCCGCACTGCTCCAACGCCATGTGACAGACGCTGCTGGGAAACACAAGCACGGCCAGGTCCACCGGCTCGGGGATGTCCTTCACATACCTGTAGGGCTTGAAACAATCGATGCAACCTCGTCCCGGACTGACGGGAAAGACCAGTCCGCGGAACTTGTCCTGAACGATGTTCGCGAAGATGTCGTACGGGACCGTACCCGCAACGCCCGTGGCGCCGACGACGGCCAGCGACTTCGGACTGAAAATGAGATCGAGACGGTGCGCTTTGGCCCGAGCTGTGGGGTCTGGCATTCGAGGGACCTTGCTTGCTGCTACAGAAGTTTCGCGATGAAGTCGACCGCCCCGTCGACGCTCTGGACGCCCAGGGCCTTGTCCTGTTCCATCTCGATGTCGAACTCCTCCTCGAAGGCCGCCACCAGCATGACGCTCTGCATCGAGTCGGCGCCCAGGTCAAAGACGAAGTTGGCATCGTCGGCTATCGAGTCGGCTTCGATCTTCAGCACACGGGCGATGGCCCCCTTGACCCGCGTCTTGACTTCTTCGTGCTCCATGCGTCGTCGCTCCCGCTGCAGTTCCTTCTGGCCTGTTCCCGTCCGGCGACGGGTCGAATATTGGCGGGAGTGTACGCCATCGCCGCACATGGGACAAGAGCGATTGTCAGAAACATCCCGAAAAATCGCACGACATCCGCCCCATGCCCCCTTTCCGGCACGGCGCCCTGTTCGTCCCGGGTCGCTCCCCCCGTAGCGGCTTGCCTTTTAGCGTGACGCCTGGATCGCATCCCCCGTCAGTGGGTCCGTCAGCCCCGCCGACAGGTCCGGCTCCAACTGCGCCTCGCCCGCCGCGCCGCCGTCATCGACAACGACCCAATCGTCCGCGCCAGCCCACGCGCCGTCGGACCAGAAGAAGACGCCGACCGGCTCGATCGCAGGGCCAAGGGCGCCCGCGCGGGCGAACCCATCTTCTTCGCTCACCGACGCCCCCGTCCCATCCTCAGTCCCCGCCTCCACCTGACCTTCAACGCTCGACACGATCGCAGCACCCCGAACCGCTTGCGGTTTCGCGCGCTGTTCGGCGCCGACGGACACCTCGATCGTCGCCCCTCCCGCTTCCGCACTCGCTCGCGCCGCTGACCACCCGGCGGCCACCGTCTCCCCCGCCGCGGTCGTGAACGTTCGCATCGCCGCGCCGGCCCCCGCCGTCAGCACGGCCCCGCCGGCCGTCGCGTCGGCCTGCGCCGGCGGCGCCTCGGGGAGTTCCGGCAGCGACTGGGCATAGTGGTTACGGAGCACGCGACGGTCCAGCGACCCCGCGCTGCCGTCGCCGTTGACGTCCACCAGCACCGAGTACCCCGCATAGCCGATCTCCGAACCGTACGCGTTCCGCAGGTCGCGACGGTCCAGCGATCCGACCTCCCCGTCGCCGTTGATGTCGCCCGGCAGGAGCGCCAACTCGGTCGACCAGCCGGCCAGCGGGTTGCCCGCAATGTCCGTCACGTTCGTACCGAGGCTCACGTCATAGCGGTCCCTGTCCAGGTAGCCGCCTGCCGTGCCGGCCACCGTGAACGCCACGTCGGTCGTCTCCTCGCCCGCGACGTCCGTGACCGCCACCGCCCCCGCGTCGATGCCGGTCAGCGTCAGGTCGCCCGTGGCGGCGGCGACCGCTTCATCGAAGCTGACGGCCAGCACGTCGACCGTCGACCACGGCGCCGTCTCGTAGTCCCGCCCCGCGGTCCACTCGGCCGAGTCGACCGTTCCGACGCGCCACTCGGCGTCCGAGCTGTCCAGGCCGAACCCGTCCACCGTCGGCGCGACGGTGTCAATCGTGACGATCAGTGCCACCGAGTCGCCCGAGGCGCCCTTGCCCACCTCGGTCTGCCGCGCCGTGATCTCCCGATCGCCCTCGCCGAGCGTGTTCACGCCGTCAGTCTCCACCAGCGTCGTCGTCCCCGTCGCCATCGCGCTGCCGACAGGCGCCCCGTCGGCATAGATCGTCACCGTCGCATCCGCCACCGTGCCGCCAACGCTGAACTGCAGCTTCGCCCCGGCCGTGCCGTTGTTCAGGGCCGTCACGTCGTCACTGTCAGAGACCCCGGTGTCGCGGCCCGCGACCAGGTCGGGGACCTCGGTCTCGGCCGACAGCACCACCTCGCGACGATTGCCGAAATCAACCCCCGTCTCGATCTGCTCCGGATCAAGATGCACCACGTGCACGGGGGCGTTGTCAGCCATCGCCACGATCGCCTCGCCCAGGGCCAGCACGTCGACGCGAGGGTAGTCCAGGCCGGTATTGGTGACGTTGTCGTCCTCGTCGTCCCCGTCGTTAATCGTTACCCCCGTGCTTCGCAGCAGAGACGCGAACTCGTCCGGGCTCAGCCGTCGCCCGAGCCGGTCCAGGGCCAACTGCTGGGTCAGCACGGCGATCCCCGCAACGTGAGGCGATGCCTGGCTCGTGCCATGGAGCGTCCGCGTGCCGCCGGTCGGCCCCGCGCCGGTGATCGGCGCCCCCGGGGCGAAAACCGTCATCAGCGTCTCGTGGCGCTGCGAGAACGGCGCAATCCGGTCGGCGCCGCTGGAATAGGCCCGCGCTCCGCTGCCGTACGCGTATCCGCTGGGACCTGAGTCGTAGACCGCACCGATCGCCAGGCTGTTCGGGTCGGCCGCCGGATACGTCACGCCGGGCTCGCTGTCGGAGCTATAGAACTCGTTACCCGACGCCGAGACGACAATCACGTCCATCGCCGCCAGGGCCGACAACTCGTCGCCCAGCCCGTACCGCGAGGTCGCGGAGACGTAGTTGCTCTCGTCGCCGATCGACATGTTCACGCTGGCGATGTTGTAGGCGGCGGCGTTGGCCACCACCCATTGCAGCGCGTCCTCCACGTAGCTGAAGTACGACGTGCCGGAATCGCTGAAGACCTTCAGGTGGATGATGTCCGCACCGGGGGCCATGCCCGTGTACGTCGCGTCGCTGGAGGCCACGATGCTCGAAACGTTCGAGCCGTGGCCGTTGAGGTCCGTCGCGTCGGGATCGTCGTCAGCAAAGTCGTAGCTGTAGACGATGCGGTCCGCCACGCCGTCAGAATCCGTGTCCGGGCCAAAGAACGGATGGTCCAGGTCGATGCCCGTGTCGATGATCACCGCCGCTAGGCCCGATCCGTCGATGCCCGCAAACCGCGTGTCGGCGCGGAAGTCATCGACGTTGATCAACGGACCGGAGACGGCAACCTGCACGACGGGCGAACCTGACGTGTCGGCAGCAACCAGTTCACCGGTCAGGTGGGCCGCACTGACCGAGCCGGACGTGGTAATCGGTTCGATCGCGACCGTGACAGCGGCCGCCGACGCGAACTGCACGGCGCCCCCGCCGGGCGAAGTCTGGTCCCAACCGTCCTGGACGTCCTCGGCGACTACATACGTGCCGGGCGCCAGGTCCGTGAAGGCGTAGCTCCCGTCCGGGCCGGTCATCTCGAACGACTCGCCGGGGTCCCACAGGCCGTCATCGTCTTCGTCAATAAAGACGCGCCAGTCGACCAGGCCCGTCTCGTCGGTGTCCCACTGGCCGTTCCCGTCGGCGTCGTCCCACACGCCGCCGTGGATTTCGCCCGGCAGGGCATGGCGTGCGAAATCCGCGTCATCAACCTCCTGCCCGTAGCCCAGCGTGATCGCATGGTCCGGCGAGGTCGGGTACGTCTGGACCCAGCCCGCCGGGAGCGTCTGCCTGACCGTATAGTCGCCGGGCGGCAAGTCCGCGAATGCGTACAGCCCCGTCTCGGTCTCCGGATCAGCCCCGCCGTCGCCGTCCACGTCACGAGGCGCCGTCGTCGCCGTATCCAGGACCTCCCCGCCCGCTCCGTCGAGCAGTTCAACCGTCCAGCCGTCCAACCCGACTTCGCCCGCGTCACGGACGCCATCGCCGTCGACGTCCGCAAACACCTGGCCGCTGACCGAGCCGATCCGCGTATCGCCGAAGCTGATGTCCGATTCGGTCTCACCGTCCAGCAGCGTCAGCGTGTACGTCGACGCGATCGGATACGTCTGCCGCCATCCGTCCTGCTCGACCTGTCGGACATCGTAGCTGACCTCCTCGACGACCTCGAAGGCATACAGCCCCGTCTCGGTGATCGGATCGATCGTCTCGTCCCCGTTGACGTCCGAGCCGACCGTGACCGCGGTGGCCTCGACCTCACCGGTGTCCCCGTCGAGCAGTTCCACCGTCCAGCCGTCCAGCCCGGGCTCGTCAAGATCTCGGAATCCGTCCCCGTTCAGGTCGTGCCAGACCGCCCCCTCGATCCACGCGCTCAGCAGCAGGCGCTGCTCCAGCGGTTCCAATGCAGCGGGCGTTGAGGGCATATCGGGACCGGCTGGTGAGGACCGTCTCCTCCCGGCAAACAGGCCACGAATGCTCATGATGGTACTGCTTCCTGTTGTCCGGAACCCGATCCGGCTGTCCGGACCACGCCCGGGGTCATTGCGGTCTACCTGCCGGCTGGAGCGTGTCGAATCACATACGACCGATGCCTCCAAGGCATGCACTGCACGCCAGCCGAGCCAAGCCAACGCATAACTCCTAAGACACTATCATAATACCATGCGAACGCCGTGCGGTCAACGCATTTCCGCACCCACCGCGCGACTCTCATCGAACGCCTCGCCCCCCCCGCCCACCAGCGCGACGCCCCG
>CAZVEV010000160.1:0-13253 GCA_964625865.1 uncultured Planctomycetaceae bacterium | reverse complement strand
CTGACCGAATCAATGGAGACTTTGGCCGCCTCGGAAAGGAAGAACCTGAACCGCTCCGTGTCCAGGGAGCAGCCCAGCCCCTGGACGCGCATCTGCGGCCAGGCCTCTTTCATCAGCCATGTCAACGCCTCTACCGGATTGGTCACGACCAGCACTATCGCGTCGGGGCAGTAGGTCATCACGTCCCGCCCGATGCCCATCAGGACCTCCACGTTCTCACCGAGAAGGTCCTTCCGGCGCATCCCCGCACGACGGGGGGCGCCCGCGCACGCGACCACCACGTTCGAATCGGCCAGTTCGGCCGATTCGCGGCAACCGGTGACCAGTGAGTCGGTGTGGAAGAAGGCCCGGGCATGGTTGATGTCCATCGCCTTGCCCGCCGCGAGCCCCTCGACGACGTCCAGGAGGTAGGTATCACCCAGACGGCGCCCCGCGATGGCTGCCGCCGCCGTCGCGCCGACGGCGCCGGCTCCGACGATCGATATCTTTGGTCGCTTTGTTGTGCCGCGTATGGCGTCAGTCACGTAGACTCTCCTGGCGGAACGCATTGGTAAACTCTATCCGCGGTCCCACACAATTACTATCGGCATGACGAGCCCATCATCTGAGCGGAACGCGCATTTTGTGCGGTGACGGCGCCGCATCCACAGGACCTGCCAGCCAAGCTCACATGAACACAGTGCCCATCGCATCTGCCGGACGCCCCCTCCTGCACAATTCGGCGCCGGTAATGCTAATAGGGAACATGAGATCGACCGATACGTATGAAGGGTGTTCTTCGGTGTCGGAAGATGTATACAGTGTCAGCACCTGGATTCCCGCAGTGCCACGCTGCGCGCTGTCCGGGGCTGGCGGACCTTCTTGGGCCGCTTGCGGCGGTAGAGATACGAGACATGACACAACCAGCTCAATTGAGAGAACGTGCTCCCGCGCCGTGGGTGGCCAGGGTCGTGTGGATACTCTTGGTGGTAGCGCTGGCCGGTGCGTTCGGGCACAACTTCGTCGAGATGTGGCAGCGATGGTTTCCGGCCTGGCGCCGCACGCAGCTTGGACTCTACGATCGATTTGTCTTAGGCCAGAGTTACTACACGCACGGGCCTATCGTGCCGGCACTGAGCCTGCTGATTGCTGTCCTGCTGGTCAAGCACGTGAAGATCACGGTCCGGCCCAGCAGGGTACTCGGTGGTGCGGTACTGGCCGGCAGCCTGCTGTTCCACCTCGTCGCGTGTCTGGCCCGCGTGAACTTCGCCAGTGGCTTCGCCTTGATCGGCGTGTTGATCGGTCTGGTGCTGTGGTTGTGGGGCATCGACGCGCTGCGCCAGTTGTGGTTCCCCATCGCGTTCCTGTTCTTCATGGTCCCCCTGCCCGAGGTGACCATCTCGAACCTGAACTTCAAGCTGAAGATCTTTGCCGCCGACTGGGGCGTCAGGCTGACCAACGCCATGGGCGTGATTATCGAGCGCTCGGGAAACCGGGTGTTCATGGAAGGCGAGAAGATGCTGGTCATCGCCAACGTCTGCAATGGGCTGCGGACGCTGATCAGCCTGCTGGCCTTCGGGGCGCTGTACTGCTACGTCTGTCGCCTCCGAGGCCTGTGGCGCATCGGGCTGTTCCTGATGACCATTCCCGTAGCCGTGGTGGCCAATTCGATCCGAATCGTCAGCCTCATCCTCGTCGCGGACATCTGGAGCCCCGAGGCAGCCACCGGCGCCTTCCATGACTGGTCGGGCATATTCATCTTCGTGCTGGCGTTCCTGATGATGTTCGGCATCGAGCGGTTCGTGCTGTGGGCGCGCGAGGCCGCGGGCCGGCCTGCCGAGGTCCTGCCGCTGTTCCATGGGCGCACGCTCGACCCGGGCGCCCCCCCGCAATGGCCCGCAATGGCCCGCGAGGTCAGCCAGTCCCGCCGCGGCCTGATCGCCGGCGTCACGCTGGCGCTGGTGGCGGTCGGGGCATGGTGGCTGAGCCTGTCCGTTCCCGCCGGGGTCAGCGAGGATGCGCTCAAGACGGTCTGGCCCAAGCACCTGGATGTCGCCGGCAAGCCGTTTCACTATCACGCCGAAATCGAGATGGGCCAGAAGGTGCGCACAGTCCTGGAGAACCCCGGTTGCCTGTACTGGCAGTATGCCGGACCTGACTCGCGTCTGATCGACTACTGCCTGATCTTCAGCCGGGACAACCGTAAGGGCACGCACCCACCGGACCTCTGCCTTGCAGGTAGCGGGGAGGGCATCGTGGGCAAGGGCGACCTCGTACTGGACGGAATCGCCGGCGGGCCCGGTGTGCCCTGTCGCGAGATCATCGTCCAGAGCGATGCGACCAAGAACTACTACCTCTATACCTACAAGTGCGGGGGACGCTACACGAGCAGTTTCTGGACCCAACAGCTTACGATCTTCGCCAACGGCCTCCTGAGCCGGAATTCCAGCGGTGCCCTGATTCGCGTCTCGATGCGTGTCGAGATCGGTGGAGGCCGAGGAGGGAACATACAGGCGGCCAAGACCGTAGAAGAAGCACGGACTATGTGTGCTGCGATGCTTCGGGCCAGCATACCGCACTTGAACAAGAATCTACCCTAGCGTGGGAAAGACAGACATGACACGACGGCGCATTATCCTCCTGATTACGATCGTTACGGTTCTGGGGCTTCTCGCTGGCGGGGTCTACTGGTACACGAACCGGTACGGCAACGTGAAGAACCTTGTGCGTGCGGAGTTGGCCCTGCGAGCGGGGAAGTTCGAGAAAGCAGCCGAACTGGCCGGTACGCACATCGCCGAGTTCCCGGATGACTGGCGGGGCTACGAGTTGCAGGCCCACGCATATATCCGCGCCGGGCGCTATGAAGCCGCTCGAGGGCCACTGGGCCAGGCCGCACAGCGGTTCCCCGACGAGATGCAGGTCAGTCTGCTGCTGGCCAGGACGTACTCTCACCCGGGCAGGCAACTGATGGATTCGACGGCGGGGGCCCGCAGTGCCGATGTGACACGCCAGGCCCTGGCACAGTTCAGGCAGGCGCGGCAGATCCTCCTGGCTGGGGCCCAGAAGGTCCTCGGTCCGGAGGCCGACGCCGAGGCGATTCTGGTTGGGGGGCAAGGGGTGATCCCCATTGCGGCGTTCAGGGAGGCCCCTGACGGCCTGGTCCTGCTCGAGGAGACAGGACTGAACTTCTGGCTGACGGCAAGGGCCCACAAGAAGCTCGGAGGCCAGTTGAGTGACGAGGCCAAGACCGCCAAGGACGCTCGGGCCAGGCCTCAGGGCGAATTGGACAGACTCGTCCGCGAAAGCGCCCTGGCAATCGCCGAGTCCCGTGCGATGATTGAAGTGGCCACGCGCCAACTCCTTGCGGTGGCCGAGGCCGATCCGACCCAGCCGCGGGCGCTGAGGGCGCTGGTTCAACTGTCCAGTACGCCGACTCCCGTGAGCGTGCTGTCGCGACTTGACGACCTGTTCGAAGCGGCCGGTTGCGGCCGGATCAAGCTGACCGCCTGGCGCCGCGGCATGGATGCGGCGCATCGCGGCAATCGCCTGGCCGAGGAGGCCAAGGCGGCGCGGGCCGCGGGGCGGGATGCCGAAGCTCGGGACAAGACCCAAGCCGGCACGGCGCTGCATGCCAGTGCCGAAAGCAACCGGATGACGATTGTCCGTCAATTGGCGCCTCTGGCCGAGGCCGCCCCGGCGCGGAAACCGCTGCTCGACTCGCTGGTCGGTCTGTTGGTTGTTCGGAACTGCGAGCCGGCACTGGCGCGAATACGGAAGCTGATTGCCGCGGCTGACGATCCGGCCCCGGTTGGCGCTACGCAGTTCGTCATGCGAGACATGGTGCGTCTGAAAGGCCGGAGTGACGTCGAACGAATGGGGATCAGGCAAGCCCAAACGGCAGAATTCCTTGAGGGGATCCTCTCTCGCCATCCGGAGGTCATTGAGGCGCGATTGGCTCGAGCGGAGTTGGCCATCCAGATGTTGGACCTGGAGACGGCTCGCAAGCACTGCGACATGCTCAAGCCGACCGAGAGCGGGAATCGGCGGGTCCGCCTTCTGCACGCAGTGCTTCTGGGCCTGGAAGGGCACGAAGAGGAGGGGCTGCGCGAACTGACGGCACTGACGGCAGGGGCGCAACCTGCCCCGTCCCGAATACCAAGCTACACGGCCTTCGCCCGAGCGGCTCGTCGGGCCGGAGGCGACAACGAGACCCGCGCCATGAGCGCGATGCGGACCGTGGTCCAACTCGATCCGGGGCATGCCGAGGCGCTAGCTTTCCTGACGGAGCGACTGCTGGCCGGAGGGCACTACGATCGCGCGCTCAAAGATGCCGAAGCGTACTACGACGCCCACCCGGACGATCCGGTGGCGATACGGCTGCTCGTTGCGGCGCTGGCACGCACGAACAACAAGCCCCGGGCACAGGAGGTGCTCAAGACGGCTCGGCGCGAGTACGCCGACGAGTCGGAAATGCTGGGCGCCGTCATTGCGGGGCTGGATGTCCTTGGCGCACGCGACGAGGCGACGGCGCTGGCTGAACGGGTCGCCACGATGACCCCCGCCACGCCGGGCGAGCGGATAGCGATCGCCGGCGCGATGATCCGCAGCGGACAGATGGATGCCGCTGAGCAACTGCTTGCCGGGGCCAACACTCAGCGGGCAGACGTGGCATTCTATCTGGGACGAATCCATGCCGCGCGCGGACGCATGCTTGACGCCCTCAAGCAGTTCCGCCGGGCGGTCAAGCTGCGGCCCCATGAGATCCTGTACCGCATTCGACTGGCGCGGACCCTTTTGAACAACGGCAATCTGGACGCCTGCGAAGACGTGCTCCAGCACACCAGCGGGAGAGACTGGCAAGTGGACATGCTGAGGCTGGAGGTGAGTCTGCTCCGCGGGAAGGACGACACGCAGACACGGGACATGCTGTCCCGGCTCCAGCAGAGCGGGCGACCCGGCTTGCCGATGGCGATCGTGTACTTCCGGCAGGGCAAACTGGAGGAGTGCATCGCCAGTTGCAGGGCGGAACTGTCCAAGAACCGCAACCTCGCCAACGCCCACTTCCTTCTCGGGCAGGCCTATCTCCGCCAAGACAAGATGGAGCGGTGCATTGAACACTGGACGCGAATGGCGGAACTGGCTAAGCCGCAACGTCAACTTC
Organism: uncultured Planctomycetaceae bacterium; assembly: GCA_964625865.1. Lineage (GTDB taxonomy): Bacteria > Planctomycetota > Phycisphaerae > SM23-33 > SM23-33 > CAZVEV01. Next base: position 8,113 of record CAZVEV010000160.1, on the reverse strand, counting down.
GCGCCTACAAGTACCTGGCCCTCGCACTGGCCACTGAGAACGCGCCGGAACAGGTCGCATACAAACTCTCGCAGCTCTCCGGGGCCCAGATCGACCTGGCACACCGGGCGACCGGGTGGGTCCTGATGCGGCGAGGGCAGTTCGCCGATGCCGCCGGATGGTACGCACGCGTTGCCAATCGCGCCGAGGCGTCAGACTACCATCGCCGGTCGGCGAAACTCCACCTGGCGCGGATGTTGTCCATGACGCAACGCAACGACCAGGCCTTGGGGGTACTGGACGAGTTGATCGCCCTGGAGCGATGGAGAGGCCGGGCGCTGCTGGACAAGGCGCTGATCTTCATGGCCACGGGGCGATCGACGCAGGCCGTTCAGACGCTTGCCGAAACAGTCAAGTGCGGATCCGCCGATGAGAACGTCTCGCTTCTGCGGCGAGTCGTCCTGCTCTACGTTCGATTGGACAAGCCCGCCGACGCTCTGGCCACGTGTGAGATTCTGCGGCGCATCGTGCCGAAGATACCGGGGCCCTGCCTGCTGACCGCCCGGGTCTGCCGCATCGCAGGCCGGCAGGACGAGGCGTTGACCTGGTATCGCAAGGCGGTATCGGTCCAGCCGGGCAATCTGCGGTGCCGTCTCGACCTGATCCGGGCGCTGGACGCGGCGGGGCACGCCCAGGACGCTCTTGCCGCCCTGGACGACCTCAAGAAGATCGGCGAGACGTCCAAAGTCGTTGGTCTCTTCGAGCAGGGCAAGATGCTCGGGCGGTGGGGGCTGCAGGCCCAGGCTCTCGAATGCCTGGAGAAACTGCAGGCCGAAGGGTATGGCCAGAACCCCGGCCTCCAGTTGGCCCTGGGGCGAGCATTCGGGCTGTTTGGCAAGCGGGATAAGGCGTTGGCGGTGCTTTCGGCCATTCCTGTCCACACGAATCAGTACGTCCAGGCACAACTGCTGGTGTCGCAACTGGCCGAGGATGACGCCGAGCGCCTGAAGGTCCTTGAGGCGTTGGGCGAGACCGAGCGGGGGCGTTCGGCGGCGGCCATTCGCCGAATGGAAATGTTGGTGCAAATGGACCGTGCCCAGGAAGCCCTCGACGTGTTCAGCGCAACGGCCGGGAGCCCGGGTAACTCCCCTGCATTTACCGCAAGGGCCGAGTCCCTCGCGCTGGTGGCGGAGGTGAGATTGGGCAAGTACAAAGCCGCTGCAGACCGGGCATTGGCGATGCACGCCAAGACGAAACACCCCCACTGGCGGACGGCGGCGCAACTGCTCATGGTTGACGACAGACCCGATGAGGCGGCGGACCTGCTGCCGGAGATCGATCGCAGTTCCACGCTGGAGGCCCTGATCGGCCTGCTCGTTGCAGTCAAGCGGGATGACCAGGCGGCCAGGGCCAAGTGGTTCGCGCGAATCGAGGCGATCGACCGGGAGGGCCTGTCATCGCTCCGCCGTCGCGGCGTCGTGCCCCAGTACATGTTCCTTGCGGCCCTGGCTGCAGATCGGGACGACAAGGCCCGGGACGTCCAGGCCGTGCTGGAAGACCGCGAGGTGGTGTTGCGATCGATTTCGGCCGAGGCCGGGTCGATGTCCGCTGAGAGAACGTCGCCTGATGAGGCGGCCGCCCTGCTCCGGGCATCGCTGGCCACGGAGGTTGGACTCGGGACGGCCGCACGGGTGTGGGCCATGCAAGCCCTCAAGGCCCGCCCAACGTGTCAGTGGGCCGGCGCGATCATCTTCTGGCGTGCAGGCCGTGAGGCGGACTACGACAAGGTCGTCAGCGTGCTCAAGCCTCCCTACTGCGTGGTCGCCCAGGCCATGCAGGCTGCGATCCACATGCGCAAGCACGAGTACGCCCAGGCGGCCCACATCTATGCGCGGATCGTCGGCAAGGACGAGGAGGAGATGAAGAAGAACGCCGAACTCGTCCTGAGGTACGCCCAGACGCTGGAAATGCAGGGCAAGTTCCCCCAGGCGATGGCCCAGTACGCCAAGGTGTGGGAGTGGACGGAGGATCCGGCCGCGGCAAACAGTTGGGCGTATCTGGTTGCGCAGGCGTATCCGAAGGATGCCGAGAAGTTGGCCGAATCTCAACAGGTGGTGCAGAGGGTGTTGAAGAAGAGGCCGAACGATCCGATGCTGCTGGATACCGCGGGCTGGATTGCTTACCTGCAGGGAAGGCATGATGAGGCGGTCGGTTATCTCCGCATGGCGATCAAGGCCCTGCCGGGCATTCCTGATGTCCACTACCACCTCGGTCTGGCCGAGGCCGCGGCCAATCGGAAGGCGTTGGCGAGGTGGCACCTGTCGGCAGCGGTGAGCATCGGGCAGATAATGAAGGACCGGAAGCAACACATCGGCCCCGGGACAGTCGAGGCCATTGCGCACGCCCGGGCGGCCCTCGAACAACTGCAGTGACCTGTTGGCCGGGAGAAGCTCGAATGAAGAAGCGGATCATCCTGATCGTGATTGTCCTCCTCCTCCTCGGCGGGGCGGCGGGAGGGATATTCCTGTATGTCCGCCGCAATACGGGTTTCCGGCTGCTTGCCCGTGCGGAGGTGGCGCTGAAGGCGGAGAAGTTCTCCAAGGCCGCCGGTCTGGCCAAGCAGTATATTGGCCAGAAGCCTGGTGATTGGCGGGGACACCAGTTCCTCGGCCAGGCCTATCTCAGACTCGGACGGTTCGACGAGGCCTACAAGGCGTTTGAAGCCGCGGGAAAGGTGGCGCCGACCGGCGAAGTGGCGCCCGAGTTGGCGATGGTTGACACGATCGCGCACCCGGCCCGCCAGACGGTGGGTGATGCCTACAGACGAATGCCCACGGGGGAGTTCAAGGCGACACCCACGGGCGAGTTCACCGAGGCGATTGCGAACATCGAGAAGGCCAACACCCGCCTGGAAGCCATCAAGACCGACCGGGCTGACCGCATGCTCGATGCGAAGCGGCGGATCGGATTGAACTGCAAAGCGATGGCCGCGGGATGGACCCAATTGGCCGCGCGCCTCCAGGAAGAGGTCAGAACGGCCGAGGACACTCACCACGCAGATGCCGCCGCCCAGAAGAGGCGAGACCGTGCCGAAGCCTTGAACGAAGCGCGGGACGCCATGGACCGGGCCATCGTGACGCTGTTGGCTGTTGTCCGCCAGGACCCGTCTCGCAGCCTGGCCGCTCGCGATCTGGTGGACGTGTGCATTGCATCTCGCGGGACGCAGCGCATGGATGAGGTCAGTCGGGTGATCACCGACGCCCGGGGACAACTACCGATTGCCGCCATGCGATTGGAGCGCCATCGCCTGACGTTGCGTGCGGCCGCCGAACCGCCGGAGCATCGGCGGAAGCACTGGATGGACTTCGCGACCGTATTGGATGGTCTGCTTGCCGAAAGCCCCGATAAGGTTGAGATTCGCCTGGCTCGTGTGGAGGCGTCCCTGGAGATCGGCGACACGGTTGAGGCGCGGGGCATCCTCGACGACATGCCGGATGCCGACAAACGCGGACATGTTGCCAGGCTCCTTCAGGTACGAATCATGATGGCCGAGGAGGCCGCCAAGCCGCTGGCGACCCGGGATTACTCCGCGGCACGAACGCTGGCCGTGACGTTGACCAACGAGAGGCCGCTGTGGGCGGAGGCACACTATTACTCGGCCCTGGTTGCCGATGCGGGAAGCAGGAGCGGACCGGGCGATCCGGACGCTCCCGAGCGGAAGGCGCTGGCCCAGGCGGCCCGGCGGGCCATGCGCCGAGTCGTCCAGATCAGCCCGGGCAACTTCGCGGCCAGGCGTTTTCTCGTCGAAACTCTGGTCGACGCAGGGTTCCATGACAAGGCCCTGGAGGACGCCAGGGAGTGCCACCACATTCACCCGGAGAGCCCCACGGCTATCGCAATGCTCTTCGAAGCGGCTCTGAACACCAACCAGCCTGGCCTGGCCCAGCGAACACTCGTGCAGGCCCAACGCGATTGCGGCACGGACCCGCGCGTGTTGGACGTGGTGATCCAAGGGTACAACGCCCTCGCTCAGCGGGGCCACCAGGCCGACGCGATGAGAGAGGCTTCCCAGGCCGCCCTGCGGAAGATCGCCGCGTGCGAGCCACAGACCATCGCCGGCCGCCTCGTCATCGCCGAGGCGATGGTCGCCTTGGGCAGGGGGCCCGAGGCAGAGAAGATCCTCCTCGACGGGCTGGAAAGGAGTCCGGACCAACCCCAACTCCACTACGTCCTTGGGCGTGTCGACCGTCAGTCCGGACGGATCCTGCAGGCAATCGACCATTTCAAGGCCGCAGTCCGGTTGGACGGCGAGGCCAGACCGTACCGCCTGGAGTTGGCCGGTACGTTGCTGGACAGTGGCGACCTGGCCTCGGCGGAAGCTGTTATCGCCCCCATGGATCCGGGGGACGTTGACGTGAACCTCTTGCGGTTTCAGATCAGCCTGGCCAAGGGCGAATCCGGGCAGGGAGCCGAGACGGTCAGGCGCTCTACGGACCTCAAGCAGGCCGGTCGAGCCCTTGCGCTGATCTATTTCAACAGCGGACGGTTCAGGCAGTGCGCTGAAGTGTGTCTGGCTGAACTGAGCGAGAGGCCGAAGGATCATGGTATGCGTCTGCTGCTGGCCAATGCGTACCGGCGCCTCGGCGAGCCGGACAAGGGCCTTCAGGAACTGACATCCCTCCTGGCCAGCGTGCCTGACCAGATGTCCATCTATCAGCAGATCGCAACGATTCTCGCCACGGATCAGGGGCTGGCTGATGTCGAGAAGGCCTTGCGCAAGCTGCCGGAGGCCAAGCCCGAGATCGTCGATCTGACGCTCGGATGGCTGGCCGTGCAGAAGAAGGACTTCGCCTTTGCGATGGGAGCGTACGATCGCCTGATTGCGCGATCCGACGCGAAGCCGTTCTACCGCAACCGCGCCAGGCTCCTTCGCGCCGGAACGCTCCCCCAGACCGGCCAGATCGGACGCGCCCTGGCCGAACTGGACGCCCTGGCCAAGGTTGAGGGCTGGGATCGAACGGCCTTGGCTGCGAAAGCTGAACTCCTGATTCACGCCGGCCGCGCCAAAGAGGCCAAGGCCGAACTGGGGCGACTCAGCACGCTGTTCGTCGCCCAGGCCGACGTGCCGGGGCTGCTGGCCCTTGCCCGCAGCTACCTGCGACTTGAGGCCACCGACGAGGCGCTGGCTGCGTGTGAACACGCAAGGAAGGCCCTTCCCGCTGACACGCGTCCGTATCTCCTTCGGGCGTCCATCCTGGCCTCGGCAGGACAGGACGAGCGGGCCATCACGGCCCTCGACCAGGCCCTGGCGCTGAAACCCAGCGACGTTGACGCACAGTTGGCCAAGGCACGCATGCTCGACAGGCTGCACCGTCCGCGACAGGCCCTTGATGCCCTGGACCGCGCAGCGAAGATCGGACAGGCCGGGCGGGCCAAGGCCCTGTTCGAGCGGGCGCGCTTACTGGCATCGTGGGGCCTGTCCGGTCCGGCGGCCGAGGCGCTGGTGAACTTGGCACGCTCACGCGACGAATCGATGCCCGGAATCAACCTCATGCTGGGACAGTCGCTGGCGGCATTGGGCGACCTCGATGAGGCCCGCAAGCGGCTGGAGAACGTCTCGAAGTACTCCGCGCAATACATCGAGGCCCGCCAACTGCTCTCGCGGATCGTCTCCGGGACCGAAGCCAAGCTTAAGGTCCTTGACGATCTGGACGCCGCCAAGCCGGGACGATCGAGTGTGCTGGTCCAACGAATGGTGATCCTGTTGAACGAGGGCAAGCCTGCCCAGGCGCTGAAGGCGTTTAACGCGTTCGTGGGCGGACGTGTCGAGGAACCCAGCCAACTGTCCCAGGCCCATCTGCTCGCCTTGGCGTGCATGTTTGAAACCGGTGATACCAAGAGGGCGTCTGAATTCGCACGTCGTGTCGTTCAGCAACGGCGTTGGCCCGGCTGGCGGGCCACGGCGGCGATGGTGACTCTGGATGTCGATCCCGCCGCCGCGGCACAGGTGCTGGGCCAGGACGCCGCTGGGGCCAACCTGAGCCATGCGATGCTGGGACTTGCGATCGCTGTCTGCCGTAATGATGCGATCGGGATACGCACGTGGGGCCGGCGCGTGAACCGGATCACCGACCAGTTGGGCACGGGCGATCCGCGGCGCCGAGTTCCCGCGCGGTACGTCCTTCTTGCGGGGCTGGCCACCGGAGACGCCGTCCGCACACGCAAGGCGCTGGACGCCTTCGAGAAGTCCTCGGCGATGAACCGTGCGGCGGCCGACGAACTCGTTCGCAATGCGCCGCAGGATTCCGGCGCCCGCGTCGAAGCGGCACGACTGCTCCGGGCCTCCCTCGCCGGGGAAGCCGGGCTGCGCGCCCATGCCAGACGATGGGCGATGGGCGTACTGTCCAGCCGTCCGCGATGCCAGTGGGCCGCGGCCCTTGCATTCGGTACGCGGCCGTCCGCCGACGTCAGCCGCGAGATACTCGATTCGCTCCAGCCGAAGGACTGCACCACCGCACGCATCATCCAGGCCTCCCTGTTCGATGCCGAAGGCAAGTACGCTCAAGCCGCCGAGGTCTACCGCCTCCTGGGCGAGACACACCCAAACGACATCGGCATCATGCTCGGGCGGGCCACGGCCATGGAGAAGGACGGACGACTTGACAAGGCCCTCGCCCTGTACCGCGAGATCCAGCGCGAACGGCCTCACCCGGTGGCCGCCAATAACGGCGCCTATCTGGTGACGCAGGTCTCCCCCCAGGACGCCAAGGCCGTCCGCGAGGCGTTTGAGTGGATGGACAAGACGGTCAAGGGCAGCCCGCGGATGGCGGCCTTCAGGGAGACCCGGGGATGGCTGGCATTCCTGTTGGGCAAGAAAGACCAGGCGCGGGCCGACATCCGACAGGCGATCAAGGGTCTGGTCGGCGTACCTGACGCCCATTACCACCTGGGCGTCGTTGAGGCCGACGCGGGAGATGCGGAACTGGCGAAGTGGCATTACCAGGCGGCGGTCAGCAGCGTCAACGCCATGGAAGCAAGGGGCCAGGCGCCTGCGGCTGCCGAAAAGCGCGCGGCGGAACTGGCGGCCAAAGCACTGGCCGAGATCGCCAGACCCCCAACCACTCAGCCAGGCGAATCGGGCAAGAAGGACGCCACCGAGTGACTCAGGCGGTCCACATGTTGAGCTTCGACGTGGAGGAGTACTTCCAGGTTGAGGCCGCCGCGCGAGGGGGCATGAGGCCGGAGCACTGGGACTCCCATGAATGCCGTGCCGCGCCATGTGTCGACCGCATCCTGCAACTGCTCACCGATCACGAGGCGTCCGCGACGTTCTTCGTTCTCGGATGGGTGGCGCAGAACGAGCCGGGGATCGTTCGCGCCATAGCGGACGCAGGCCACGAGATTGCCTCGCACGGCTTGAGCCACGCCATGCTCCATCACCTCACCCCGGACCAGTTCCGCGCCGAACTGCTCGACAGCCGCAAGCTCCTGGAGGATGTAGCCGGTTGTGAGGTCGTCGGCTACCGCGCGCCGACGTTCTCGATTACCAGGCGGACCAACGGCATGGACGACAACACCGCGTGGGCCATTGACGTGTTGGCCGGCGCCGGCTACCGGTACGACTCGTCGATCTTCCCCGTCCGCCATGACCGGTACGGCTGGCATGGCGCGCCCCGATTTGCCCATCATGCCGTGGGACCCGGCGGCGGCAGGATCATCGAAATGCCCCCGACAACGCTGCGGACCCTGGGCAGGACACTGCCCGTCGGCGGCGGAGGATACCTTCGCCTGTTTCCGGCGGCCCTGCTGTCGCTGGCACTGAAGCGTGCGGCCAGGAAGGGGCAGGCGGGAATGGTCTACTTGCACCCGTGGGAGTTCGATCCCGACCAGCCCGTCACGCCCATGGGGCGCCTGACCCGGTGGCGCCACCGCGTAAACCTCCACAAGACGGCGGACAAACTCACCCACCTCATGCGCCGCCACCGTTTCTGCAGCGTGGCGGAGTACCTGTCCGGCCTCGACACGTCGTCCCTGCCCGAGTTCACCTACGCCTCCGGCCAGTCCGCCTGAGCGTCCTGCCTCGGCAGGCAGTGGTAGGGCGTGCAAAACCATTCACCCGGGGCCACCATGAACT
>CAZVEV010000159.1:0-13275 GCA_964625865.1 uncultured Planctomycetaceae bacterium | reverse complement strand
GGGACTGGTTGTCGTTGCCGACGGTGAAGCTGACCGATTGGCCCGATTCGTCCGCGGGACCCGGCGAGATTGACGTCGCCCACCCGGCCATGCTGTGCGGGCCGGCGTCCTCGTCGACGACCTGATTGGCCCCCGCGGTGAAGCTCGGTGCATCGTTGACGGGGTCGACCGTGATCGTGAACGTTTGCGGGGCTGACGTGTCGGTGAGCCCGCCGCCGTCGTCGCTCAGGGTGACCGTCACCGTCGCAGCGCCGCTGGCGTCATCCGCAGGCGTGTAGGTCAGCGTCCCGTCGGCGCTGAGAGCCGGCTGCGCGGCGAACAGGGATACATTGTCGTTGCCGACGGTGAAGCTGACCGACTGGCCCGATTCGTCCGCCGGGCCCGGCGAGATCGCCGTCGCCCACCCGGCCATGCTGTGCGGGCCGGCGTCCTCGTCGACGACCTGGTTGGCCCCGGCGGTGAAGCTCGGCACGTCGTTGACGGGGTTGACGACCACGCTGACTTCAACAGGAACCGCCGAGGCCAACTGGCCATCCCATGCTTCGATCGAGAACGCGACGAGCGTGCCGTTGGTGTCGTCGGGCGGGGTCCATGTCCATGTCTGCCCTGGCCCGAGGAGGCTGACTCCTTCGGTGACCAGTGTTCCACCCTGGCGGAGTTCGCCGTTGGTGACAGTCGTCACGCGGAAGCTGATGGTGTCGTTGTCCGGATCGGCTTCATTCGCCGCGGCGGCCAGCGTGGCATATGTGATTCCGAAAGCTGTGTCTTCACTTGCCCCGGTCAGCGCGGACACGGTGGTCATCGTCGGCTGGAAGTTCCCGGAACCGGGGTCGGCCGGTGCGGCGGTCCACGAGGAGGCCCCGGAGCCCCAGGCGTCGTCGGCATTGCGATGCAACGCGTCACCGTCTCCGTCGGCGGAGGCGGGCCAGTCGCCTTCGTCGTCGTACGTTACACGGTCGATGAGGATATAGGGCGTGAAGGTGGGGTCTTCGACAGGTGGTTCTTCGGGGCGATACAGACCGACGGTATCGCCTGCGTTGTTCAGCGCGCCGGACCAGCCGCCGACGATCGAGACGCCGGCAACCAGCCCCGTGATGCCGTGCGCCGACTCAAAGTCCGCCAGCGCCACCGGATCGGCCGGGTCGAAATCCACCACCAGCAGCGTGCCACCGGCCGGGATTGTCGCCCCGGCCGGGAAGTCGAACGTCACGCCGTCGCCGAGCTTCCACGGCGCATTCTCGGCCGCGTCCTGGATCATGTTGTCGTTGTAGTCGTACCAGTCCAGCGGCACGGGCGAGGCCTGTGTGTTGTACAGTTCGACGTATTCCAGATCGCCTTCAGAGACGCCGGCGACGGGTGCGGGATGATACATGATCTCGCTGATGATGACCTCGCCGGGTCGCGGCCCGCTGTTGGCCGAGCCGAGCGTGGCGGAGACCATTGGATACAGTTCGCCCGTATCGTTGGGCCAGCGCCCGAACGTCACGCCGTTCGCGGCGGGCCCGAACGTCACGTTGTCAACGAACCGGGTCGGATCGCCGCCGGGGCCCGTCGCGAGCAGCCAGACGTCGTCCCCGCGAACGCTGCTCAGCCCGAAATCGTTGGGATCGTCATCGCCGGGATCGGGGGTCAGCCCCGTGACGTTGAAGTCGTACTCATTGAACACGATGTACTGCCCCCCCCCGAGGGCGCCGCCGGGCACGCGACCGGCGGGGATCTGGTACTTGAAGTAGTTGTTGTCCGAATCGCTGAGCCACCATCCGGTGATGTCGATGGGAGCGCCGGTGGTATTGTGCAGTTCGATCGAGTCGGTATCGGGCAGATCGGTATGCGTGAAGACTTCGTTGATGACCACGTCGCCAAGCGGCCCGGCGCCGGCCTGGCCGGGGGTGCCGCCGTATTCCGCGCTCGGGCGCCAGTTGTCGGGGCTGTCGTAGTCCCCGTCGGTGTCGATGACCTCCAGCGAGCTTGCGCCGCCCTCGGCGCGAGCGGGCCAGTCGTTGGCGTTGTCGTACGTGAATTCCTGGATGACCTGATCGAGCGTGTCCTTCAGCCGGATCTGCTCTCCGTTGTCGCTGATGACTCCGACATACTGGCCGGCTACGCTGATGCCCGCACCGTACCGTTCTTCAAATGCAAGGGTGTTGGCCACGATCACAGTACGCTCGCCGGGGGCCAGGGAGGCTACGGCGCCGGCGGCGAAGTCGAACGTCAGACCGCTGGTGAACCGTGCGCCGGTGATGTCGAGCGTTTCAGCCGCGATGTTCACGAACTCGATGAACTCGAACGCGTTGGCATCGGTGAAGCCGGCGGCAATCTCGGCGGCGCTGGGGGCATGGGGCAGGTAGTTGATCTCGGTGATTCTCAGTCCGTCGACGACGCTGGCGGCCAGCATCAGGCGCGGTTCGAGCGCTTCGATCCCGGGGACGGCCCCGGGCGGCTGAGTCTCGGGACGAATGGTCCCCTGCCCCTCGAATCGCTGAATCAGGTGGTCAAGCATACTGCCGCAGTCCTCGGGTCACGTGGCGGCGCGCCCACGCGACCTCGTGCAAGGGTCCCATCCGTACGTCGTCGAATCTCCGTGTGACCGACCGGGCCACCAGCCAACGGTACAGCCGGTTCGGGCACGCCCGCCGTGAAGTCCAGGCACGGACACACGGCGCATACTGCACACGCGTGCGACCCTGGAGGCCGGATCCATGATCCCACCATAATACCAGAGACCCCGGCTTCTCCCTAGTATAATCCAGCACGAACAACCGATCGTGGCGTTCGTCGCTGCGTCCCGGCCAAGCCCCGTGGCCGCCTGCCGCGCCCGTAAACGCCCCCAACCCCGCCTGATCGGGAGATAAGCTCTCAGGCCGCGGCCTCGTGCGTTCCAGAGGGGTCGGCTGCGTGCGCGTGCCGCCGCCCCGCCGGAACGCCGGCGAGCATGCGTTTGGTCAGTATCCGGGCCTTGGTGGTCAGGCCGGGGCTTCCAGTGCGGCGATGATGGACTCGACGGCGGGCATGTGGCGCGCCAGGGCGTCAGTGGGCTGCGGTCGGCCCGCGGGGTCTCTGTCCAGCAGACCGCCTACCAGGGCGGGGTCGAAGGGCAATTGCCCGATCAGCGGCACGTCTTCCAGGTCGCGCCGGACCTGGTCGACGTCGGTGGCCTCCGTGGTGCGGTTCAGCACGGCCAGGACGTTCTTCAGGCCGATATCGCCGGCCAGCGTGCGGACCCTCTGGGCCGTCCGCACCGACCAGGGGGAGTCGTTGACCACCACGATCATGGCGTCCATCGCCTGGGCCGTCGCGCGCCCGAGGTGCTCGATACCGGCCTCCATGTCCATGACCACGGCGTCGTCACGCCCGAGGACGACGTGGCACAGCAGGGCCTTGACCAGCGCACTGGTGGGACAGATGCACCCGGCGCCGCCGCGTTTGATGCCTCCGAGCGTGAGCAGGCGAATGGGGCCGATGTGCTTGGCATACGTTTCGGGGATGTCGTCGACCTTCGGGTTCAGCTTGAAGTACCCCCCGTAATCGTCGGTCGCGCCGGTGCGTTCGAGGATCATCTCCCGCATTTCGGACAGGGGCTCGACTTCGTCCTCAGCGGGCACGCCGAGCGCCGAGGCCAGGTTCGCATCCGGATCGGCGTCCAGGGCGATCACGTCGCGTCCGTTCATGGCCCACACGCCGGCCAGCATAGCCGACAGCGTGGTCTTGCCCACGCCGCCTTTTCCCGAGATCGCAACCTTCATGAACAAATCCTTTCTCGTTCGCCGGCCGGCGCGGTCGAACCGGGGCACGCTCGTGCTGCCCGGTGACATGCGACGACGGGGCAATTTCCGTGGCAAGTTACCCTTGATATTGTAGGCGGGTTGTCCCTACTATGACATGCGTCTTCGGGAACACCCGAAGGCGCACTTGCGTCTGGTATCGAGTCCGGCTTGGATGACTCGGCGGTTCTCGCGGCTTCGCAGGTGCTGCCAGCAGATCGTTTTGACAGTGCCTCGGAGTCTCGTTGATATATGGTGTCTGACCCTTTGACGAGGTCCGTTCATGAAAACGCCACAGGAACACAGCGTTGATCCCCCGACCGTCGAGATGCTCCAGCACGTCCAGGACCTGGGACTGTCCCTGGCCTGGGACCGCTGCGAGGCCATGCAACCCCTGTGCGGATTCGGCACGATGGGGGTCTGCTGCAAGAACTGCACCATGGGCCCCTGCCGGATCAACCCGCTGGGCGACGGTCCGACCGAGGGCATCTGCGGCGCAACGGTGGATATCATTGCCGCCCGGAACCTCGCCCGCATGGTTGCCGCCGGAAGCGCCGCCCACTCCGACCACGGTCGCGACATCGCCCACCTGCTCAAGTCGGTCTCCGAGAAAGAGGACTTCGACTACCAGGTCAAGGACGAGCGGAAGCTCCACGCGATGGCGGACGAACTCGGCGTGGCGACCGAGGGCAAGAGCGTCCGCGAGATTGCCGGCGCCGTCGCCGACATCTGCCTCGCGCAGTTCTCGCAGCAGGAAGGCGAGATCGTCTTCACCGCCAGGGCGCCTGAAGACCAGCTCAAGCGCTGGCGCGACGCCGACGTCGTGCCGCGAGGCGCCGACCGCGAGGTCGTCGAGATGATGCACCGGACGAACATCGGCGTCGACAACGATCCGGTCAACCTGCTGCTGCACGCCTTCCGCACGGGGCTGGCCGACGGCTGGGGCGGTTCGATGGCCGCCACCGACATCTCCGACGTCATCTTCCGCATGCCGCGCTGGGTCGCCGCCGAGGCGAGCCTCGGCGTGCTCGACCCCGAGGACGTCAACATCATCGTCCACGGACACGAGCCGGGCCTGTCGGAAATGATCGTCGCCGCCTGCCAGGACAAGGAGCTGATCGAACTGGCCCAGAGCAAAGGCGCCAAGGGGATCGGCCTCAGCGGCGTCTGCTGCACGGCCAACGAGATCCTCATGCGACACGGCATTCCGCTGGCGGGCAATTTCCTGCAGCAGGAACTGGTCGTCGCGACGGGAATCGTCGACGCGATGGTCGTCGACGTCCAGTGCATCTTCCCGTCGATAGGCCGCCTGACCGAGACCTATCACACCAAGTTCATCTCGACCAGTCGCAAGGCCAAGTTCCCCGGCGCCGAGCATATCCAGTTCGACGAGGACCGCGGACTGGAAATCGCCAAGGACATCGTACGGACGGCCATCGACAACATGGCCAACCGCAATGCCGAGCAGATCCACCTGCCCACCGACGCCACGCCGCTGGTGGCGGGCTTCACGGCGGAGAACATCTTCACCGCCCTGGGCGGGACGTATCGTTCGACGTATCGCCCGCTGAACGACTCGATCATGGCCGGGCGCCTTCGGGGGGTTGCCGCCGTCGTCGGGTGCAACAACCCCAAGCACCTCCACGACCACGGGCACCTGACGATGATCAAGGAGTTGTTGGCCAACGACGTGGCGGTCGCGGTGACCGGCTGTTCGGCCGGCGCCGGTGCGAAGTACGGACTGCTCCGCCCGGAGGCCGCCCTGGAGTATGCGGGCAAGGGCATTCAGGAGGTCTGTCGGGCGGTCGGCATTCCGCCCGTACTGCACCTGGGCTCCTGCGTGGACAACTCGCGGATACTGGTGATCCTGACGAACATGGTCAACGAGGGCGGACTGGGCGAGTCCATCGCCGACCTCCCCGTCGCCGGCGCCGCGCCCGAGTGGATGTCGGAGAAGGCCGTCTCCATCGGCTTCTACGTTGTCGCTTCGGGCGTCTACACCGTCCTCGGCGAACCGTTCCCCATCCAGGGGTCCAAGTTCGTCACCGACTTCCTCACCGACGGTGTCGAGGAGTACTTCGGCGGGAAGTTCGCGTTCGAGGCGGACCCGACGAAGGCGGCCCACCTGATCATCGACCACATCGACGCGAAGCGGGCGGCGCTGAAGCTGCCCGGCCCGATGTACGAGGTTCCCTACGTCCCGAAAACCGCAACGCAGGCCGACGCCGTCGCGTAGGCCCGCCGTGGAGTGTGTCACATGGCCAAGATGATAGTCGTCGCTCCCGACCGCTGCGTGGGATGCAAGTGCTGCGAACTGGAGTGCTCGCTGGTTCACTGCGACGCGACCGGCATGGTCGATGCGCTGCAGTCCGGCGCCCCTTCTCCGCCTCGCCTGCAGGTCGAAGAGGTTGACGGCCTGCCCGTGCCCGTCCAGTGTCGCCACTGCCCCGATCCCCGATGCGCCGCGGTCTGCCCCAAGGACTCGCTGACGGTTGGAGATGACGGACAGGTGATCCTCGACGTCGAGACGTGTATCGGGTGCGGAATGTGCACGCTGGTCTGCCCGTTTGGCGTCATCCGCGTGCAGAAGGAGATCAAGAAGGCCGTCAAGTGCGACCTCTGCGGGGGCCGGGTCGAAGGGCCCGCCTGCGTGGCCGCGTGCCCGACGCAGACGCTGTCGCTTGCCGAGCCGGACGCCGCGACGGCTGAACTACTTGACCCCGCAACGGTGGCTGAACAATTGGCCGGCGAGGCTGCCGACCCCGCCGAGGGCGCCAAGGTCGCCACGTGCAGCCTGTGCGGCGATGAGTGGGCCAAGCCCAAGCAGTTGACGGTTGTCAGCAAGAAGATCGAGGGCGGCCCGCCGGCGGCCAACGTCTGTCCGAAGTGCCGGCGGATACGAACCGCGCAGGCCCTTGCCCGCGGCGCGACTCCGGCCCCGGCGGGATGCGAAGAAGATTGAGTGATCTGACGCAAGGATCCTTGAGAAAGGAACAGTGACGTGTCGAGAATCATAGCAAAAGCAGCTATCCGGGGCGCCTATTCGATGGTCGCGCGTGCCGAAGACGCACTGGCCAAGGCGATCGAGGAAAAGGGCGCCGATGCGCCGGTGGCCTACCCCAACACCGCGTACTACCTGCCGATCATGTACCTCTTCCTCGGCCAGAAGGTCGAGAAGTTGGGCGACCTCGAAGAGTCTCTCGCCGAAGCACGCAAACTGCTCGGCCCGATCCCCGGCGACCAGACATGGCTGCCCTATCTGGGCGACACGCTGGACGCCGGCGTGGCGACCCTGATCGCCGAAGAGACTATCGAGGTCCTCAAGCTCGTGACCGGGCCCAATCCGGTCGAGGGCATCTGGCTGGGCTTCACCGACGACAGCATCCTGCGAACCCAGGGCATTAAGCTCGTCGACGGGCGCATGCCGGGCTTCGCCGCCATTGTCGGCAACGTGCCGACCAACGACCAAGCCGTCCAGATGGTCCGCGCACTGCAGGAGCGGAACATCCTGGTGTTCATGGCCGGGAATACCAACGGTCGTGCCATGGCCGAGCAACTCGCCGAAGAGAACATCCAACTGGACTGGGACACGTTCCTCGTGCCCTACGGCAAGGACATCACGGCGGCCGTCCATGCGCTGAACTTCGCCGCACGTTCGGCGATGACGTTCGGAGGCGTCGAGCCGGGCGGAATGAAGCAGGCGACCGAAATCCTCATGTACAACAAGACGCGCGTCTACGCGTTCGTGCTCGCCCTGGGGGCCGACGATGCCGCCGAGTGCGAAGAGCAGGTCATCACCGACGAGAAGTACGCGACGGCCGCCGGGGCCATCAACTTCGGCTTCCCCGTGATCTCGAACGTCGGGATACCGGAGATCCTGCCGACGGGCATCTGCACGTACGAACACGTGGTGGCCAACGTACCGACCGAGGAGATCCTGACCCGGGCGATCGAGGTCCGCGGGCTGACGATCAAGATCGAGAACATCCCGATCCCCGTGCCCTTCGGCGCCGGGTTCGAGGGCGAGCGTGTCCGCAAGGAAGACATGTACGTCCAGTTCGGCAGCAAGTACGCCGACGCCTTCGAACTGCTTCGCGCCAAGCCGATGGACGAGGTCACCGACGGGCAGATCGAGGTGATCGGCCCAGAGATTGAAGAGATGGAAGAGGGGCAGGCCTATCCGCTCGGCATCGTCGTCAGCGTGGCGGGCCGGAACTTCCAGGAGGACTTCGAGTCCGTCCTCGAGCGCCGCACACACGAATACATCTCGTGTGCCAACGGCATATTCCACATGGGCCAACGCGCCATCATCTGGGTCCGCATTTCCAAGGACGCCCAGGCCAAGGGGTTCAAGATCAAGGACTTCGGCGAGATCCTGGTGGCCAAGATCCACAACGACTTCTCAGCCATCGTCGACCGGGTGTCCGTCAAACTCTACACCGACCCCGAGGCCATCCAGGAGCCGCTGGAAGAGGCCCGCGCCGTCTACAGGGAACGCGACGACCGAATTGGCGGCATGACCGACGAGGACGTGGAGGACTTCTACTCCTGCACGCTGTGCCAGTCGTACGCCCCCAACCACGTGTGCATCGTAACGCCCCAGCGGCTGGGTCTGTGCGGCGCATATACGTGGCTGGACTGCAAGGCCTCGCACCAGATCAACAAGCACGGGCCGAACGAGCCGGTGGCCAAGGGCACGACGATCAACGCCGAGCTTGGCCAGTGGGGGAATATCAACGACTACATTTCGGGCAAGTCCAACGGTAACCTGACGCAGTTCAGCGCCTACTCGATGCTCGAGGATCCGATGACCTCGTGCGGGTGCTTCGAGTGCATCGCGGGGATCATGCCCGAGGCCAACGGCGTGATCATCGTTGACCGCGATTTCCAGGGCATGACGCCGATCGGCATGAAGTTCTCCACGCTTGCCGGCCAGATCGGCGGCGGGCTGCAGACCCCCGGCTTCATCGGGATCGGCAAGCTGTACATCAGCAGCCCGAAGTTCATCTCCGCCGAGGGCGGGATCGAGCGCGTGGTCTGGATGCCCAAGCAGCTCAAGGAAGAGGTCTCCGAGCGCCTCAAGGCCCGTCTCGAGGCCATCGGCTGCCCGGAGCTTTTCGACAAGATCGCAACCGAAGAAGACGCCGAGGACCCCGAGGCGCTCGTGGAATACCTTCAGAAAGTGGAACATCCCGCTCTGACGATGGCGGCGCTGTTCTAGGGAGACGATACGATGGCAATGACCGGAATGGACATCTACAAGAACCTGCCCAAGACCAACTGCAAGGAGTGCGGGTTTCCGACGTGCCTGGCGTTCGCGATGCAGGTGGCGGCCAAGCAAAAGGCCCTGACCGACTGTCCGAAGCTCTCGGACGACGCCAAGGACGCTTTTGCCGACGCGTCGGCCCCGCCGATGAAGCTGGTCCATATCGGCCCCGAGGGCGACGCCGGGCTGAAGATCGGGCAGGAAACGGCCATGTTCCGCCACGAGGACAAGTTCCAGAACGCCCCCGCGTTTGCGGGCAAGATTCCGGCGAGCCTGTCCGACGACGACGCACGGGCCAAGCTCGAACAGGTCAACAACGCGGTTTTCACGCGTATAGGCGAGGAGGTGACCATGCGCATGGCCGCCGTGGAGGTCGAGGGCCTGGCGCCCGAAGCCGCCGCGGGCCGGGCCAAGGCGTTGGCCGACGCCAGCAGAGTGCCCCTCCTGCTCATGGGCGCCGATCCCGCCGTCGTCGGCGCCGCCGCGAGCGCCATTGCTGACAAGAAACCCTTGATCTACCGCGCCGGCGGGGACAACGCCGAGGCCATGATCAAAGTCGCCGCCGACACCAAGTGTCCGCTGGCCGTCTCGGCTGACACGCTTGAAGGCCTTGCAGATATCGCCAAGGCCGCCACCGACGCCGGTCTCGCCGACGTGGTGCTCTCGTTCGACGCCCGCGACACGGCCCGGTCGCTGCGCCAGATCACCACCGCGAGGCGGGCGGCGGTGAAGAAGACCTTCCGCCCCCTGGGATTCCCGTCGATGGTGGATGCCTCCTGCGACGACCCGTTCAAGGAGACCGTGCTGGCCACCACGTTCGTGGCGAAGTATGCGAGCATCATCATCATCAACGGAACGGACGGCAGTCAGTTGATCCCGCTGCTGACGTCGGTGCAGAACATCTACACCGATCCGCAGGTCCCCAACACCGTGGAGTCCAGGCTGTATACGGTGGGCGACGTCACTGCCGACTCGCCGGTGATGTTCACCACGAACTTCGCCCTGACGTACTTCAGTGTCGAGGGCGAGGTCGAACGGTCCAAGGTGCCCTGCTACATCTCCGTGGTCGACACCGAGGGCCTTGGCGTGCTCAACGCCTACGCCGGCGACAAGATCTCTCCCGAAAAGGTCGTCAAGACGCTTGCCGCACAGGGCGCCGCGGACAAGGTATCCCACCGCAAGCTCATCATCCCCGGCTTGCTGCCGGCCTTCCGGGCCGAAATCGAAGACACGTCTGACTGGAAAGAAGTCATCATCGGACCCGAAAGCGCCACCGGCATTCCGAGATTCCTTGCCGAGAGCCGCAGCTAGGACCGCGCGATGGCCGACTACACGGTTGCCTTTACGCCGCGCAACGAGCGGGACTCGACCCCGCGGGCCGAGATCAGTGTCCCGGCCGGGACGACTCTCCTCGAGGCCGCAGGTCAGGCAGGCATCTCCATTGACAGCGTCTGTGGAGGCGACGGAATCTGCGGGCGGTGCAGGATGATCGTCACGGCCGGCGAGGTCGCGGGCGATGCGACCGCCCTGCTGACGCGAGAGGAGATCCGCCAGGGCGTTGTGCTGGCCTGCCAAAGCACCGTGCAGAGCGACCTGCGCGTCGAAATCCCCGAAGAGACGCGGGCGGCGGACAAGATCGTCATCGACAAGGATGCCCAGCGGTTCCGAGCCGCCGGTGAGCACGCGGACGAACGGGCCTTCACCGTCTCGCCCATCACCAGCCGCGTCCTGCTGCGGATGGACCCACCCACCCTCGAGAACAACCTCGCCGACTGCCAACGCATCCACACCAGCCTCCAGCGGGCCGCCGGTACGATCCCGATACAGACCGGTCTGAAAGTCATCCGCCGGATGCCCGAGGTCCTCAGGGACAACGACTTCACCGCCACCGCCATCATCGGTCGCCGCCAAGGCGTCGCCGAGATCGTCGATATCGAGGGCGGAGACACCTCGGCCAGGAACGTCATCGCTGTCGTCGACATCGGGACCTCGACCATCGTGGTTCACCTGGTCGACTCGACGACCACCGAGACGATCGGCACGCAGGCGTGCTTCAACTCCCAGGCGACGTACGGGCGAGAGGTCACTGCCCGCATGATCGCGGCGGAGAAGCGCGGCCCCGAGCGTCTCCAGCACATTCTGGTCGAGGACATCAACCGCCTGATCACCGCGCTGGTTGGCGAGTGCGCTATCGCCCTGAAGGATGTCACCGCCGTCGTCTGCGCGGGCAACACGGCCATGATGCACTTCCTTCTCGCCCTTCCCACCAACACCATCCGGCGGACGCCGTATATCGCCGTCACGACCTCCCCGCCCCCCTTCCGGGCCGCGGAGGTCGGCATCAAGATCAACCCCCGCGGCCTGCTGTTCGCCGTCCCGGGCGTCGGCGGGTGGGTCGGCGGGGATCTCGCCGCGGGAATCCTTGCCACCGGGCTGCACGAGTACGACGGCGTCGGCATGCTGATTGACGTGGGCACCAACGGCGAGGTTATCCTGGGCAACTCCGAATGGCTCATTGCCTGTTCAGCCTCGGCCGGGCCGTGCCTCGAAGGCGCCGGCGTCGAGTGCGGGATGATGGCCATCCGGGGGGCCATCGAGAAGGTCACCCTCGACGGCGACCGGATCTGCTATGACGTCATCGGCGGGGCCAAGCCCGACGGCCTGTGCGGATCGGGCATTATCGACCTGGTCGCGGTCCTGCTGGCAAAGGGCATCATCGACCGGGGTGGCAAGCTGATCGAAGGGTCCGACGAGGCGGTCCACTTCAAGCGTGGCCGTGGGCGGTTCGTGCTGGCCGGCAAGGGCGAGACGCTCAAGCACAAGAGCGTCTACATGACCCAGGACGACATCAACAACATCATCACGGCCAAGGCGGCCATCTTCGCTGCGGCCAAGATCATGCTCGACCGCCTCGACCTGAGTTTTTCGGACGTCACGCGGCTGATGATTGCGGGGGGGTTCGGCAACTACATCAGTCTCGACAGCGCCACGGCGATCGGCCTCCTGCCGGACCTGCCCGGCGCCGAGACCCTTTACGTCGGCAACACGTCGATCTGGGGCGCGAAGCTGGCGGCCCTTTCCGGCGAGGCACGCCAGGGGTTGCGCGACATCGTTGCACGGACCACGTATTACGACCTGATGGGCACCGACGACTACGTAGACCAGTTCAAACAGGCCATGTTCCTGCCGCACACGAACATCGAGTTGTTCCCGTCGGCGATGGCACGGGCCGCTAACAACAGAGAGAACACCTGAGATGGCCAAGACGATCGCGGTAACGGGCAAGGGCGGCGTGGGCAAGACCACGGTGGCCGGCCTCGTCGTACGATATCTCAGGAACAACACACCGGGGCCCATCCTCGCGATGGACGCGGACCCCGACTGCAACCTCGCCACCGTCCTGGGCATCGAGGTCGAGTCGACCATCGGCGACCTGCGCGAGGACATGCTCAAGCAGATCAAGGACTTCCCCCCGGGGATGTCCAAAGAGAACTACGTCGAGGCGGGTCTGCACGAGTTGATCACCGAGACGCCCAAGGTCGACATGATCACGATGGGACGCGGCGAGGGGGCCGGCTGCTACTGCTTCATCAACAATCTCCTCCGCAAGTTCGCCGACGACCTCCTGCCGGCCTACAAGTGGATGGTCATGGACAATGAGGCCGGCCTGGAGCACCTGAGCAGGCGGACGGCGGCCTTCATCGACCACCTCATCGTCGTGGTCAACGAGAACCCGCTGTCTATCGACTGCGCGAGGCGAGTCGACCAACTGCTCGACGATCTGGATCGGGACGTGCGCAACAGGCACTTCGTGCTGAACGCGGTCCGGGAGGATCGCATACCGATCGTCCTGGACAAGATGTCAGGGCTGGGTCTGAAACACCTGGGAACGATTCCGCGCGACGAGGCCGTCGAGGACGCCGTCTTCCACGGAACGTCTCTATACGACCTTGCCACCACCCCCGCCGTGGGGATAATCGATGAGATGATGCAGAAGATAGGAGTAGGCTAATGGACGTTGTGGACACCAAAGAGAAGTGGACCAACCGAATCAAGACCGTCACCATCGGTGCCACCGCAGACGAGGGCGGAACGCGAGCACACTCCGTCACCGTGGGGGGCGAGACCACCCTGCCCTTCATGACCTCGGAGGGCGAGATTCCCAATCGCCCCGTCATCGCCGGCGCCATTGCCGACGTCGTCCCCGAAGGCTGGCCCCAGGTCCTGACCGACGCCATCGGGGACGCC
>CAZVEV010000158.1:0-13293 GCA_964625865.1 uncultured Planctomycetaceae bacterium | reverse complement strand
CAGGTATTGTCCGTACCTCGTGGGGCCGTACCTGTCGACGGGGGCGTATACCTCTCGAAGCCGCCCGTCCCGTCGTTGTCCGACCATGTCACTGTGACACCAGCGTACGTTTGAGTCGCACCGAAGGTGGCGAAGTCCTCGTCGATGAGAACGACGGGGGCACCGACAGCGGGTGACATACCGACGAAAACTGCGACACACAACGTGATTGCGAACGTCCTCATGATCAGGCTCCTGTCCTCATATAGGCACTAGCTGCGATTCTCTCCGCCGACGATAAACACGCCGACATTTTAAATAGTATAAGGCCTCCGGCGATCCACGTCAAGGGCGAACTTCAAAAGATCAGGAGGAATCTCCCTCACCGCGACGCTGGGAGAAAGGCGAAAGAAACGCGCTTATTTTTCTTGGAAGCCTTGCGGATTCCGCGTATGATGTCGCTCCGCTTCTGACGGAATGCTCATCCCCATGGACGATGTGTTCCGATAGAGCGGCGTTGCAGGAGGGCTTTGTACGCCTTCCAGCGGCCTTGGCGGATGTTCCGTCGGGCACAGACCCGCGATGGCGGATAGTCTCTCGGCCTCCGGCGCAGGATGCCGATAAGGATACTCTATGACGATATGCGAGATTAGCGAGCCGCTGGGGGCAACCACCGAGGCTGTCAGCCCCCTGGGCTCCAAGACCCGGGTTCTGCTGACCAGCGTGTTCGGCCCGTACGCCCGGGACGACGAGTACGGCCGGGCGATGAACCCGATGGAGCTGTACCAGAACCAGGTCACCCGCGTTCAGGGCCCGTTTTCGCTGAGGATGTTCCACCGCAGTTGGGGCATCATGATGATCCAGGCGAACATCTCGGCCCCGTGTCGCGTGCTGGACTTCCCCGTCCTCGAGCGGTTCATCAGCGAGATCCGGGACAATCACTACGACGTGGTGGGCATTACGGCAATCACGCCGAACCTGGCCCGCGTCAAGAAGATGTGCGAGCTGATTCGGGAGTATCTGCCCGAGGCGACGATTGTCGTCGGCGGGCACATCGCCAACATCCCGGACCTCGACGAGCGGGTCGACGCCGATCACGTCGTCAAGGGCGAGGGCGTGCGCTGGTTCCGCCGCTTTCTCGGCGAGGACGAAGATCAGCCGGTCAACCATCCGCGGACGCTGTCGGGCATCGGCACGCGGAACGTCGGGATCACCGTCAACGAGAAGCCCGGCGACGTGGCGGCGACGCTTATTCCCTCGGTCGGATGCCCCCTCGGGTGCAATTTCTGCTCGACGTCGGCAATGTTCGGCGGGAAGGGCAAGTGCATCAACTTCTACCAGACCGGCGACGAGTTGTTCGAGATCATGTGCGGGCTCGAGAAAGACCTTCAGGTCGAATCCTTCTTCGTGATGGACGAGAACTTCCTGCTCCACCGCAAGCGGACCCTTCGCCTGCTGGAGCTGATGGAAGCCAACGACAAGGCCTGGGCGCTGTACATCTTCTGCTCGGCCAACGTGCTGCGATCGTACACGATCGATCAGCTCGTGCGGCTGGGCGTCTCGTGGGTGTGGATGGGCCTCGAGGGTGAGGATTCCCAGTACACCAAGCTGCACGGCATGGACGCGGTGGAACTGGTCAAGGAACTGCAGTCTCACGGCATTCGCGTGCTGGGCTCGACGATCATCGGGCTGGAAGAGCACACGCCGGAGAACATCGACGAGGCCATCGAGTACGCGGCCGCCTACGACACGGACTTCCACCAGTTCATGCTCTACACGCCGATCCCGGGCACGCCGCTGCACGCGGAGTTGTCGGCCCAGGGACGCATGAAGCACGAGAGCGAGTTCGACAACGAGGACATCCACGGGCAGTACATCTTCAACTACAGGCACCCGTCGATTACCGACGGGCAGGAGTCCGAGATGCTCGTTCGCGCCTTCGAGCGCGACTTCGAGGCCAACGGGCCCAGCACGGTGCGGATCGTCCGGACGACGCTGGCGGGGTGGAAACGCTACAAGAACCATCCGGACGCGCGGATTCGTCGCCGCTTCGCCCGGGAGGCCGCGGGACTGGACTTCACGTTCTCGGCCCTGGTCGGCGGCGCCAAACGCTTCTACCGCAAGGACCCGGCCATGCGGGCCAAGATGGCCGACCTGCTGAAGGACCTCCATCGCGAGTACGGTTTCAAGTCGCGGTTTGCCTCGGCCGTCGGCGGGATGTACGTGCACTGGATGATTCGCCGCGAGGCCAAGCGTCTGGCCGCCGGATGGACGTACGAGCCGCCGACGTTTTACGAGTCGAACGCGGCCTGCCGGGGCGCTGGCAACGAGGACCCGGCCGGCGCCAAGGCGTGCAGATTTGTCACGGCATCGGTCTCGGCGCGCGAGGCGGCTGTCGTGTAGAATCACGCCTGAACGGCCAGGAGAGTCAACGTCTCGGGACGGTCGGGATAATGGCTGAGAAACAGTGCACTGACAGATTGGGGGAGTTGCTCGCCCCCTGTGCAGCGCGCGTCGAGCGTGACATGGACGCGTGGCTGGTCGAGCCGGGCACGAATGACGCGCTGGCCGAGGCGATGCGCTACTGCGCCCTGGGGCCGGGCAAACGGCTTCGCCCGGCGCTGGTGTACCTGGCCGCGAAGGCCGTCGGAAACCGCGACGGGGGCGAGTTGGCCCGCCGGGCGGCGGTGGCGGTCGAACTGATCCACACCTACAGCCTCGTCCACGACGACCTGCCCGCCCTGGACGATGACGCGCTGCGCCGCGGGCGACCGACGGCGCACGTGGTATTCGGCGAGGCGATGGCCATTCTCGTCGGCGACGCCCTGCTGACCCGCGCGATGGGCGTGATCGCCGACTCGGACAGCCCGCTTGCCGCAAAGCTCCTGTGCGAACTGACCCGCGCGGCCGGGCCGGCGGGCATGATCGGCGGACAAGTCGCCGATATGGGCCTGTGCGACGTACCCGACGGCCTGGAAGGGCTCAAGCAGATCCACATGGGCAAGACCGCCGCCCTGATCGCCGCCGCCGGGGCCATGGGCGCCATCAGCGCCGGGGCCGATCAAACAGAACACCGGGCCATCTCCGACTGTAGTAAGTCTATGGGCCTGGCCTTCCAGGTGATCGACGACGTGCTCGATGTCACCGGGACGGCCGAGCAGCTCGGAAAGACCCCCGGAAAGGACGCCGCGGACGACAAGCGAACGTACGTGGCCCTACTGGGGCTTCAGCGCGCAGCGGAGTTGGGCCGTGAACTGACAGACCAGGCCGTCGCCGCCCTGGCGCCCCTGGGCGACCGCGGGCGGGACCTGGCCGGCCTGGTCAACCTGCTGGGCGCGCGAACGCGATGAGGACGTGATGGCACACAAGACGCTCCTTGACAGGATAACCACGCCGCACCAGTTGCGGCGGCTGAGCGACGGCGAGTTGGGCCGTCTGGCCGACGAGCTGCGCGAGCGGATTGTCGAGGTCGTCTCGCGGACCGGCGGGCACCTGGCGAGCAACCTGGGGGTGGCCGAGCTGACCATCGCGCTGCACCACGTGTTCGACTTCTCGGCCGACCGCCTGCTGTGGGACGTCGGCCACCAGTGCTACGCTCACAAGATCCTCACCGGACGAAACGCCGCCTTCGAAACGCTCCGGCAGGAAGGCGGGATCAG
This sequence comes from uncultured Planctomycetaceae bacterium, assembly GCA_964625865.1. Taxonomy (GTDB): domain Bacteria; phylum Planctomycetota; class Phycisphaerae; order SM23-33; family SM23-33; genus CAZVEV01. The sequence goes on along the minus strand of CAZVEV010000158.1, from coordinate 9,655 downwards.
CGGCTTCCCGTCGCCCGCCGAGAGCCCCTACGACGTGTTTGCCACCGGGCATGCGGGAACGGCGATCTCGACCGCCTCGGGCCTGGCCTGGGCGGCCCAGGCGACCGGGACGGACAACCGTATCGTCTCGGTGGTGGGCGACGCGAGCATGGTCAACGGGCTGTCACTGGAAGGGCTCAACAACCTCTCGCTGATACGGCGCCAGTTCCTGGTGATCCTGAACGACAACTCGATGGCAATCGACCGGACGTGCGGCGCGATGGCCCAGGCGCTGGACCGCATCCGCCTGACGCACGTGTACAACGACCTGAAGAACTCCACCGAGAGCATCCTGCACCACCTGCCCCTGGGACACGGAATCAGCGATGCGCTGCGGAAGTTCCGCGACGGGATCAAGACGACGCTGCGCGGCAAGCAGTTGTTCGACGGGTGGGGGCTGGGCTACTTCGGGCCCGTCGACGGACACAACGTGCCCAACCTCATCCGCGTGCTCCGCCGCCTGAGCAAGATCAGCCGCCCGGTCATGCTCCACGTCTGCACGCAGAAGGGCCGCGGGCGACAGTACGCCGTCGAAGACCCCTGCCGCTTCCACAGCCCGGCCGCTTACACGGTCCACAACGGGCAGGCCGTCTTCCCGACGAAGGTCCGCCCCACCTGGACCCAGACGTTCGCCAAGACCCTCGTCGACGCCGGGCGGCGCGACGAGCGCGTGGTCGCCCTGACCGCCGCGATGCCCGACGGCACGGGGCTGGTCAAGTTCCGCAAGGCCTTCCCCGACCGGTACATCGACGTGGGGATCTGCGAGTCGCACGCGGTAGCGATGGCCGCCGGACAGGCCCGCGCGGGGCTCAAGCCCGTCGTCGCGGCCTACTCGACCTTCCTGCAGCGGGCGATGGACCAGGTCTTCCACGACGTGTGCCTCCAATCCCTGCCCGTGGTCTTCTGCATGGACCGCGCGGGGCTGGTCGGCTCGGACGGGGCCGTCCATCACGGCACGATGGACATCGCCATGCTCCGCACCATGCCCGGGATGGTCCTGATGGCCCCCGCCGACGCGCCGGAACTCGACGAGGCGTTGACGTTCGCGCTGTCCCTGGACGGCCCAGCCGCGATCCGCTATCCGCGAGACGAAGTGCCCGAGGACCTGCCCGGATACTGCGCCCCGTTCGAGCTGGGCAAGGGGCGCGTCGTCCGTGAAGGGGCCGACGGGACCTTCCTGTGCTACGGCACGACCGTCGAGCCGGCGCTGGCGGCGGCCCGCCTCATGGAAGCCGACCATGGCACGGACATCGGTATCGTCAACGCCCGCTTCGCCAAACCGCTGGACGTGACGCTGATCTCGAAGCTCATCGCCGCCGGCAAGCCCGTGGTGGTCTGCGAGGACCACGCGGCCGCCGGCGGGTTCGGCTCGGCCGTCCTGGAACTGGCCGCCGAACGCGGACTCGACGCGTCGCTCGTCCGCCAGATCGGCCTGCCGGATCGCTTCATCGCCCACGCCTCGCGCCTGAGCCAACTCATCGAAGCCGGCCTGGACGCGACGCACCTGGCGACCACCATGACCGACCTGATCGCCCACGCCGTCCGGAACCCCAAGTAGCCTCTTGCGGCTTCGCAATGAGACAAGGGTCGCGGGTGCCGTGGCTTGACGCGAAGCGGCAACCACGTATCGCCAGTGCGCCCCAGCGTGGTTGCCGCTTCGCGTCAAACCACGACACCCGGTGGACTTTCGACATTCGGCATTCGACATTCATCTCCGGCGACGACTACAATCGCACCCTCGCATCAGTCCATGACACCGCCGCACACCTGGCGGCAGGAAGACCAACCTATGATCGAACGACTCGACCTGAGTGGAACGTGGCAACTGGCACAGGCTGGTAGCGACCAGGCCATCGACGCCACCGTTCCCGGCTGCGTCCATACCGACCTGCTGACTGCGGGGAAGATCGACCATCCATATTACCGCGACAACGAAGACCGCCTCCAGTGGATCAGCGACGTCGAGTGGGTCTACTCGCGCACCTTTGACGTACCGGCCGCCCTGCTGGAATCCGATGCCGTGGTCCTGCGATGCGAGGGGCTGGACACGCTCGCAACGATCGCAGTCAACGGCCGTCGCGTCGGCAAGACCGACAACATGTTCCGTACGTGGGAGTTTGACGTCCGCAGGCATCTGCGAGCGGGAACCAACACGATCTCCGTCCGGTTCGCCCGGGCGCTGAAGCACGCCGAATCGCGAAACCGCAAGCGCACCTTGCCCACGTGGGCGATGGGCAAGGGCAAGGCCAGGGGGTGGATTCGCAAGAGCCAGTGCAACTTCGGCTGGGACTGGGGCCCCACGCTGATCACGTGCGGCATCTGGCGCGACATCGCGATTCTCGCTCGCGACGGCGCCCGCCTGGACGAGGTGCAGATCGCCCAGGACCACGCCCGCGGCCGGGTAGACCTTGAGGTGACCGCCCGCGCCGACGTGCCGGCTCGGACCCGATTGACCGCGGCGATTACCGTGACGCTGGGGGGTAAGACGGTGGCCGAGGGCGCGGCGCCGGTTCGGCGAGGCAAGGCGGCGGCGAAGTTGAGAATCGCCAAGCCGAAGCTCTGGTGGCCTAACGGCATGGGCGATCAGCCGCTGTACGAGGTGACCGTTGACCTGCTCGACGCCGACGGGGACCTCGTTGACACGCGAACGAAGCGCATCGGGCTGCGCACGCTGCGGGTGGTGCGAAAGACCGACCGATGGGGCGAGTCGTTCACCTTCGCCGCCAACGGCGTGGAGTTCTTCGCCAAGGGCGCCAACTGGATTCCCGCCGATACGTTTCCCACCGCGGTGACCCCGGCACGATACGCCGACCTGCTCGGCAGCGCCGTTGCCGCCAACATGAACATGCTCCGCGTCTGGGGCGGGGGGATCTACGAGGACGACACCTTCTACGACATCTGCGACGAGTTGGGCCTGTGCGTGTGGCAGGACTTCATGTTCGCGTGCGGGACGTATCCGACGTTTGACGAGGCGTTCATGGCGTCGGTGCAGGCCGAAGCTGAAGACGCCGTCCGCCGGCTGAGGCACCATCCGTGCATGGCCCTGTGGTGCGGGAACAACGAACTGGAGCAGGGGCTCGTCGGGCCCAGGTGGACCGATACCCAGATGAACTGGGCGGACTACGGGAAGCTGTTTGACAAGCTGCTGGCCCGCGTGGTCAGGCGCCTGGACCCCCAGAGGGACTACTGGCCGGGCAGTCCGCACTCGCCCCACGGCGACCGCGCGGACCATCGCAACGTCCGCTGCGGCGATGCGCACCTGTGGGACGTCTGGCACGGGCGCAAGCCGTTCGAGTGGTATCGCACCACCGAACACCGATTCGTCAGCGAGTTCGGCTTCCAGAGCTTCCCCGAGCCCAGGACCGTCAACGGCTACACCGCACCGGCCGACCGCAACGTCACCTCGCCCGTGATGGAGCACCACCAGCGGAGCGGAATCGGCAATACCGTGATCATGCAGTACATGCTCGACTGGTTCCGCATGCCGAAGAACTTCACCGCGGCCCTCTGGACGGGCCAGATTCTTCAGGGCATGGGCATCAAGTACGCCGTCGAGCACTGGCGCCGGACCATGCCCCGCTCGATGGGCGCGCTGTACTGGCAACTGAACGACTGCTGGCCCGTCGCCAGTTGGTCAAGCATCGACTACCACGGTCGGTGGAAGGCGCTGCACTACATGGCCGCGAAGTTCTTCGCACCGGTTATGGTCAGCGCCGTCGAGGACCCGCGGACCGGCAGTGTCGATGTGTTCATCACCAGCGATCGCCCCCAGGCCGGACCGGGCAAACTCGTCTGGACGCTCATGACGCCCGCGGGGAAGGTGATCGCCTCCGACCGGGAGACCGTCCGTATTGGCGCCGGCAAGACCACTCGAGCAGTGCGTCTGGACCTGGCCGACCCGCTGGCCGAGTACGGCCCGGACGCGTTGATGCTGTTTCTCGAACTGTCGGTCGGCCAGCGCATCGTTTCGACCAACTACGCCGCCTTCGCCAAACCCAAGCGGATGGCCCTGCAGGATCCGCGGATCACCGCCGACGTGACGTCCGTGGGGGGCGAGGCCTTCCTGGTGACGCTTCGTTCGGCCCGCCCGGCCCTGTGGGCGTGGCTGGAGTTGACGGGCGTCGATGCGCGCATGAGCGACAACTTCGTCCACGTGTATCCGGGGGCCGCCGAGGAGATCGTGGTCTGCCCCGCCAAGACGCTCACCACCGACCAGTTCACCAGGAAGCTGAAGGTCCGAAGCCTCGTGGACACGTACTGATCAGAGGTAGGGCGCGGGTGCCGTTTCGCAAGTGATCCGTATCCGAGGCCACCCCACAGGTGGAACCTGTGGGCGTTGTCTCCTCTTCCGACTACGTGTGCGCGGAGGCAGGCGTGCTGTGCGCTGCGCGCCCTACCGGTGGCGTTGGGGAGGCAATCAGCAGAACGAGGGGAACTCGGGGTCGCCGTTTTCCTTGATGGCGATGCCGTCCATTTCGATCAGCCAGGTCGGGCGGCAGACGGCGCCTTTGACGACGATGTAGGACGTGCCGGCGGGCATGTGCTCATCGAGGTACTCCGTCACCATCGGATAGTCCGACGAGTCGCGCAGGTAGACGACCATCATCTTCATGTCCGACAGCGTCGCGCCATACCCGTCGAGCAGCGCGTTGATGTTCTCGAGCGTCCGGGCGGTCTGCTTGATCACGTCGCCGACGTGCACCACCTTGCCCCGGTTGTTGATGCTCGCGGTACCGGAGATGTAGTAGTGCGACCGGTCGCCGTAGGTGACCTTGGTGGCCCGTTCGAACGTCACGCCGTACTCGTGGGTGGGGTTCAGGTGCGTCAGGGCGGACATGTACTCGACCTGTGTCTGCTCCAGGCCCAGGACGGCAAGGTAGTCGGTCTGGACCAGGTCCGAGACGCGTGCGGCGCTGCCCTCGATGCCGGTCGAGGCGATATAGTGCGTCTCGGGGGTCATGCCCTCGTCGATGAACCACTCGCGGCGGGCGTCGACCATGCCCTGGTAGTTGTTGTCGATATCGCGGACGTAGAACCACGTGCGGATCACGTTGTCGCGTACGGTCCCGCCATGGTCCCGCATAATCGTCGACAGCGTGTCCAGGATATTGGTGGTCTGTCCGTACGAGGGGGCCTTGTGCTGAGGCAGGAGTCTGCCCCACAGCGACCGATACGCGCCGTGGACGACCTCGAACCCCACGCCGTTGGGCTTCCAGACAAACGGCCCGGAGGCCGGCTCGAGATGGTAGGCCATCATCGCGATCTTCGATCCCGACGCCGGCGCCTGCTCCATGAAGGAGATCATCACGGATCGCTCGTAGTCGGCCAGTTCCTGCCTGAGCGTCTGGGCCTGCGTGAAGATGTCGCTCACGTGGAAACGCCAGAACACCGCCGAGTCGCGCGTCAGGGCACTGTCGGCAAGTAGGGCATCGTATTGCGCCATCAGCTCCCGCATGGCCTGGTCGAACGGCAGGCCCAACGGAGCCTCAATCGCTATGTAATGCTCTTTTCCGCACTCGGTGGAGAACGTCGTTATCATGCCTTCCTCGAAGCTGCGGCCACGCAGAGGGATGGGCTGCTTCCCCGGTCTTTCGACCGTCGCGTGGGCGTCCAGCGTGCTATCTTTTACTCTCATGTCCGTCCCTATTCCAGGCGAAAATCGCGTGTCCGCTGCGCCCCGGTCAGTTCGGGGCGGCCAGCGCCAAGCGCTGCGAATCTCGACCGCGCTGACGCGCCGGATCGAAACCGGCGGACTATCAGGTCAGCAGCCTGACCGTACGGAGTATGTCCAGGCCCGGCTGCTGCCAGGGAGGGTCCGGGGGGATCGTCACAAGTACGCCGTACCCGCCATCAACGTCGCGACCGCCTGCACCGTTGATGATGTCTGCGGCATCATCAGCGTCCTGCGGCAGCACCTTGGGACACATCGCATCGTCACGAGTGCTCAGCAGCGTGTCGCAGCACGGCCCGTGACGGCGTGCGCGGCGGCAAGGATGAAAGCCCGGTACGTCTCCGGTCGAACGGCAGGCGGCGGCAGGCGACCCGTGGAGCTGTTTGCTGCAGACGCCGTTGAAGGAGACCTCCACCTGGACGCTACCTTCTGTCGTGCGGCACAGCACGGTTCCAGCCGGGCAGACGGCGGCTGAAGCGGCGTGCACCAGCACCACGAACCAAACGCCTTTTGCGCGAAACATACTCATTCTTAACGCTCACCCAGAGATACAACACGACCGACGACACCTCGGTTCCGTCCAACTTCGGAATAATCTAGTGTACCGCGCAGGGCCGATTTGGTCAATGGCCAAACGGCCTGCCGCCCCCCTTACCGCACCGGAAGAACCTCGCGATCCGTCCTGCTAAACGACACATACAACGACCTTATTTCAAAAAACTTGCAGCCTGCTTCGCGGCGTCTTTCCCCCGGAACTTCAACTCCACCCACGCACACCAGCCCAGCGGCTCGGCCTGGATGATCTTCGTCATGCGAACCCACGTGACGGTCCGCTTCTTGAAGGCGAAGCGCTGCGGGCCGGCGACCTTCTTGATCGCGACGGTTTCGCTCGAACCGTCCGAGAACGCCATCGTCGCGCCGTGCCAGTGCCTGTCGTGCGGGAAATCGGCACGGATGTGCAGTTCGAGTTGGTCAATCTCGACGGGCCGGCCGAAGTCGATCTTCATCCAGAGGTCCTTGCGACGGTCCGGGCCCCACGACTGGAACGGCCAGCCCCCGTGGCGACCCTTCTGTGTCTTGGTCATGCCGTCGATCACATTGCGTGCGGACCAGCGGGCGGCGTTCCTGAACTCGCTGCTGGCGGTGGCGATCGGGTAGATCGGGTTGGTGTGCTTGCCCCGCATGCAGTACGGATTCAGGGCGACGTTGCGGGAGGTGGCAATCTCCTTTGCCGTCGCGGCGCGGGCCTTGACCACGTGCTTGGCGCCGGCAAACGCTTCGCGCGGCATGGCCTCGCGGTCAGAGCCGCGCCCGACGGGCACGGTGTATTCGATCACGCCGGTGGGCGTGTAGACGGGCGCCTCGGGAAGCGCCGCGTCGAGTCGCACGACCATGTGCTTGGGGCCGGTCACGCGAATCACGTCGCCCGCCGTGTACGCACGGTCAATCGTCAACGTCACCGGGGCGTCCTTGACCGCCAATTCGTACGTCTTGCCCGATGCCGGGACCGTGCTCTTCGGATCCGCTTTGGCCGGGCGCCCGGGACCCTTGGCGGGCCCTGCCGCCCAGGCGGGCAACGCCGATACCCCGACCACGAGGGACCCGAACACTGCGATCGTCGCTACGAGGTTCTTCTTGCTCATCGTCGGTCCTGCTGGGTTAGGGAGTCGGCCTCTCTGGTCGAAGGCCCCGGGTGGGCCCGGCCGGGGCTCTGAGTGAAACACGGCCCGGCCGGTCGAGTTACTTCTTTCCCGCCGTCTGCTCGTAGTGGTCCACGCTCATCCGGGCGCTGCGCCCTCGACTGACGATTTCGATCGTGCGCGCGGCGTTGGGGCGGACCGACTTAATGTAGCTGGTCAGATGCCCCTCGTTCGCCTGGCCCAACGTCAGCTTGCCCCGCTTGCCGTCCCCGGTCGTGTACGACGCGCTCCAGTTGACCCCGCCGGCGACCGGCGAGAACGACAGGTCCCACGTCACGGTTGGCGAGGTCATCCGCACCGGGATCGTCACCGGGCGCCACCCCTTTCCCGGGATGTGCACGCCGCCTTGTACCTGTCCGCTCCTGATCCCGAAGGTGATGTACGCCCCGGCCGCTTCCACGACGTTGACGTCGTAGTTCCTGCCGACGCCGCTGTCGATGTTCTTCAGGTCGATCCGAACCTTGAACGGGCCCGGGGCAATCCGCCGGCCCACCGAGCGGTCGGCGCCGCGGCCGTTGAACAGGTCCAGCGCCCCGTCGTTGAACTCGCCCCCTCCGCGGAGCGACCACCCCGACAGTTCGAACCCCTCGATGACCTTCAGGCCCGGGCCCCGCAGGGATGACGATGCGCCGTCCCCGCTGAACGACTCGCCCCCCCGCGACCGGGCCGGTGACGACGAGGACAGGACAACGATGAGGACCACTATCCCCACCAGCGCAGCGACACCCGCGGCAATCCCGATCTGGACCGGGCGACGCGCCAGCTGTGTCTTGAGGCGGGCGAGGGTCTCCTTGACGACCACCTTGGGCTCGACCTTCGGGGCCGGTCTGGGCCGGGCAGGACGTGCGGGACGGTCGGGCCTGGCCTGGGCGCCGGGAGAGGAGTGCTCGCCTCCGCCGGCGGCGCCCGGATCGCCTGTCATCACCGACAGGGCCGCCGCCGCATCGCCCCCGCGGGCAAGCCGGGCGGTCTTGGCCGCGCCCAGCGCCGATTCCAGGTCCAGGATCAGCGCTTCGCAACTGGCGTGGCGCTCGTCCGGGACGGCGCGGAGCATCCGCCCCACCGCCAAGCCGGTCGGCTGACCGAGCGACGTGCGCAGGGACCGCACGTCCGGCGGGCAGTCCGTCAGGTGCGCCTGGCGGACCGCCTCGGCGTCCTCCCCGTCAAACGGCGGCGTGCCGATAAGCGCATGGAACATCGTCGCCCCCAGCGCGTAGATGTCCGTGCGAAAGTCCGTCGCCTCGCCCCTGATCTGCTCGGGGGCCAGGTAGTGCGGCGCCGCGGCCGCGTGGTCCACGTCGTCCGCGTCGGACTCGGCGCCGAAATTCACCAGCTTGATCGAGTCCTTGCCCGTGACGATGATGTTCTCGGGCGAAATTCGCCCGTGCCGAAGCCCCTTGGCCGCCAGGTCGCGAATTACGCTGGCGAGGTCCAGGGCGATCTTCAGCACGCGGGACTCGGCCAGCGGCCGCTCCGGCGAGACCAACCGCGCCAGACTCGGCCCCTCCACCAGTTCGGTCACCGCGTAGGGCCGTCCCTCGTGATCGCCCACGAAGAACGCCCGCGCGACGTTGCGGTTGTCGATCGACGCCAGGGCCCGGGCCTCGCCCTGGAAGCTGCGCACCCGGTCACGGTCGCTGCACAATTCCTTGAGCATGACCTTGATCTCGACGTGCCGGCTCATCGACGTGTCGAAACCCTTGAAGCTGACGGCCGTCTCGCTGTGGCTGATCGGCTTGACCAGCACGTACTGACCGAGCTTGCCCGGGGCAGCGAACCGCGCCTGGCACGCATTGCACTCGGCCGCCGCAAATGCCGAAAGCCCCGTCAGGTCAACCATCATGCCGCACCGCGGGCAGACGGTCTTGCCTACGCTATCGATCTGGATGTCCGGTACGTTGCTCTCGGCCATCACCATCTCATCATCGCCACCACCGGCGGGAACTGAACGCGGCAGACATCTTCACACCTGACCACATCCCGCATCTCTCGCAGCACGTGGTATCATACCGCACGACAGCCCTCCTGTCACGCCGCCGGCCACGATTGACGTACCGCCGGTACGATGGGGAGAACCTCCCGCGTGGTCAGCCCACGGGCGCCTGAGCCCCGGCCAAGCTCCATAGACGCCCTCTAGCCGCATGCCGCACCTTTGCCCACCCTTACCCCTTCGGCCGACAGATCGTCGCTTAGCCCGCATATTTCATGAGCCTCTGAATTGAGTCGTAATGGTCGGCTGGAGCTG
>CAZVEV010000157.1:0-13323 GCA_964625865.1 uncultured Planctomycetaceae bacterium | reverse complement strand
ACGCTGCCCCGCCAGAGAAACATCACAGGCCCGAATGGGCCTGAACGGTTACCTCCGACTTTGAGTGGATCGGCGAGCAGATGGGCCAGGCCGTCCACGATGCGTTCCCCGCCGGTACGACGGAAATCCGGATCATCGAGCTGCACGGGACGGCAGGCAGTGGCAACACGATTGGCATGAGCAAGGGTCTGAACAAGGCCGTCGACAAGTACGACAACATGAAGATCGTTCGGTCGCAGCCGGGCAATTTCGATCGAACCGTTGCCATGAAGGCCATGGCGAACATCCTCCAGTCAGGCGTCGAGTTCGATGCGGTGGTCTGTCACTTCGACACCGAGGCGATGGGCGCCATCGGCGCCCTGCGTCGGGCCGAGAGGAAGATGGGCAGCGACCCGTCCAAGGGCGAGATCATCATCGTGGGTAACGGCGGGACCAAGGCCGGTCTGAAGGCCGTCAAGGACGGGTACTACCACACGATCGTCTCGGTCACCCCGTACTATGCCGACCAGGTCTTCGACGCCCTCGAAGCCCACGCCAGAGGCGAGACCGTCCCGCCGTATATTCGCGTGGAGGACATCATCATCGACAAGAGCAACGTCGACGAGCACATGTCCAAGGGATTCTAGAGCAGGAGAGAGGAGAAAGGTGAACGTAGAGCAAACGACAAGAATACCCGAGTCCCGTCAGACCGTGTTGAGAGCAGAGGCGTCTCCTGCGGTCTACTCTCTACTTTCTCCTCTCTCGGCACTCGACACTGTAGCCCGGACAGAGCACTGACCTCTCACCTGCCATGGCCGACAACGACCTGCTGAGAATGACGGGCATCTGCAAAGCCTTCCCGGGCGTCAAGGCCCTGCAGAACGTCGACCTGGCCGTCGCACGCGGCGAGGTCCATGCTCTCATGGGCGAAAACGGGGCGGGAAAGTCCACCCTGATCAAGGTGCTGACCGGCGTTCACCACAAGGACGCCGGAACGATCGTCTTCGACGGCAAGTCGATCTCACCCGCCGATGCATCGCAGGCCCAGCATGCCGGGATCAGCACGATCTACCAGGAACTGAACCTCGTTCCCTACCTCAGCGTCTGCGAGAACATCTTCATCGGCAGGGAGCCGACCCGGCGAGGACTGATTGACTGGCAGGCCGTCAGGAACCGCGCGGAAGCGATCCTGGCCGACATGGGCGTCCGGGGCGTGGACGTCGCCAGGCCGCTGAATACCCAGAGCGTTGCCATTCAGCAGATGGTCGCCATCGCCAGGGCACTGTCCTTCAAGGCCAAGCTCCTCGTGATGGACGAGCCCACCTCGTCACTCAGCGAGACCGAGGTGCGGCTCCTGTTCGACGTGATCCGCCGGGTCAAGGCCCAGGGCACGTCGGTGATCTTCATCAGCCACAAGATGGACGAGGTGTTCGAGATCTGCGACAGGGCAACGATCCTGCGAGACGGCCTGCTCGTCGGATCGTATCCCATGGAAGACCTGACGAAGCTGAAGATGGTCTCCCTGATGATCGGGCGCGACGCGACGAGCGTGCTTCACAAGACCAAGGCCGTCACGGAAGGGCTCGACGGCCGTGAACGGGTGCTCGATGCGAGGGGGCTGTCCAGGGGACATAAGACCCGGCAGATCGACATTGACATACGAACCGGCGAGGTCCTGGGCGTGGCGGGGCTCCTGGGGTCGGGGCGGACCGAACTGGCCAAGGTCCTGTTTGGCGATCACGCTCCGGACGAAGGCCGGATCGCCATCGGCCCGGCGCCCGCGCATCTCAGGACGCCGCGCGATGCGATCAGGCTGGGCGCAGGCTTCTGCAGTGAAGACCGCAAGGCCGAGGGCGTCTTCCCGCACATGTCGGTCATGGAGAACATTACCATCGGACTGCTGGGCGATCTGGCTCCGGGGGGCGTCCTCTCACGCAAGGCCCAGGCCGCAATCGCCCGGACATACATCGAGAAGCTGAACATCAAGGTCACCGGCCCCAACCAGCGGATGCGGGAACTCAGCGGCGGGAACCAGCAGAAGGTCCTTCTGGCCAGGTGGCTGTGCAAGAAACCGATCCTGATGATCCTCGACGAGCCGATGAGAGGAATCGACCTCGGCGCCAAGTCGGAGATCGAGAACATCATTGCCCAACTGGCGCAAGACGGGGTGGCCGTCCTGATGATCTCGTCGGAGATGGAGGAACTGGTCCGCTCGTGCGACCGGATAGTCGTCCTGTCCGACGGCAGGAAGGTCGGCCAACTGATCGCCACGGAGATCTCCGAAGATCGCCTCGTGGAGATGATCGCCCACGGCAGTGACGCGCTCGAGGGGGCCGCCCATGCCGAGTAACGCCGAGAGATCTCCGCGTCCGGTTGCGGGCGGCTTGCCGAACCCCGTCGCCTGGGCGCAGACCGTCAGGCGATACGGCATCGTGGTGTTCTTCATCCTGCTGATCGGCGTCAGCGCATGGTTCACGCCCAACTTCCTTGCCATGAACACCCTGATCAATGTCCTGACCCAGGCGTTCCCCGTGATGCTGGTGGCCCTGGGGATGACCCTGGTGATGTCTTCCGGCGGGATCGACATTTCGGTCGGTTCGATCATGGCGATCGCCGGTGCGGTCTCGGCCCGGCTCTACGTTGGGGAGGTCGGCCTGGTTTCAGCCGTCGCCGCGGGCGTCCTCGCCGGCGGACTGTGCGGCCTGTTCAACGGTACGCTGATCTCGAAGTTCAGAATCCAGCCGATCATCGTGACCCTGGTCGTCATGATTGCGGGCCGCGGCCTGGCCCAGACCATTCTGGGCAGACCGTCGGTCGACTACTCCTTCTCGTCCTTCGAGGCGATCGGCGTTTACACGATCGCGGGGGTTCGTATCCAGATTGTCATTCTGGCCGTCGCGGTCGCCCTGATGCTCTTTGCGGTCAGGAAGACCGTCTTTGCCAAGCACGTCGAGGCGATTGGAGACAATCCCCGGGCGGCGCGACTGGTGGGTATCAACATCCTGCTGACCACGGCGGGCGTGTATGTGGTGTGCGGTATTCTGTGCGGCATTGCGGGCATCATGGAAGCGGCCCAGGCCGGCGGGATGAACGCCGAGAAGCTGGGCAAGTTCATCGAACTGGACGCGATCGCCGCCGTCGCCATCGGCGGGACGTCCTTTGCCGGCGGCAGGGCAAGGGTCCTGGGAACGGTCATGGGCGCCATTATCGTGCCCCTGGTCACCGTCATCGCCAACATGAACGACATCGCGGTCGAGTACGCGATGATCTGCAAGGCCGCCATGGTCATCGCCGTGCTCTGGGCGCGGTCGGACCGATAGGACACGTGCATTGAGATGAAGACCGACATTGGGTCAATCAGAACAGGCGTAACAGGCATCGCCAGGTCGCAAGGCCCCTTGCTGATGCTCGTAGTGCTCTGCGCGGTCGCGACGATCGTTTTTCCCGCTTTTCGCACGCCAACCAATGTCGCCAACATCCTCCGCCAGGTCAGCATGTACGGGCTGCTCGCGATCGGGATGTCGTTCGTGATCCTCTCGGGCGGGATCGACCTTTCGGTGGGGTCGACAACGGCTGTCTCGTCGATCCTGGCCGTGCTGCTGGTCGGGCGGCTCGGGCCGGCGGCCGTGTTGATTCCCATACTCGCGGGCGTCGCCGTCGGCGCCGTCAACGGCGCGCTGATCACGTGGATCAAACTCCCGCCGTTTATCGCCACACTGGCCATGATGCTCGGCGTCAGGGGCCTGGCGTTCGTGCTGGCCGGTGACCGCACGACGTCCGGAGCGGCGGCCCGCGTGGAGAACATCCCCGAGTGGTTCTCGCACGTCGCCCGGGGGGACGACCTGTGGATACCCTATCCCGCGCTTATCCTGATCGTGGCCTTTGCCGCCGCGATCTTCGTCTCGAAGTACACGCGCTTCGGGCGAAGCGTCTACGCCGTGGGAGGCAGTGAAGAGGCCGCCCGAATGATGGGCCTGCACGTGGCCAGGTCCAAGATGCTCGTCTATATGATCTCCGGGGGATGTGCCGGCGCGGCGGGCCTGCTGTTGGCGTTCAAACTCAAGGCCGTCGACACCAACGCAGCGGCCGGGTGGGAACTGATCGCCATCGCCGCCGTCGTTGTCGGCGGGACGCAGTTGACGGGCGGCATCGGGAAGATCAGCCACACCATCTACGGCGTGCTGATTATCAGGATCATCCCGAATCTCATCAACCACCTCCGGATCAGGTTTGGCATCAGCCTGCCGCCTTGGTACAACGAAATGATCACCGGCATGCTGTTGCTCGTGGTGGTACTGCTCCAGATGCAAACCAGAGCACGGGATTCGTAACGAGTCGACAATGACCATTCTGACATGATGGCAAGATAAAGGACGCGTACAGATGAAGGACTTTGTTTTCCACAATCCGACGAAGATCATCTTTGGCGACGGGGCGATATCGCAGATCGGCGAGCAGGCGGCCGAGTACGGCAAGAAGGTGTTGCTGGTCTACGGCATGGGCAGCATCAAGCGCACGGGGACCTACGACAAGGTCGTCGCGTCGCTGCAGGCGGCGGGCCTGGAGATCGTCGAGTTTCCCGGCGTGAGGCCGAATCCCGTGTTCTCGTATGCGAGGCAAGGCGTGGCGCTGGCCAAGGAGCAGCAGGTCGACGCGGTGGTCGCCGTCGGGGGCGGCAGCGTTATCGACACGTCCAAGAGCATTGCCGCCGGCGCCGTCACCGACACCGACATCATGGAGTTCTTCCGGTTCACCTCGACGGTGGAATCGGCCCTGCCGTTGCTGACCGCCGTGACAATCCCCGCCGCGGGGTCCGAGATGAACGGCGGAATGGTGCTCACCGACGAGGAGACCCTCGACAAACTCGGCACCTGCAACTACGCCCCGCTGTATCCCAAGGTCTCCATCCTTGACCCCAGCGTCACGTACACGATTCCGGCCTCGTACACCGCATTCTCCGGCGCCGACGCGATGTCGCATCTGCTCGAGGGCTACTTCACGCACACTGACGAGTGGTCGCCCATCCAGGACCGCTACGTCGAGGGCCTCTGCAAGTCCATTATGGAAGCGACCGAGAAATGCCTCGCCAACTCCAATGACTACCAGGGCCGCGCCACGCTGATGTGGGCGGCGACGATGGCCTTCAACGACCTGTCATCGGCGGGCATCGGCGATTTCTACTTCCCCAATCACATGCTCGAGCACCCGCTCAGCGCGATCTACGACATCGCCCACGGCGCCGGACTGTCGATCATGATGCCGGCCTGGATGACCTATGCAGCGGGGCAGGGCAATCGCAGGATCGCGTGCTTCGCCCGGGGCGTCTTCGACGTCACCACCGAGGACGATGACGCGGCCGCGCAAGAGGGGATCGTCGCCTTCAAGGCCTGGCTGACGAAGATCGGGAGCACCACCTCGTTCGCCGATGCGGGCATTCCGGAATCCGGCATCGAGAAGATCACCGAGCGCACGCTCGCCCTGGCGAATCTCTGGGGCGTCAGCGGCTACGACGCCGAGACCATCAGCGGAATCTACCGCTCCTGCGGACCGTTCAAGGACGAGTAGTCAGCGCAGGGCGTCTATGGGCACGAAGGCCGGGACGGGGGGCAGGTCGGTGGGGGGGCGGTCGGCCTGGACGGCGAGGAGTTGGGCGATGTTGCGACGGTCGAAGGTCTCCATCCGCTTCCGCTTGGCCTCGAAGTGGTCGTACTTCTGCCGCTCGGCGGAGGTCCACGTATTGGCCTCGCGGTAGTCGCCGCAGAAGGGTACGAGCAGGTCGATCCAGCAGGCGATCTTCGCCAGTTCCTCGCGCGACAGCTTGACCCTCGGCTTGGCGGGCGTCTCGGCTGGCGAGGCCGGCACGTGCCCCTTGGCCAGCATGGACATCAGCGTGCTCCGGGCGGCCCCGGCGTGGTAGGGCGGGAGCATCGGCGGAGCCGACTGGGGGGAGATCCAGTTGACCCGCGGCGAGGACTTGCCCCGTCTCGTCAGCGCGAGGTACGCGTCGGACCAGACCCGCTTGGCGCGCCCGTCACGGTTGGGCTGGCTCGAGAGACTGAACGGCGGGTGTTTTCCGCCTTTCGACGGTTTGACGACTTCCTTTCGGTTGTGACATCGGATGCAATGCTTGTCGAGGATCGGCTGGATCTCGCGTGCGAAACTGAACCCGCGTGCCGGCCCATAGAACGGATCGAGCTTCCGGGGTCCGCGTTTGCTCGCAACGGTGACCGTCCCGAGGGCCGGGGCATAGTTCTTGTCCTCGTGACAGCCCACGCAAGCAAACGTCTCGCCCGGCTGCAGCGTGGACCAACTCCGCATCGTCTGGATCACGTGGTCGCTTGCGTCGAGGACCTGGAAGTAGAGGGGCCTGCGGGCCGGGGCGATGAAGGACGCCGAGCCGTCGGTCTCGATCGTCGTCGACCCGAGCACGTGCTTGACGTCCCATGAGCCGTTGTCGATGGCGATCGGGGAGCTGACCGTGGCGCGCCCCGCGGGGCCCTGGTTGCGGTTGCGACCGATACCCGCGGCGCGGAATTCAAGGGCCACCACGCGGATCCGCTTGGCCGCTCCGCGACGAATGCCCGCCAGCCCCGGACCGGCGTAGACGTCCTGCACGGTGAACACACCCGTCGTCTTGCGGTAGTCGACCACGCTGGGGCGAACCTTGGGGCGCTTCCTGGCCCGCAGCGGAACGGGCTGATTGCACGGGACGGCGGCATCCCAGGCGAGCAGTTCCCGCCTGCCGTCGACGTCCATGAAGTAGATCCCGAACAGCGGCCTGGCCCAGCCCTGCGGGGCGTACGTCACCAGGAACTGCGTCTCGGTGATCGGGTAGGGATACTGGAACAGGTCGCCGGCCTGACCGTACCCGTCCTTGCGGATCGGCTTCGTCTCGCGCACCGGCGCAATCAGTTGCACGCCGGCGTTCTCCTGGCGCCCCTTGGACGGATCGATGATCGCCAACTCGCCCGCCTGCCGCGTGTGGTGGCCCGGCAGGATCGCCAGCAGCTTGCCCGTCCCCGGTATCCCGCGGGCAAACTGAATCGTCGTCGGGAACCACGAGTTGTTGCCGTAGCACTCGGTCTGGGCCGTCCCGTCGATGTTCATCTGGAACAGCGGCTGGGGGTAGACCTGTCCGCGGTCGTTGTAGTCCCACCGCGTGTAGACGATCCGCCCGTCCTCGGTGACCGCCGGCGAGGTCGTGTGGACCTGGTCGAATCCGATCCGCCGCATGAACCGCCCGTCGCCGTCGCACATGTAGAGGTTGCTGACCTCCGTGAAGTTGCAGTCGACCGTCTGGATGCAGCGCGTCGAGTTGAAGACGATCTGCCCATTGGGCAGGTAGGCCGGCTCATAGTCCGCAAAGCCCAGCCCGCCGGTCAGGCGCCGGGCCTTGCCCGTGGCAACCTGCATCTCGTAGAGGTGGTAGTCGTCCTTGAGACGCGACTTCTTCCACGCGAAGAGGATGCGCTTCCCGTCGTACGAAACGTCCGGGTCGCGGATCACGCCCTCGCGGTCGGCCAGCAGGCCCCGCACCTTGCCGTACACCCCGTCCATCTCGAGAACGCACAGGGCCGCGTCGGGCTTGAAGTTCCGCTGGTTCTGCGCGTCGGACAGGCCCTCGGTGTAGAAGACGTTCGAGCTGGGAAATGTGTGGTGCTTCGTGAAAACGATCCGCTTGCAGTGGGCCAGCAGGGGCGCCAGCCTCCTGGCCCGCCGGGCCTCGCAGGCGCGGACGTACAGGTCTCGCCATCGCCGATCTCGCCCCGCCGCGCCGGAGTCCCGCAGACGCGTCAACTCCCCCCGCAGGGCTGCGGCCGCGTCCTTATCGACCTCGCGGAGTACCAACTCGACCATGCCCTCTTCCAGCGTCGCGCCGCGGGTTGCGGTGAAACACCGCTTGGCATCGGCACCGCCGTCCTGGGCGATCCAGTCTGCAACGACTTCACCCCGCGGCGCTGCGTCAGGCAGGGCGGCCCGCGCGCCGGATACACCGACGGTAGCAGCGAGGACTATACAAACGGCGACAGGCAACTTGTGCATCGCATTCCTCGTATGCCCCTCAGGACAGGTGCGACTTCAGCGCCGCGAGCAGCGCTTCGTAGACCGGGTTGCAGAAGTCGCTGACGGCTTCGGGCGAGTCAGACTGATAGCTGGAGGTCCACTCCACGAACGTCGCGTCGCGGTCGGTCACCGGGAGAAGGCGGACCGTGCCCAGGTAGTTCAATCCCGCGTCCTTGCCCAGCGGCTCGGGGCCGTCGTCTATGCTGTAGGTGAACGTGAAGCCCTCGTCATCCACCGAAACGAGCGTTTCGAGGAACGCATCGTTCAGCAGGCGTTGGGCGCCGACCTCGTTGCCGGTCTTCTCGCCGATGACCTCGAGCTTGGTGATCACCGGATCGGCCCACGACAGATCGTGGAAGTCCTTGATCGTCTCCCATACGGTCTGAATCGGTACGTCCACGACGACTGAGTTGCAGCAGCTTCCCATGCGGGGGCTCCCTGAACGAACACAAGGCCACCAAGGCGACAGGGACAACGCGTCCCGTCCCATCAATGATAAACGTCCGCCGCCGGTTCGTTCCACCCTATTCCGGACGCGGGAACGGCTGGCGGCCAGACGGACCGTGGAACTGCCCGCGGGGTTGGTGGTAGCATGGGCGGCGGTCGGGCCGGACCGGCGCGGCCGGGCGGTGGTTGAAACTGAACGCTGGAAACGTCACGAGCCAAGGAGCAAACGACATGGCACGCAGGAGCGGATCATCGAAGCGGACTCGTCGCGGCATTCTGGGCGGGGCGGGGGCGCTGGCGGCGGTGTCCATCGTACCGCGGCACGTCCTTGGCGGGGCGGGCAAGACGGCCCCAAGCGACAGACCGTCCCTCGCCGGCGTGGGCATCGGCGGGGTCCGCCTGCCGCGCACCGTGGCGGCCAACTTGCTGATCTGGGACCTGAAGACCAACAAGACCCTGGCAAACATCGAAGGGGCGAAACTGCGAAGCTGGCAAGCCGCGACGTTCTCCAAAGACCGCAAGAACCTCGCCATCCTCGGCTACAGCGCCGGCAAGAACCCCGTCCCCGCCCGCATCCTGGACCTGACCGGCATCCTCCCCCCAGCCGCCCGAACCCGCCGTTAGCGCCGTTCGGCCCAGCCGGGAATCAGGGAAGACGGAATGGATCGTCTCGTGCCTTGCTGGTATTCTCACTTTGGGTCACTTTGCGGTCCGGCTCATCTATGGTGTCTGAGGACCGCACAACTAGTCGTTTCGCGTGACCGCGAGGGATGTGGTCGGTGAACACGACGTTCGGACAGCAGATGCCGGCGATTGGATACAAGAACGACTTTGACGTGAGGCGGGAACGGTGGGCGGCGTTTTGGCGGGGGGAGTGTACGCGGCCGCTGCTTGGCGGGATACAGCCGAAGAGCGGGGGCACGCCGATCAGGAAGCCGCGGCCCTATGACTGCGCGTTCGGCGAGTTGGGGCCGATTATTGATCAGGCACTGGGGTGGGCTTCCACGCATGACTTCCTGGCCGACGCCATTCCGTCGTTCATGATCACCTTCGCGCCGGATCACTTCGCGGCGCTGCTTGGGGCCGAGATCAGGAGCGGCGGGGCGAGTGGCACGAACTGGGTCGAGCCGATCCTGGCCGGCCTGGATGACGTCGAAATCAGGTTCCAGCGTGACGGCCGCTGGTGGACGCGTACGCTGGAATGTATCGAGCGATTCCGCGCACGCTGTGACGGCAAGCTGATTGTCTGCGGGACGCATTTTCAGGGCGGCCTGGACTGCCTGGTGGCGATGTATGGCGCGCAGAATCTGCTGGTAGACATGGCTCTTGCGCCCGAGAAGGTCCATCGTGCCCTCGAGCAGGTGGACAGGGCCCTCGCGGAGGCCCGAACCGCGCTTGCCGAGGCGCTCGATGTCGCGACCTGGGGCAGTCTCAACAGATTCGGGATGTACTCCGGCGGCATCATCGACGTACCGCAGTGCGATCTGTCCTGCATGATCAGCCCGGAAATGTTCAACGACTTCGAACGGCCGTATCTCGCCCGGGAGATCGCAGGGCTTGACGCGAGCATCTATCACCTCGACGGCCCGGATGCTCTGCGGCACACCGAGAGCCTCTGTGCCATCGAGGGGCTCGATATGATCCAATGGATGCCCGGTGAAGGGTATTACGATGATGACTGGGGCGAGCTGAACGCAAAGATCGACTCGCTGGGCAAGGGCCAGATCTTCCAGTCCTACTACAAGCTCGCCGCCGATGACATCGAACGGATATGGGAGACCTACAGTTCGCGCAAACTCTTCTTCCATGTCAGTCCCGAGGTACTGGCGGAATTGCCGTGGCCATGACGGATGTGAAGAGACGGCGGGGGATGTGGGCCTGGTGATCAAGAGGGCGATGGAACCGAAGGGAGTTTCCCTGGCCGGGGGGGGCGGCTATGATGCGGGCCGGTGAGTACGACAGCGTTTGCGGCTGGGATACTTCAATGAAAGGCAAGGGCGCGTGATGGATATGAAACAGGTTCAGTTGCTTGGAACGGTGTTGGCGGCGGGGATGCTACTGGTAACGGCGGTGGGGTCGGCCAGAGGGCAGGCGCGCAGCCGCGAGTCGTTCAATGACGGGTGGCGGTTCGCCCGGTTCGGGACCATGCCGGGCGGCAGCAACCGCCCGGAACCGGATGGAATGGAGAGGGTGGCGTTCGACGATGCGGCGTGGCGCGAACTGAACTTGCCCCACGACTGGGGCATCGAGGGGCCCTTCGATCAGAAGCTGGCCGGGCGGACCGGCAAGCTGCCATGGGCGGGGATCGGCTGGTATCGCAAGACGTTCAGCGTCCCGACGGCTGACCGGGGCAAGCGCATCTTCCTCGATATCGACGGGGCGATGTCGGACTCGACGGTCTGGGTCAACGGCGTCAAGGCCGGGGGATGGCCCTACGGGTACAACTCTTACCGCGTGGAACTGACTGACCACGTGAAGGCCGGCGCGAAGAACGTGGTCGCGATCCGGCTGGACAACAAGCCGGTCTCGAGCCGCTGGTATCCGGGCGGCGGGATCTACCGCAACACGTGGCTGGTCAAGACCGGCCCCGTGCACGTGGGCCACTGGGGGGTGTACGTCACAACGCCCAAGGTCACGGCGGGCCGGGCGACGGTCGCAGTGGCCGTCACGATCGACAACCAATCGGCAAGCGAGGCCGACGTGACGCTCAATCACGAGATCCGCTTCCTGGGCAAGGGCGGGAGAGGCAAGCCGCAGTTGGCGGTGTCGGGTCCGGGGGGCAAGCTGACCGTCGAGGCAGGCGGCAGCGGCGTGGTCAAGGCAACGCTGCCGGTGTCCGGCCCGGCGTTGTGGGACCTCGAGACGCCGAACCTGTACGAAGTGCTGACGACCGTCAAGCAGGGGGACAAGGTGGTGGACACGTACCGGACGGAGTTCGGCATCCGCTCGATCGCGTACCACGCGACCAAGGGCTTCCTGCTGAACGGCAAGCCGGTACGATTCAACGGCGTGTGCAACCATCACGATCTGGGTCCGCTGGGTGGGGCCGTCAACGTCCGCGCCATCGCCCGCCAGATCGAACTGCTCCAGGAGATGGGCTGCAACGCGATTCGCACCAGCCACAACATGCCCGCCCCGGAACTGCTGACGCTCTGCGACCGCATGGGCATGGTCGTCCAGGACGAGGCCTTCGACTGCTGGAAGACCGGCAAGACGACCAACGACTATTCGCGGTTCTACAAGGAATGGCACGAGAGGGACCTGGTCAACTTCATCCACCGCGACCGCAACCACCCGTGCGTGGTGATGTGGAGCACCGGCAACGAGGTGCGCGAGCAGGGCAAGAAGGCCGATCACCGCATCTCGCAGCGCCTGACCGACATCTTCCACCGCGAGGATCCGACGCGCCCCGTGTCGGTCGGCTGCAACAACGTGCGTGCGGGCTTCAACGGCTTCCAGAAGACGATGGACGTGTTCGGCTACAACTACAAGGGGCCCAACGGCGGGTACAGGAAGTTCCACAACGCGAATCCCAGGATCCCTCTGTACGGCAGCGAGACCGCCTCGTGCGTCAGTTCGCGCGGCGAGTATTTCTTCCCGGTCAGCTTCAACAAGGCGATGGGACAGGGTGGGCGGTTCCACGTCAGTTCGTACGACCTCTACGCCCCGCCGTGGGCGTACCGCCCGGACGTCGAGTTCGTCGAGCAGGACAAGTGCCCCTACGTTCTGGGCGAGTTCGTCTGGACCGGCTTCGACTACCTCGGCGAGCCGACCCCGTACAACCTCGACAAGACGAACCTGCTGAACTTCACCAACCCGAAAGACCGGGCCCGCATGAAGGCCCAGATGGCCAAGATGGGCAAACTCGCCATCCCCTCGCGCAGTTCCTATTTCGGGATTCTCGACCTGTGCGGGTTCAAGAAGGACCGCTTCTACATCTACCAGGCCCGCTGGCGCCCGGACCTGCCGATGGTCCATATACTGCCCCACTGGAACTGGCCCGAACGCAAAGGCGAGGTCACGCCCGTCCACGTGTACACCAGCGGTGACGAGGTGGAACTGTTCCTCAACGGGAAATCACTCGGCCGCAAGAAGAAGGGCCGCTTCGAGTATCGCCTGCGCTGGGACGACGTGGTCTACGCACCGGGACAGTTGCGAGCCGTCGCGTACAAGAAGGGCAAGCCGTGGGCCAAGGCGACGATGAAGACCACCGGCGCCGTAGCCGGTCTGCAACTGACCGCCGACCGTGCGACGATCACTGCTGACGGCCAGGACCTGTCATTCGTCACCGCGAAGGTCGTCGACAAAGACGGCCTGACGGTCCCGCGGAGTCACAACAGCGTCCAGTTCAGCATCTCGGGCCCCGGCGAGATCGTGGCCACGGGCAACGGCGACCAGACCAGCCATGAGTCATTCCAGGCAACGCATCGCAAGGTGTTCAACGGCCTGGCCCTGGTCATCGTACGGGCCAAGCCCGGCCAGTCGGGCAAGATCACGCTGACAGCCAAGAGCGACGGCCTCAAGAGCGGGTCGGTGACGATTACGGCGAAGTAGCGGATAGGGCGTGCAACTTTTTTCACGCGGGGAGGATTGCGTGTTAGTTCCGCCTGCAACAACTTTCACGCCCAACTCGCCATCGGCCCGACGGCGGGCGGCACCTGCCCGGCGATGACACGGGGTGACGACCACGTCGCGCCTTCATCCTCGCTTCGGGCGAAGACGATGCGCTGATTCGGCATCCCTTCGAAGGTGCTCTGCGTCCACACAGCCATGAGGGAGCCGTCAGGACCGTCGAAGACGAGAAAGTGCTCATTGCCCGTATCGTGCGTACTC
>CAZVEV010000156.1:0-13341 GCA_964625865.1 uncultured Planctomycetaceae bacterium | reverse complement strand
AAAGATTGTTGTCGGACTTCTTGCGGTTCGACGGGACATACGTTCCCGTCATGCCCGCAATAACCCTGGAAATTCCCGTTGACATCATTTTTAGCCCCGAAATCGCGGCGTTCATTTGCTTCGCTTCTTTTTCCAAAGCTACAGCGATAACGCCAGATGCTACATCGCTGATTTCCTTTTCCAGCTTTGCGACTTTGTCTTCGATCTGATGTCTTTCCTTATCATTCATAATCCTGCCTGCCTTTCGCCCGACTATCGCTGTCCAGTAAAATTTTTTACATCATGCCGCCGGGGCGGCTTTTTGGATTGATTTCGTGAGGTCGTTGAGTGTGCCTTGGGCTTGCTGGATCTGGGCGAGCATGGCCTGGCGGGTTTCTTCGGGGAGTAGCCACTGGGCGTGCTTGGCGCCTGCGGCGGCGAGGGCCTTGCGGCCTTCGTCGTCCTGGGCCAGGTGGGCCATGAAGGCGTCGAGGAAGCCCTCGATCGTCGCGCCTTCGGCGGCGAACATCGCGGCGAGTTCGTCGTTTCGCCTCTCGCCTTCGGGCACGTTGTGGTCCATGAAGTCGAAGATCATCTGCACCGCCGAGATCATCGCGCCTTCGCGGCGGTGGAGGGAGGCGATGAACATGAAACACCGGCCCATCTGCATCGCCGAGTCGATGGCCGTGTGCAGGGCGTCGCGGCCCCAGGCGGTCTTGGGATCGGCCCAAAGGTAGCCGGTGCCCGGCACGCCTACGATCTGGAACATGTGCTTGTGGACGCGGGCGTATGCCACGAGCTTGCGGACCGGCCGAGTGTCGTCGGTGCCGAACATCTGCCGGGCCAGGAATTTGCCCTTGACCGGCCGGCCGCCGGCGAGCCTCAGGTCCTGGCAGAGCAGCGTGACCATGGCATTGACGGACCGGCGATCGTTGCCGAATCCGTACAGGCCGATCGGGTCTGCGGGCACGCGGGATCGACGACCCTTGCCTTTGTAGGCATCGGCGCTATCGGGCAGGTCGATGAGTCGTTTGATTTTTGCGTCTGTCGTCGTCATAGTTCGTCTCCTTATTCTTATACCCTTTGGGTTGTTTGATGCTGTCGTCTCTGGCGGATCTTCTTGAGGCCTTCGAGGCACTTGACCAGCCACCTGGTGGGTGCGTCGTCGAGCGATTCGTACTGGCCCGATGAGCAGTGATCCCCGGCCAGGAAGCCGTCGCACTGCCGGCGGCTCATGCCCAGGGCGGCTGCCTCCTGCTCGATCTTGTATATGAT
Source organism: uncultured Planctomycetaceae bacterium (assembly GCA_964625865.1). Lineage (GTDB taxonomy): Bacteria > Planctomycetota > Phycisphaerae > SM23-33 > SM23-33 > CAZVEV01. The sequence goes on along the minus strand of CAZVEV010000156.1, from coordinate 12,087 downwards.
GGCGTCGCGGGGGTTGGCCTTGGCGTCCTGGTCGCCCCAGTAGCCACGTGAGGCCCCTTTGAGCTGCCCGCCGGCCCTTTCCTCGAAGAACGCCATGACGGCAATATAGCCGCTGCGGCGGGCGTTCTTATCGGCGGCCGATCGAAAGCCGCCGACGTTCCAGAGGACCAGGCGGTAGGTGTCTTCGGCCGTTTTCGGATCAATGCCGGCCTGTCTGGCCGCACAGTGAATCGCTCGCTTCTGGTTGTTTGTCAGTGCCATCTTTGCTCCTGATCTTCTCTGCGATCGCCCTGGCGGCGGCGATCACGGCCGCTCGGAGTTCGGGGCTCTCGGCGGCTTTGGCGAAGCCGCGTTGGGCCAGTTCCCGCCTGGCGATTGCCTGTAGTTCCCATTCAAGCATGTTCCGTTATTGCCCCCGGGCCTTTGTATCTTCTGTGGCATCGAATCGTCTTCGACTTGGCCAGCGACCCGCCCATCGCCCCGCAGATCCCCGAGCCGTCCGGGCCCGTGCTAACTGGGTGGCGGCAGAAGTAGATAGCGAACAGCGGTCTGATGCCCGGGTTGGTGCCTACCTCGCTGTGGACACACGATGCCATGTAGTCTGACAGGTAATTCGGTATTGCGTTTGGGCTTCTCGGCTCGCTCATATCCTGAACCCCCTGGCCAGAAGTTGCAGACGGCCGGGGCCACGGCGGCCCCGGGCTCGTCCGCTTTCGCGCGCCGTAGTGGAAGGAGGAGAACACCTGACGCACTTCCGGGTTGCCCGGCCCGGCGGTTTGTTCTTCACGCGCTTGACGCGATACTTGATGTTCGACGCCTGGGAGATCGACCGCAGGGCCTTGCACTCGATGTCGGCGTCTTTCTTGAATGTGTGTTCGGCCTGGCCGAGGTAGTCTTCGATCGGCGTCCATTCGTCCGAGGTCCTCGGCAGGCAGTGCATCACGACGTATTTGTACTTGCGCGGCATCGTCAGGCCCCCGCCCTGTCCAGGGCTTTTTCGCTGGTTTTGCTTATGTGATATCTGAAGGCCACGACGTTGCCGTTGGTCGCTTTCCAGGCACGTCCCTTTTTGACCCATTTGTTTCTTCGGAGGATGCGAGAGGTGGCCGCACGAATGTGCTCCCCGGAGTGAACCATGATGAAGTACTCTACCTCGGGAAAAAGGAACAGCCAGGCCCCCTCCTGGCACAACCCCAATATCCTCGCCTGATACTTCGACGGCACGGGCGGCTTGGCCTTCCTGGTTGTTGGTTTGCTGATCATGGCGTTCTCCTTATCCTGCGGCGTGGGCCACTTTGATCTGTTGTGTGATTATTCCGTGGATCATCTCCAGCCAGGTCGCCTGGGGGTCGGTCAGTTGGAGGCAGCCCTCGATGGTTTTCTGGGCCGAGATGTCCTGGAGGAACTCGAAATCCCTGTCGGTGAACTCGACCACGAGATAGTCGTCGTGCTGCGGGTCCATCAGCGCCAGGAGATCGTCGAACAGGTTGTTGTACTCTTCGGGGGTCAATGCTCGCTCCGCTCGCTGGCAACTGGCACTTGGCAACTGGCAACTGGCGACGGCGGCAGCATTGAATGGCAACTCAAGCACCTGAACTCACCCATGCGGTCGTCATACACGCCAAGCGACTCTTTGTGGCAGACGCCGCAATACCGACGAACCATCCCGGAGCATGGTTCTCCTGGCGGGATCAGCCCTTGGATCTTCATGTCGTCGCCTTTTGTTGTTCGCTGTGGTCGTTCATTGAATATTGGATATTCTTTGCTGGCTGTTGGATGTTGATCCGTTACGCCGTCTTCCTCTTCGCCGCCGCAGGCGGTGCGGTGAACGGGCAGACCGACCCTGCGGGCATCTCGCACTGTCCGCCGACGATCACTGCGGCGTAGTCCAGTTCGGCCACCGACCAGGTCGGCTTGACGCCCGAGCCCGCCGCCAGGTCGCAAACGGCGTGGAGTCGATGGAGGATGTTCCTGAACGCCCCGGGCGACTGGGCCAGCCGGTGGAGGTACGAGTAACTGGTGGCGGCCAGGGGCCTGCTGCGGCCGAGGCTCTTGAGGATCGAATTTGTCACGGCCTGGACGTCCTGCCGGGCAATCTCAGTGTCCGCCGTCATCAGGTACTGGGCGCCGCATCGGCTGCGGAGCTGCTCGTATCCGCCGGTCATCCGGTTGCGGCGGCGCAACTCGCCGTCCAGCCGCCAGGTGTCGGCCAGGACGATCCCCGCCCGCACGGCCGGGTCGTCGTGGAGGTTTCGCAGCATGTTGATCGCCGAGGGGTGCAGCGTCGTGGCCTCGTCAACGATGATCAGTACGGGGGCGGCCTTGCCGCCGGAATAGAGCCCGGCCAGGTGCTCGCGGAGGCGGTCGTATCGCCTGCAGGCGGCCGATCTGCGGGAGTTGGTGATCCCTACCGCGTCGGAAAGGCGCGAGACAAGCGCCGCCTTGGTGCTGTGCATCTCGCCTGCCTGCAGGTAGATCGTTCGCAGGGAATCGCTGCGGCGTGCGTAGTTGGTCAGTGCGGCGGACTTGCCCGCCCCCGATCTGGTAACGATCAGGCCGATGCACGGCATGGTCGCCGCCCGCCTGCAGACGGTTTGTATCCATTTGCCGATCTGCGTTTCGACGTAGTCGCCGACGGGCGCCTCCCTCCGGCCTCGATCTCCCAGCCACGCGTCGGCGGCGGTCAGGTACTTGTCAACGTCGCCGCTGTACTTGCTGTTTACAATCTGCGACCAGACGGCCGTGCTGCATCCGATGATCCGGCCGATCTCCCTGTTGGAGATGTTCTCGGCGGCCTGCAGCTCGGTTACCGCTGTAATGATCTTCCGGCGTTGGGCGTCCGTGCGTTTGTGCCTGCAATCCATCGCATTGCTCCTTAAGTGGTCAAGCGGGTGTTTTTGGTTTCGGTCTCTCGTCATCAGTGGTCTCCTTGCTCTGTGCGTTTAGCAGTAAATCCAGCGCCGTGGGCTGCGGGGCTGGGGGCAGTTTTTCAATCAGGTCTGTGGTGCCGGTGGCCAGGAGTTCGGCGGCTGAGACTTGCGCCGCCCTGGTCCGGTCGGTACGTGCCTGGTGGGCCTTGGCCTCGGCCGCCGCCTTGGACAGTTCGCCGCCTGCGATCAGGGGAATAACGGCTGGCAATTGGCAATTGGCAACTGGCAATTGGCGGGCGGGGCTGGGGATGTGCAGGCCGGTTTCTTCTGCCGCCTGGGCCTGGCTGGCAAGCAGTACGTTGCCCGCGAACGTCTGGACGCGGGTAAGTTCGGCCTTGTGCTTTTTGCTCTGAGAGTTTCGGGCGGTCATCACGTCGGCCAGGCGATCGGCGTCGGGCGAGTCATGGGCCGCAAGCGGATCGATCCCCGCCCCCGCGTAAGGCGTGGCGATGCAGAGGAAGCGGTCGGACTCGGCATCGAAGACGTATATAAAGGATGGGTCGGCGGCGTTGTATCGGTAGGTGACCTTGCGGCGGGTGCCGCGCCGGTCGGTGAATGCGGGGTCGCGTGAGTCGTACGATATCCCGCCGAAGGCTGACACGGCGATCCCGTTGGGGCGGACGGTCACCGCCCTGGAGGGCAGCAGGAGCATCGCCAGGTCCTCTGCCGCCGGGCGGCGGGCCTGGTAGTCTGCTGGGCGGATCGTCTCGAACGCGCCTATGGCCGAATAGCCCCGGCAGGCCTTGGCCGGTGATTCGCGGTGGGCGTAATCGTCGGTTACCCAGGCGTCAAACGCCGTTTGAATGACCGTTAAATTGATCTTGTCGATGAAATCTTCGGCCTTCAGTCCCTTGATCTGCTCGGGCGTGTTTTGGGGGGAGTTGCCGCAGTAGGTTTCCCAGTTCTTATCGAACCGCTCGGCGACGATACCGAAGAACGGCTCGATGACCTTGGCCCGGGCGTTGTACGGCAGTGCCCACCTGACATCGACACCGAGCAGCTCAAGCAGCGGAGTGACCCGGGCGGTCCGGAGTATCTCGGTGCGGCGGCGGGCCGGAGGCTGTAGGCCGGAGGCTGTAGGTTCGGCAGTGGCTCCGGCCTTCGGCCTACGGCCTCCAGCCTGCCTCCCCCCTCCGAACCGCCCGGCCCTGAAATCCTTGCCGTTATCGAGGATCGCCGTGCCGGGCGTTCCGTGCGCCAGTACGCCATCGATGAAGCACTCCATAACTCTCTGGCAGTTGGGATCGTCGAAGGCGATCCGCCAGGCGACGGGATACCAGCTGAGGGCATCGAGGAACATGGTAAGCCACGGTCGCTGCCAGGTGATGCGGTCCGCCTTGGCCTTCTTGTCGTACCACCTGCGCGGGACCCAGATATCCAGTATGCGATGGTCGGCGACCCAACACTGGTTGGCGTGGACCTGCGACCAGTCCCGCTCGGCGGTCGGCACGTGGCGGTCGCGGTAGGCCCTCGGATCGCGGCCCAGGTCGATCATCCGGCTGTCGACCCGCTCCCTGACGATCCGCTGAACGGTCCGCAGGCTCGGCAACAGCCAGCCCTCCGTGGCGGCTATTGCCTTCGCCCGCTCGTAGACGGCGGGGAGATGCGGGCGCTGCTGGACCAGGTACAGGCCGAGGATCATGTCCAGGGCCTCGGGCGATATCGACGCCGGGCCGTGGTAGTCGCGGCGGTCTACCAGGGCCGCGACGCCGCCTTCCCGGAGTTTTTTCATGTGCCGCAGGAGTGTGCGGCGGGATGTCCTGTTGTCCGGGTGTGCAGCGTTCCAGCCTGCGATCCAGTTGCGCTCAAACTGGGGCAGTGGCATGTCGGCCGGTTTGCAGTCGCGGGCATCGAGATACGCCCTGGTTACTTCGTACCGTTTGGCGATCCTGTCCCGCTTGGCGTCCGACAGGCCGCTTAAGGGCTTGCCCGCGATCGCGGGCGATGGCGAATAATCACCAGCCGCCAGGCGGAGCTGCGGGCTGCAGGCCGGATCGATATGCCACCGGCCGGAGGCACAGAGGGCCTTGAGCTTGCCTCGCTTGCATTGCATCCGGACTGCCCGGGCGGTCAGGCCGAGTGCCTCGGCCGCTCGGGCGACGGTGAGCCAGCCTTCAGGGACGCTTTGATCGGCCGATGCGCCATCATTATATACAACGCTTGTGTTCATGCTTGCTCCGTATCGGTGGCAACTGGCACTTGGCACTTGGCAACTGGCGACGGCACGGCGTCTTCGCCGCCGTTATAGTCCTGGACGAAATCCCCGCCGGGTCCGAAGCGGCACAGGGGCGCCTGGGCGGGCTTGGTTGCGTCAATGATCTGCGGCCGCGTCCTTGTCGACAGGGTGTCGTAGAACGCCGTGACACCTGCTCCGCCGGAGGGGTGCACGTTGATGGCGAACGCAAGGTCCCGGCCGATGCTGACCATGACCAGGCCGGCGCCGATCGGCTCCACCGTTATGTCTCCGGTAGCCATCGCCTGGCCGACTTCGACGTGGCCCTGGACGCTACGATTGAGCACCCTTCTCGTCGCTTCAATCGCTTGCTTGGCTCGTACTGCTTCAAACTGCTTCATGGGTAACTCCTTCGTCGTTAGTGGCAATTGGTGACTGGCAACTGGCAACTGGTTCAAGGGCGGCGGCCTCCGCCTCGCGGCGATCCTTCACGGCCGCGTCGAGGACCTCGGCCAGAGAATCGCCCTGGAAGCAGCGCCCGTTGACCTCGGCCAGAGAATCGCCCTGGAAGCAGCGCCCGTTCCATCCGAGGTAGTTGCCGTCGACGGTCACGTAGTTCCGCGAGTCGAAAAAATCCGAGTTGGTGCAGAATATCTCGACGGCGTCACCCCCGTCCTTGCGGAGGAACTCGATCGCGTCGGGAATGGCCTGGAGTTCTTTGATCTTGGCGTGCGCCCACATAGCCGTTTCCTGATCGAGGACCTTGTATCCCGAACGGCTCATCTCGTAGAGCCTGGCCATGTGTTCGGCGTCCGTCATTTTGGGGTGTTCGACGCCGTTGGCAAAGCAGGCGTCACATCCGAATTGCGGGTCGTAAGGTCCGCCGCATCTGTCGCACTTAAAACCGGGGCTTGTTGTTCCGCTCATGCCGCCACCTCCGTCCCCAGCGAGCAGTCGATCCGCAGTTCCCGGCCGGCCAGTTCGTCGAGCGGTATCCCTTCTGCCGTCAGGTGGGCCAGGTCTACGTCGGTGAATACGTCGGGCTCCTCGCCTTCAGGCCAGGTCACCCATCCGTTTGCGTTCTTGATTTCGATTATGTACATGGTTGGTTTGCTCCTTTCAGTCGCTGGCAGTTGGCGACGGCGCGCGAAACCGCAAGCGGTCGCCGCTGTCGTTGCCGTGTTGTTGTCGTTACTGCTCACTGATAACTGCTCACTGATCACTGGCCGTTCACGCCGCTCTATTCATCAGTTCGCCCCAGAATACTTCCTCGCCGCTCCTGGTGACCTTGACCCCGACCAGGCGGCAGAAGGCTTCGTAGATGGCGATCTGGGTGTGGTAGTTGTTTCGCTGGCCGCTGATGTAGAGGCTCAGGGTCGACTGGGCGATCCTCGCCTCGGCGGCCACGTCCCCGAGTTTAAGGCCCGCCGCGACGATCTGCCCCTTGATCGCGGCCGAGGCTGCTTTCGATTGTGATTGTGATTGCCGGTTTCGTTTGGTCATTGTCGTGCTCCGATGGTCGTTAACCGCTTGCGGTTTCGCGCGTCTCTTCTTCGCCTAAAGGGATCTCCGAGCGGACGAACGGCCCGTGCGATCCCCGGGGTGTCGTTGCCGTTGGTTGTTCGCAGGGTGGTTGATTGACCGCCTGCGGCGGTCACGCCCGGCCACGGCGCGCGAAACCGCAAGCGGTTCAATGTCGCTGTCGTCGCCGTCATGCTGATTTCTCCGTATCCAGAACCACGATCTGCACTATTACCCTGCCGTCGGGGGATGCTATCGCGACACGCGAGTCCGGCAGTGGACCTTCGGGGAGGTCGCGTCCGGAGAAGACTCGTTGTGCGGACTCTCCGGTCTCTCCGGCCATGCGAATGAGGTCTACGATGCGCCGGACCTCCATCGCCGCAAATGCCCGCCACCTGATCGTCGGCCACCCACGGATCGTGACGCTGGGCTCTTCAATTTGTCCTTGACTCATAGTCGCCGTCATGCTGATTTCTCCACGGGGGTGATCCTTATGCTGATGGTGCCACCCTCGGCCATCGCGGGTATCTCAAGAGTTGTGGCGGCGGGCTGGGCGGGCTCGGGAATATCCTCGCCGGTGAAGAGCCACTGGGCCGACTTGCCGCAGTCCTCGGCGAAGCGGATGAGGCCTTCGAGTTGGTTGGCGGTCAGTGACTGGAAGTTCGCCCGCTCGATCCGCGTGACAACGGTCTGGCCGCCAAGGTGGTATTGCCGGGCCAGTTCTCGCTGGTCAATTGCGGCCTCTCCGCGAAGAGATCGCACCTGCCGTCCGATATATGCGGCGAAACTATTCCCACCTTCCCGCTTGATATTTTTGCTTTTTTCTTGACTCATAGTCACCTCGTGAGTAAAATTCTTTTCGTGGCGAACAGATAGGCTTTATAGCCCATACTGCTGCCATTCAGTGTCTATTGTAGACATCTGACAGGTAAAAGCAAGAGCTTTAGACATTTTTTGTGAAAAATTTTACATGGCCACTGAAAACACAGACCAGGTGTCGTTCGCTCAGGCCTTCGGAGAGCGTGTCCGCCAGTTGCGGCGGGACGCCGGCATGACGCAGGGAGAGATGGCCGAGAAGTACGGATTCGAGAATCAGCGAACCGTCAGCCGGATCGAAAGCGCGGCGATGCAGTCGTTATCTTTTGAGAACCTGGGCCGCCTGCGCGCGTTCGCTGAGGATTGCGGGAAGAATCCTGTTTGGCTCCTGGTCGGTGATATTGTTCTTGGTTCCGCTACTAAGGAGGAACTGGTCGGCGCTCTCGGTCAGAAGTTCGCCGAGGAGATGGCCGCCGGGTCTTCGCCGCCAAAGACGCCGTGGCAGGTGACCAGGAAGCTGCGGAAGGGCTTCAGGGTTGTCGGACCCGAGTCGCTCGGTCAGGACTGGCAGGGCAAGTACGTGCCGATCATTGGCCGCGTCGCCGCAGGCGTCGGCTTCGATACCGAAGAGGCCGAGTCGGGACCTCCGGGCTGGGCCCACGCATACGTCGAATATTCAGGCGCCCCTGACGGGGCGGTGGCCGTCCGGGTCATCGGCGATTCGATGACCCCGGAATACAGTTCCGGCGACATCGTGATCGTCGACACGTCCATCACGGTCCGCAGCGGGATCTGCTGCGTCCTGACCGAGGACGAAGGCGGCGAGAGAACAGCCCGCCTCAAGATGCTGTCAGTGCGCGGCGGGTCGGCAAAACTCAAGAGCCTCAACCCCGACTTCCCCGACGACAGCGTACCGGCCGGGAGCATCGCGGCGGCTTATCCGATACACGATCACCTCCTGGCGATCGTCGAGGAGGATGGATAGAGAAGGGAGCGGGAAAATGGTATACAGAGCGACTGCGGCCATATTGCAGGCCCTCAGTTTGTTGATGGCTATAGGCCTCGTTGCGCCAGAGGCTCGCGGTCAAAGGATGACCGGATACTTGTGCGTCTTCGTCCTGTTTATCGGGGGCATGCTGCTTCACTTTTGTGCAGGCGTACTTGAGCACCTTGAGATCCTCACCTGGGACAAGGCCCAGGCTTCGGGGGCAAAGGTGCCTATGAAAGATACCCGAATAGGAGTTCCCCCTGCCGCCAGAACGGCTCGATCGACTATGACGCCTGCACCAGCGATGTCCGATAGAGACATCCAGGCCGCCCTTGACCCGCCCGTCTCCAAACCCAAACGCACTTCTCTGGACGGGACCAATCTGAATGACCCCCTGGCGGACTGACATGACGGATATACATTACAACGACGGTTCGGCGTACCTGGACGGCCTGGCGAGATCGCTGGCCGAAGGGAATCTTGCTCACGTCCGGGCCAACCTCCCGCAACTGGAATCGCTGATCGCCAAGCTCCGCAGGCGGAGGCTGGAGATCAATACACTGTTGACGAAAGCGCAGCGTATAATTGACGCCTCTGCTGCTCCGGAACCGCGTCAGGCATAAGGCGGGTACAAGAGGCAAAAAAAGACAAATAAAATCTATTTAGACATTGACACGCATTTTTAGTGGGGATATAGTCCATCTCTGACCGATTCTATGAGCGGGCTGGCGGCTGTTGGTTGAAAGCCCGGCCGCCAGCTGGAACTTACAGGTGAGAAATGGACATCTCGCTCGGCTTTGGACAACGTACTCGATTCCTCCGGCGGCTGGAAGGCCTGACGCAGGAGGGTTTCGCAGAGAAGCTGCCTATCGCAAATCAGGCCATGGTCACGCGAATCGAAAAAGGGAAGTTGGAATCAATTCGCTTTGAGATCCTCGGTGCCCTTTTCCGGATTGCCACGGAAGCGGGCGTGCCGTTGCTATGGTACGCCTTCGGCGACACCGCTCTTACCCTTCAGGTTTCCCAAGAACGATTTGACCGGCTGCAGGGCGTGGACGTACCGCCCGGCGTGCAGCTGGTCGTTAACGAACCAAACGAACAAACGCAAGGAAGCGACTCCGCTACGGAGAGCGACGAAAATGACATGGATGTGGGCAGTCACCGGGGCGGCGACGGCGGGTAACGGACTACTCGCCCTCGCCGCATTACCCGCAGGTTCGACCTTTGACGGAGTCCTCCCGTGGCTCCTGGCCAATTTCATTATGGGGATCGTCTCGGGCCTCGTCGGCGTCCTGGTGGGCGTGGCTATCCTCCGGACCCGAATGAAGGCCATAGACGAGGACATGGGGGACGTGAAAAAGGACATCAGGGATCTGAGCAAAGATGTTGGCGCCTTGACCGTCGAGCGGACTAAATGCGAGCTACGCGCCCGCGACAGTTTCGCGACGCGAGGGGAACTCGGCCAGATCATGGTCCATCAAAGCGACCAGTACAACCTCCTGAGGGAACTGCTCGACGACGGCCTCCGCCGCGTACACGAACGGCAGAACAAACTATCTGAACAGGTCGCCGCGATCGGCGCCGCAGGCAAAAAAGGTGGTGCAGCAAAATGACACCAAAGATTGCAAAGAAACGGGCGATCCGATTGAGAATCCTGACCCTGGTCTGCAACATGTTCAGCGGCAACCCCGACGCGGCCCTCCTGGCCGGACATCTCTACCAGGCGTTCTCGGCCGGACGCACGCCGATCAGCCAGGAAGAGATCGACTCGCAGATCGTGGACCTGATCGAAGACGGCATGATCGCGGTCGAAGACGCCGAGGGTGTCGCCTCGGTCACCGGCAAGTGTTACCGATCCACGTCTCGCGGCCGGAACTTCTTCGACGCCGGCTGCCCGTGGGAAAAGATAGACGAGTTTACGGGCGGGTAGAAATGATGGACGGCAGGTGCTGGGTGTCAGGTGCTGGGTGCTAGGGTTGAACCTAAAACCTATCACCCAGGACCTAGAACCTTTGCGAATGAAATGAGCAAAAACGTGCGACATTCCAAAGCGTACGAGGGGCTGGCCGCCGTTGCCGGCAAGGCAGCCGGTCTGCCCGCCGGGAAACGCACGCCCGCCGGCGTGGCCGAAGATCCCGCCGCCGCCGAGATCCGCAACGGCCTGTGGGAGGAATACGAGATCAGGCTGCGCGACACGCAGACCTATACCATCGACGATCTGCTGGCGTGGCTGAGGGACCAGGGCGTCAAGGTCGGCCGCACGTCGGTCCACCGCGATCGGGCGGCGATCATGGCTTCCGAGCGGTCCCTTGTCCTGGCGGCCGCCAAGGCCAAGAGCATCTGCGAGGCGGTAGGCCACATGGACGAAGGCGACCTGGCCAGGGGCCAGAGAATGCTCTCGATGCAGTTGATCTTTAACGCGATGTCGGATCTTCCGCCCGATGTGATGGAGGGCATTTCGATACCCCAGCTGATCAAGCTGATGAACTGCGGCGCTAAGATCACCAAGGTCCACGCCGAAACCGAGATCCTCAACATGCGCATCGAGGAGATCAGCCGCCAGGCCAAGGAAGAGACAGATAAGCTCACCGCCAAATCGGCCGACAAGAAACTCAGCCGCTCGGAAGTCTACAAGATGATCGACAAGGTCATGAAGGGGGAATCGTAAAGTGACCCCGCCTACGCCCATGATTGCCGTGCCCCGCAAGACGTCCAAGGGCCACGTTCTTCTGCCGTGGCAGGAACTCTGGCGGCGCGATGAAAGCGACCTGAAGATATGGGAAAAATCCCGGCGGATCGGCGCGACGTTCACCGAGGCCAATGACGTCGCGATGACCCGCCTGACGGAGACGCGGACCTGCGATTACTGGTTCTCCTCGGCCGACGAATCGGCGGCGTACGAGTTCGCCGATTACTGCCGCTTCTGGTCAAAGATGGCCGGGGGGATCGTCGACTCGTTCACCGACGATATCGAGGACACAAAGACCGGCAAATCCGCCACTGCCTTCTGCGTGCGGTTCCCATGCGGGGCGCGAATGACGGCCATGACTTCCAACCCCAGACGCTTCCGGTCCAAGGGCGGCGACGTGGGGCTCGACGAGTTCGCCTATCACGACGAGCCCGGGCGGATGTACGAAGCGGCCGAGCCGTGCACGATGTGGGGCGGCAAGCTGCGCATCCTTTCGACGCACAACGGGGAGGACTGCGAGTTCAACAAGTTCGTCAAGATGGGCCACCGCCGCGCCGCCGGCCAGGCCAAGGCCGACGATATCCCGTTCAGCATTCACCGGATCACGATCGTCCGGGCAGTCGAACAGGGCCTGGTCGAAAGGATCAACGAGACGCGGGGCACCAACTTCACCCGCGAAGGTTTTCTCAAGGCCCGGCGCAAACGCTGCCGCAACGAGGATCAGTGGAACCAGGAGTACATGGCGGTCCCCGCCAGCGATTCGTCGGCCTGGCTGCCGTACGACTTCATCGAGCGGTGCCAGCATCCCGACGCCGGGGACCCGTCGCGAATAGGCGACGGGCCGTTGTACGTCGGCGCCGACATCGGCGAGGTCAACGACCCGACGACGGTCTGGCTGCTCGAGCGCGTCGGCGACGTGCTCTGGACCCGTCAGGTCTTGAAGTTCACCGACGAACCGCTGAGCGTCAAG
>CAZVEV010000155.1:0-13444 GCA_964625865.1 uncultured Planctomycetaceae bacterium | reverse complement strand
CAACGTCACGAAGCGCTTCATCGAATTGATGCGGAACGACGAGGACTTCCGCGTGAACCCGAAGGCCGCCGGCGATACGTTCCGCCGATGGTCGCCGCAGAATCAGTTTGAGTACATGCTCGCGCGCCTCGAGCGCTCGGACTGGGCGATGAAGGACGACATGATCGTCAAGACCGATCCGAAGAGCATGAGGACGTTCCATCGGACGATCTGGCCGATGCTGGCCAAGAGTTGCGGTTCGACCAAGTGCCACGGCGCCGCCAAAGGGCAGGGCAAGTTCAAGCTGTTCAACATCAAGGCCAACGACACGATTGGCGTGTACTCGAACTACATGATCCTTAACCAGTTCACCAAGGGCGGCAGGATGATCTACCGCGATTTCCCGCGGGAGTCGCTGCTGCTGGAGGCGGCCCTGCCGGCCAAGGAAGCCAAGTGGAAGCATCCGGCCAAGGCCAAGGCCACCCCGCTGTTCACGGGCGTCAAGGACGCGCGGTACAAGACGACGCTGAAGTGGATCGAGTCGCTCAAGGGCCCGCCGACGCCCTTCTACGGCGTGAAGTACACGCCGCCGTTCGGCCCGGACCCGGACGCGGACAGTGCGTTGAAGTCGCGCGGGCGAGGCAAGACCCCCTAGCCGCTGCACGCGTCATCCAGGTCAGCCCATCGCCGGCGCGCGGGTCCTGCGGTATCCGGGAGATCGAACGTGGAACTGCTGATTGCCGTACTCGTCGCCGCCTGCAGCGGCGCCATCGTGGGCCTGAGTGCCGTCGAGGGCCTGCGTCGTCGGCGCCGTACGGACGCCCTCGGACGTGATGCACATGGGCGGGGCGTGCGTTTCGCCGTTGAGGACCCCATCAACATGCCGAAACGCTATCGCCGTTTTGCCATCATGAGAGCAGGGCATGATCTGGCCGTGCGCAATGTCTGCGACAGCCCCAGCCCCGCAGGACGCGGGCGGACCTTCGATCTGCATTTTGACGTTGGGCGTGGCCGGCGGAGAGAACGTCGCCACTACGCCGTTGCGGCCGTCGAACTTGCCCATGGCGTGACCGTGGCGGGTGAGCGATTCGACGCGGGTGACGGCCGGATAAACCGGCCTGCCGCCGGCGCCCTGTCGGACAGCGGAGTCGAGCGGATCGGGCGGGTCGTGCTGGCCCATGGGCCGATGAGTCAGGCTCCTGGCGACCACCGAGCGGCGCTGGAGCGTCTGCTCAAGATCGTCTCGGACGCATCCGGTGATGCGCCGTCGTCAAAATGCTGCGGCATTACCATTGAAAACCCGGCCCCAGCGCGGTAAAAACCTTGTTGCATACAAGGCCGTGTCAGGAGAACGCTTGTGGATAAGAGTCGCATTGTCGTAGCAGTGATGTTGAGCCTGTGTCTGGCGGCCGTGGTCGGCTGCGAAGATGCGCCGGCACGCCAGTCCGAGAGGCGCATCATGGAAGGGATTGCCCAGGCCAGACGCCTATGCGATCGCGCCCAGAGCATGCTGGATGAAGTGCTCTTCTTCGTGGACGGCAGCCCGGCGCCGCTGTACAAGGTGCAGCCCGGCAAGATCGACGTTCAGTTCGACAGGAACAGGATGGACGAACTGAACCCCCAGGCGCTGGAGGCGCTGGCCCAGGCGCAGAAGGCGCTGAAGGGCGTCCTGGGCGAATCGGAGGCCGGTACGGAGTTGGCCCAGGCGCTGGCGAAGGATGCCCTCGCACGCGTCAGGAGCCTCCAGGGGCAGGCCGCCGCTTACCAGGCCGGCCTGGTAAGACGGAAAGCCGCCGGGATTGCGGCGGAGATTGACAGAATGCTCCCGACGGCATCGGCGCAGGCCGACACGCTGGAATACGTCGAGGACATGGTTGCGCGCAACAGCGGAGACGCCGACGACAGCATGAAGGGCGGAATCGCAAAGCTCATCGCGGCGGTCAAGACCGACATAGGGCAGTTGAACATGGAACTGAATGCCCAGCGGGGCGTGGTTGCCGAGCGGACGACGGCCCGCGACGCTTTGCTGAAGCAGGGATCGGCCCTCCGGCAGCAGGTCAATGATCTCGAACAGAAGAGTTCGCTGGTCAGGGGGGACGCGAAGATAAAACTGATTCAGGAGATCGAGGCCAAGCAGATCGAACTGGACAAGACGGTCCGCATGACGGGGCAGGCCGAGACCGCCGTTGCCGAGGCGAACAAGGCCATCACCAGAATCCAGGCCGTCCTTGCCGCCGCAACCGCCCGGCTGACGGCGCTCGAGTCGTTGGAGGCCGACCGCAAGAAGGCGGCCGGCGTTCAGGCGGCCGCGGGCACATCGGCAAGTGAACGCATCGCTGAGACGCGTAAGAAGATAGGGGACGAGCTGGTCGCCTTGGCCACGACGTGGACGGAACTGGTCGCCCTGGAGCGCACGGCGCAGGGATGCTACGACGACGCGGCTGGGCAACTGGGCAAGGCGCGGCGGACGCTCAGCGCTGTCGGGGGCGACGAGTTTGGTGGTGGCGGTCGTGCGGGCGGGGCGTCGCCTGCCGCGGCGGCGGCAGGGACACGCACGGAGATGATCGTGGGACTGGCCGTCTCGCAGGGTCGGGCCCATGTCAGCAGCGCCGAACTCGATATTGTTTCGCTGTTGCAGCACGGCACGAACGTGCGGCTGGCCACGAGCGTTGAGAAGCTCATGCCGAGACTCCTCAAGGGCGGTGCGGCAGCGCCCAAGGAGGTGACCGACGCGCTGACGGCGATCAGGGCCTTGGTGCCACTGTCCGGCGCCGCGGCCGGCGCTGAGGCGCCCACGGGGCCAGCGGCCAGGACCGCCGCCGCGGCGGAGAAGTACAAGAAGGCCGAGAAGGCGTTCCGAGACGCCGTCAAGGAACAGCGACCGGCCCTGAAATGGATGGATCGCGGCCTGCTGGCCAGTGCGCTGTACATGTACGGCGTGTGTGCCAGGGACTCGACGTCGATCAAGGACGCCCAGGACCAGATTCTCAGGGCGATGGACAAGAAGGCTGAATCGCCATACGTGGCCGAGTCACTCGGGTCGGTAAAGCGGATGCTCACGTTCGGCACCGATGCCTTCGTCACCGTCACCGACGTCGGCGCGGGTGGCGAGATGCTTCTCGAACAGGGCGCCGACAAGGGGACGTTCTTCAAGACCTTTGGCGATGCAGGGCGGACGGGCAAGGATATGCCCGGAGCCGTCTATGTCGTCGGACGGAACATCGAACGCGGCGGTGTGGAGTATGCCGAAGGGACCATCCTGCTGCGCGTGATGGGGGAGCAGTACATCCAGGCCCCCGCGGGCCTGGTTCTGACGATACCGGCCGACATGACGATTTTGGGGCAGTCGTACAAGGCCGGCGACGAAGTGATCGTGCCTTCGGATTCGAAGATGGCAGGGGCGGGGACTGAATGACCGAGACTCATCCGGTAGAGGCCGCTTCTGCCTGACGGGACGGCCCGGCAGGGACCTGTCGGAGTGGCACGGTTGCACGAGAGAAACACGACCCGCCCACGGGCGGAGATCGTTGCTGATTCGCCACTGGACAGTTGGTTTGAGTGTGTGGGTTTGGATGGTGTTGAACGGTTGTTGCGGCGTATCGTTGTCCCTGGCTTAGACTAACGTTTGCCGGCGTCTGAGGGGATTGGCGAGTTGACCAAGTGTCAACACGTGATGCCCGCTGCCGTTTCGGCACGCAGGCTGCTGGGGAAATCGTTGGAGTTTTGCGGGTTTTTGTGGTACGATAGTTGGCAGGATGGGGATCGGGGTGTCATGGCCGGGCCGTGTAGTGTCGGTGATGGAAGGTCGGGAAGGCGTGAGATGGCGGCTTACGTGAACAAGTCGATGTCGGAACTCGCGGCAGATCTCACGGCCGGACTCAAGCGATTACGCAAGGGATACGTCGACGCCTGCGAAGCCCTGTTGCGCGTGATCGATCCGTCACAGGAGTACCCACACGAGTTTGTCGTCTATCGTCTGACGGGATTCCGCAGTCGGGGCGACGGGGATCCGACGGCGATGTCGGGCACGGCGCTGCGGACGGACCTGCTGGCCCTGATGCTGGCCATCTGCGACAGCACAACGATCCGGGTGGGCGACTACAACGAGCCGGTCCATGACACCGGTGCCCTGGCCAGGCGTTTCCACGTGTCGACCAAGACGATTCAGCGATGGCGCCGGCGCGGGCTTCCGGCCCGGCGGCTGGTGTTCCCTGACGGCAAGCGTCGCGTGGCGTTTCTGGAGAGTTCCGTTCAGTGGTTCATCCGGGACCGCCAGGGGCAGATCCAGCGGTCGATGAAGTTCTCGCAGATGAGTGACGAAGAGCGCGACGACATCATCCGTCGGGCCAGGCGGATGGCGTCGGCAACGCACTGCCGTCTGTCCGACGTGGTCAAGCGTCTGGCCGCCCGAACGGGGCGGGCCATGGAGACGATTCGCTACACGATTCGCAAGCACGATACGGAACACGCTGACTCGGCGATCTTCCCGTACCTGACGGCCCCTCTCGGCGACGAGGAGAAGGAACTGATCTATCGTCGTTTCCTTCGCGGCGTGCCCGTGCCCCTTCTGGCCAAGCGATACCGGCGCACGCGCGGGAGCATCTACCGCATCATCAACGAGATGCGGGCCAGGCAGCTGCTCAAGCGTCCGATTGCCTACGTGGACAATGACGAGTTCCACGACCCGGCCAACGACGCGGACATCCTGGCCGAGTCGCCCCGCGAGACCTTGCCTCGCAACGCCCACCGCCCGCCGGCCGACCTGCCGCCGTATCTGCGGGCCCTGTACACCGTGCCCCTGCTCAGCCACGAACGCGAGCGTGAACTGTTCCGCCGGTACAACTACCTCAAGTACAAGGCCGACACGCTGCGTCAGGAGATCGACGTCAATCGCATTCGCACCTCGCAGCTCAAGCAGATTGAGACGCTGCTGCTGCGGGCCAACGCGGTGAAGAACCAGATCATCCGCGCGAACCTGCGGCTGGTGGTGTCGATCGCCAAGAAGCACGCCGGCGGGGCCCAGACGCTGTTTGAGCTGATCAGCGACGGCAACGTTTCGCTGATGCGGGCGGTCGAGAAGTTCGACTACGGCAGGGGCTTTCGGTTCTCGACGTATTCCTCGTGGGCCATCATGCGGAACTTCGCCCGGTCGGTCCCGCGCGAGCGCTACCAGTTGGACCGCTTCGCCACCGGGCACGACGAGATACTCGATATTGCCGCCGGCCTGCGGACGTACGATCCGAACGAGGTGAACCTGGCCGAACTGCGAGAGAGCATCGACGTGGTCCTGGCGCAGTTGACGCCGACCGAACGGTCGATCGTGATCGACCACTACGGCCTTGGCGCCGACGGTGTGACCAAGACGCTCGAACAGCTTGCCGGGCGGCTGGGCCTGTCGAAGGAGCGCGTGCGACAGATTGAGATCGGCGCGTTCAAGAAGCTGCGCGGCCTGATCCACCCCGAAGAGATGCACGCGTAGGTCCGACCGCGACCAACGGGAACTCTGCCCCGCCCCGAGCGTCTGATATACCATGGCTCGAAACATGATCCGTACAGTCCTGCGCTTCGGTCTGCTGGCCGTGGCGGCCGCCCTGATGGGTGCCATCGGCGCCGCAGGCGTGATGGCCGTTCGCGCCGCCGCCGAGCCGGCCCGCCGAGGCGCGTCTGTCGCCCCTCCCGCCGCCAGCCGCCCCGCGAAGTACCCCTCCGATCAACTCGTCCGCGCCTGCAAGGCCCGCGCCGACGCGCTGAAGAAGCGGTTGGACGGCACGTTCAGCGTTCGCGTGGATCCCCCGTTTGTTTCCGCGGGCAACATGAGCGCCGCGCAACTGGCCCGCTACACGCAGGGCAGCGTGCTCAGGCCCGCCCGGGCACTATGGGCCAGCTACTTCGACGCCAGGCCCGACAAGGTCATCACCGTCCTGCTGTTTGCCGGGGACAAGCCGTACAGGACGTGGGCCAAGAAGCTGTTCAACGACACGGACCTGCCGCACTTCGGTTACTACAGTCCGTCCAACAGAACGCTGGTGATGAACATCAACACCGGCACGGGCACGCTGGTGCACGAGTTGACCCACGCGCTGATCGTCTACGATTTTCCGAACCTGCCCACGTGGTTCAACGAGGGCCTCGCCAGTCTCCACGAGCAGTGCAGCGTGGGCGAAACGCTGATCACCGGACACACCAACTGGCGCCTGCCCGCCCTGCAGAAAGCCATCGCCGACAAGACCCTCCGCCCGCTGCGCGACCTGGTGACAAAGCGCGACTTCTACGGCCGTCTCCGCGGGCTCAACTACGCCCAGGCGCGCTACTTCGTGATGTACATGCAGAAGCTGGGCCTGCTCAAGACGTTCTACGCGCACTTCCGCGGCGCCCACAAGGCCGGGCGCGCCGTCGACGACGTCAAGGCCATCGAGCACGTCTTCGGCAAGAAGCTGCCCCAGATCGAAAAGGCCTTCATCGCCTGGATCAAGACGCTGCGCTACAGGCGATAGAGACAACCGGGTGCCACGGTCCTACGCGCAGCGAAGGGCCGTACCGGCTGCACGTCCACACGGCCCTCCGCTGCGCGTAGGACCGTGGCACCGCGTGATTTCCGAACCGATAAGTCGTTGCAATTGCCCGCAGGGCCTGATTAAATCTCCTCGGTAAAGGATTCTCGTCGCGGCTCTCGTGGGGAGTGGCGGCAGGATCAAGTCTTCGAGTTGTGGCTAGATGAAGGAGCACACGATGCGACGAACGAACAGACGTACCTCCCTTGGCTTCCTGGTAGCGAGTCTTGCGATTGCGGGTCTCCTTGCCGGCTGCGGGTCCGGCCTCCGGACCCCGACGATTGCGATCAACCTGACGGAGGCGGGCTATGACACGCCCGACGGCATGGTCAATGATCCGTCGGACGGCAGCGTCATCATCTCGATGCTGAACCTGCAGAACGACGCCAAGAAGGCCCAGTTGCTGCGGATCACGTGCGCGGACGGCAAGTACAGCCTCACGCCGATTGTCGAACTGCCCGACTGTCCCGCCACCGGCAAGGGCGCCGCGCCGCTGGGTGTCGCGATTGCCGACGACGGGAACCTCTACGTGGCCGACAACCAGACGTTCGTCAGCCAGGAGAAGAACGTCTCGCGCCTGCTTCGCGTGGTGATGAAGGACGGCAAGGCCGTCAGGGTCGAGCCGGTCGTCACCGGGTTCCAGATGTCCAACGCGGTTTCCTGCAAGGGCGAGTACGTTTACGTGACCGAGACGATGATGAACGCGGGGTCCTGGCCGCTGATCAGCGGCGTGTACCGGTTCAAGATTTCGGACCTGAAGGCCGACGCGCCGATCGCCCTGAAGACCGACATGACCGACGAGCACATCATCCTGAAGTTCCACACCGTCTCCATGGGCTGGCCCGTCGGGGCCAACGGCATGGCCTTCAGCCCGTGCGGCTGCATCCTCTACGTCTGCAACTTCGGCGATGCCGAGATCCTGGCGTTCAGGATCCACCCGGAGACGGGCATGGAACTGTCGCGCCGGGTGGTGGCCAAGCTGGACGGCATGCAGAGCACTGACGGGATGAAGATCTGCCCCATGAGCGGCGCGATTCTCGTCGCGGACTTCGTGGGCAACGCCATTCATAAGGTCTGCCCCGCCAGCGGCAAGGTGACGACGCTGGCCCAGAACCCGATCGGCACGGGCGAGGGCGGGGCCCTGGACAAGCCGTCGGAGGTCTGCGTCTTCGGCGACAAGCTGTTGATCGCGAACATCGACCTGCTGTTCGATGGCAACAAGCCCGATGCCCCGCAGACGATCTCCGTGATCCAACTCGGCGGCGGGTTCCTGGACACGCTGATGTTCTGGAAGTAGTCCAGCCACAAGTAGATACGGACGTTGGTAGGGCGTGCAACTTTGTTGCACGCGGAATGAATAGCACACCCATTCCGCGTGCAACGAGTTGCACGCCCTACGTCTGCGCCCGGGGTCGGTCGCGCCGGGCGCCGGACCCGTCTGGCACGCACGAGGCCGCGGCCTGAGCGACGATCTCCCGGCCGAGGGGGTAGGGGTCGTCCGAAGCTGTGGCATGCGGCTACGGGGCGGCTACGGGGGTGGGCCGGTGGGGGCATGGCTCTCTGCGGTGCCACGGCACTACGCTACGCCTTGTCCGCCCGCCAGGTGAGCTTGAACTCCTTGCCGTGGACGGTGTGCTTCGGGTCGTGGCAGTGCGGGCGCAGCGTGACCCCGCCGTCGCGAAGCTGCGCGCCGACCCACCCGCTGGGCTCGTCCTTCTTGAACAGGTAGGCTGTTGTCGGCAGGTTGATCAGGTGCAGTCCGTTGCGTTGTGCCACGCCCCATCTGTGCGTATGCCCATACACGTAGGCCTTCACATGCGGCCGTGAGGCCAGGACATCGAACAGGGCGGCGGTGTCCTTGAGGAACATCACCCGTCGCTTGCCGATCTTGCCCCAGAACGGATTGTGATGCGCCACTACGATCGCGGGCTTGTCCCTGCGCGCGTCGAGCGCCTTGGCCAGCCACGCCAGTTGCCCCTCGCCCAGCACGCCGGCCGGATCGTTGGTCTTGTACAGCGAGTCGAGCAGGACCCAGTTGGTCCGGGCGGCTTCGACGATCGATACGTGCTTGCCGGTCACGGTCGCCGCATCGGTGCGTGCGGCCTTGAACTGCGCGGTGAACCGCTCGCGATGATCGTGGTTGCCCAGCGCCATGTGGAGGGGCAGCTTGGCCTGGCCCAGCGGGGCGACGAGGGCGGCGAGGTTCTTGTAGTCGTCGGCCTGCCCGACGTTGAACGCGCAGTCGCCGGAGACCAGCACCCCGGCCGGACGCGTCTTCATCGCCACCAGTTGGGCTACCGTCTTCTTGAGGTTCGTCGACATGTTCACGCCGCGTGCGGAGGTCGTGTCTTTGGGGGGGATATGCGTGTCTGACAGCAGGGCGAAGCTGTCCGGGTCGACTTTCGGGGCGTCTTGGGCGGCCGAGGCGGTTCGCAGCGTCAGCAGGCCCGCTCCGGCGGCCAGCGAGGTCGTTACAAACTCCCGACGCGTCAGTGGTGTCATGTGAATGGGCATGCGGGGACTCTCTTGTCTTGTACGCGGCGGGCGCCGCGGGGGCGGGCGAACACCGTCCTGGCGATGGGGCAGCCGCCTTACGAGGATGCGAGTTTCGCGATCAGCTCTGCGGGCGCATCGATCTCTTTGAGTTTGTCCAGCAGGAGAGCGCTCATTCGCGACAACTGCTTGGCCTTGGCCTTGGACTTGGCCAGATTGTTCTCTTCGCCCGGGTCCTTCTCCAGGTCGAACAGCATGGTCTCGTCGTCATCGCCAAGCGGCCGGTGCAGGACGTACCTGCCGTCGGTCACGTTGCACCACTGGTCGTGCCAGCCGAACAGGGCCGCATCGCGCGAATCGCCCTCGCCGTCGGCTTCCAGTGCGCCCAGCCAACTGCGCCCGTGAATATCGTCCGGCACGTCGAGCCCCACCGCCTCGAGGATCGTCGGGAACAGGTCCACCGGCTGAACGATATTCTCCAGCCGCTTGCCGTGGGCAAACTCCGGGTGCCACACCACCATCGGCGTGTGCGACAGGCAGCGGTACAACTGCCTGTTCTTGCCCACCAGGCCGTGGTCTCCGTTGTACGTGCCGTGGTCGCTTGTGACGATAATCATCGTCTTGTCCAGGAGTTTGGCATGCTTGATCTGGTTAACCAGCTTGCCGATCCAACGGTCGACCATCGTGACTTCCGCGGCGTACAGGGCCTGGACGTGCTTGAATTCCTCTTCGGTGAGGTAGCCTTCGACGGGGCCGTACGTCGGCGCGACGTACTCATTGCCCTCGAACGTGGGATTGCCGTAATAGCTCACGTACGACCGGGGCGGGTCCCACGGCTCGTGCGGGTCGAACGCGTCGACCATCAGGAAGAAGTTCTTGTGCTTCCTGTTGTGCTTGATCCAGCGGCAGGCCTGCGAGAAGACCTTGGGGGCGAACCAGTCCTCCTCGCGGTGGCGGGAGAACTTGGCGTTCTTCAGGTGCGGACCGATCGTCGAGTCGTCTTGCTCATACTGCGGCGCGGGATACTTGATCTTCAGGTCCGTGTCGGTGATCCACCCGTCGCGCTCCTGACCGCGAACAAGTTCAAATCCCGTGAAGTCCCACCAGAACGTGCCCCCCCCGCGGCGCCAGTGGTGGTACACGTCCGTGATGAGATACGCGACCCGGTCGCTCTTGCTGACCAGGCCCGAGAGGGTCACAGCGTCCTTATCGGGCCCGCCCCAGCCGCGCCACGGGAACTCGTACCGCCCGGTCAGGATGTCGTTTCGGCAGGGCAGGGTCGGGTAGGAGCCGAAGTTGCAGTTCTCGAACACCGTGCCCATCTTGGCCAGTTCATCGACGCTCGGCGTACGGATCCAGTCGTTGCCGTAGCATCCCATATGGTCCCGCCGCCACCTGTCGGCGACGATCAGCACTACGTTCACGGTCCTTCTCCTGAAAGGCAATCCCTATGATGAATGGAACCGAACGACTCATCTTATCTTACGTCGTTCGATTCGATCAGGCAAGCGATTCGCAAAGCTTCAGCGAGGCAGGAACTTGCAGATTCAGTAGGTATCGATATTGTGGGTGTCAGTAACCGGCCGCACGGGCCGGGGCGAATTGGCAAACCGAGATCGGAGTGTAGGTATGAAAAGCGTGGCAGTCAGCGGTACGACGTGGAGCGTGGTTCTCGTGGCGGTGGTTGCAGCGGGGATCTTGTCGGCAACGACGCAGTCCGTGTCGGCCCCTGCGGCCCCGGCGGCGAAGGCCGCGCCCGGCGCGCGTGAGCACAAGGTGGCCAAGGGGCTTTTCCGCGTGGAAGCCAAGCTGAGTGGAGTCTTCGAGGCCGTCACGATGAAGGAGGTGGCCTTCGAAGGCGAAGTGCTCAAGTCGCTGAAGGTTGCCCGATGCGTCGCCCACGGGACGCGCGTCAAGACCGGCGACGTGCTGATCGAGGCCGATACCGAGAAGGTGGACCTGGCCATCAAGGCCAAGCAGGCGGCCACCGAAGCCGGCAGGTTGGCCTTGGCGACGGCTGTCGAGGAACTGCGCCGCATCGAGGAAACCACGCCGCAGACGCTGGCACGGTCGATCGAGGGCAACCGGCGGACCGGCGAGGACGCCGAGCGGTTCGTCAAGGTTGCTCGCCCCCTGAGCGAGGCCGCCGCCCGCCAAGACGTCAAGAACCGCACGGACTACCTCGAGTACGCCAGGGAGGAACTCCGCCAGTTGAAGAAGATGTACGAGGCCGACGACCTGACCGAGGCCACCGAGGAGATCGTCCTGCGACGCCAGCGTGACGCGGTACGGCGGGCCGAGCTGTCCCTGGCGCAAATCAAGGCGGCTTCCGAGAGGACCCTTACGATCGACCTGCCCCGCCAGGCGGACGACTGGGCGAAGGCCCGCACGAACATGGCCCAGGGGCTTGCCAGCCAGAAGATCCTCCTGCCACTCCAGTTGGCCCAGAAGCGGCTGGCTGTGGCGAAGCTGAAGCGCGACCACGCCAAGGCCGTCAAGGACCTGGGCCACATGACCGCCGACCGTGCGAAGATGACGATCAAGGCGCCCGCGGCGGGAGTCGTCTACTACGGTCGGTGCGTGCGGGGCAAGTGGTCGGCCAGTCCGGCGCTGCTGGCCAAGCTTACGCCCAAGGGAGCCGTTGCGGCCGACGAGGTGATCATGACCATCGTGAACCCGGCCTCGCTGAACGTGCGGGCCGCGGCGCCGGAGAAGGACCTGCACACCCTTCGCGCCGGCCTGGGCGGGCGGGCCGTGCCGACCGGCTTTCCCTCCAAGAAGCTCAAGGTCACCGTTGCGTCGGTCCTCACCGCCCCCTTGCCCGGCGGACAGTACGACGTGAAGCTCAACGTCACCAGTCCGTGCGGGCCGGTCATGCCCGGCATGACGTGCAGCGTCACGCTGACGGCGTATGAGAAGGCTGACGCCCTGACCGTACCTTCCGGCGCCGTCAGGCCGGACCCGGCCGACGCGGACAAGCGCGTCGTCGACGTCAAGACCGCCGCCGGGCGCGAGCAGCGCTCGATCACGGTGGGGCGAACCAGCGGCGGGAAGACCGAGGTCCTCTCGGGGCTGGCCGAGGGCGACGTAGTCCTCCTGAAAGGGAGTAAGTAGTGGCTGTGCGGCGGACGCTGGCGATAGCCCTCGTGGCGTGCGGGCTGACGGCCCTTTCGGGCTGCGCTACCGGTCCGGTGGAACGGCGCGGCACGGGGGTGAAGCTTGCTCGGTCGGCAGAGCCGGAGGACATCGACGCGGCCCTGCGGCGCGGGGCGCGGTTCCTGGTGGCCCACCAGAACGCCGACGGGTCATGGGGGTCGGCCAGGCGGACCAAGGGCCTCAACATCTACGCTCCGGTGCCCGGCGCGCATCAGGCGTTTCGCGTGGCGGTGACGGCGCTGTGCGTGATGGCGTTGATCGAGGCGGACCTGGGCGACCCGGCCGCCGCGGGCGCACTGGCTCGCGGCGAGACGTATCTGCTGGCCGAGCTGCCCAAGGTGCGCCGGACAGCCTCGCAGTGCCTCTACAACAACTGGACGCACGCGTACGGCATTCGCGCGCTGGTGCGCATGCTTCCGCGCCAGGCCCACGACGCGGCGCGGCGTGACGAGATCCGCCGCCAGATCGCCGAACAGGTCGACTTTCTCAAGCGATTCGAGTGTCTCAACGGCGGGTGGGGGTACTACGACCGCAACGCCAAGACCCAGCGCACGACGGCACACAGCATGTCGTTCACAACCGCCACGGTGCTGATTGCCCTTCACGAGGCACGCCAGGCGGGTATCGACCTGCCGAAGCAACTGATCACCCGCGGTCTTAACGCCCTGAAGCGCCAGCGCAACCCCAACAGCACGTACCTCTACAGTGAGACGCTCAAGAACTACCGTGCGGTCCAGATCAACCGGGCGGCGGGCAGCCTCGGACGAAGCCAGGTCTGCAATCTGGCGCTTCGTCTCTGGGGCGACGATCGTATCACCGACGACGTGCTGGCCGAGTGGCTCACGCGCCTGAGCGACCGCAACGGTTGGCTCAGCCGGGCCCGCAAGATGCCCGTCCCGCACGAGTCGTGGTTCTACGTGTCGGGGTACTTCTACTACTACGGGATGTTCTACGGGGCCGGCTGCATCGGCGTGCTCCCGCCCGAGCGGCGGGCCACACACCGCCAGTCGATCGCACGGATCCTTCTGGCCCTCCAGGAGAAGGACGGCTCGTGGTGGGACTACCCGTTGTACGACTACCACCAGGGCTACGGAACTGCCATGGCGATGATAGCCCTGAGACGCTGCCTGCCGGAGCCTATCGTCACTCGGTGAGCTTGGGTGCCGTGGGCTGACGCGAAGCGGCAACCACGTGGGAGCGCCTCGGCGAGACGTGGTTGCCGCTTCGCGTCAAGCCATGAAGATATGAAGAGAGGGCATCCTTTG
>CAZVEV010000154.1:0-13498 GCA_964625865.1 uncultured Planctomycetaceae bacterium | reverse complement strand
TCGGCGGTCAGGGAGTTCTCTCTATGGGCCTGAATCTGGCCCAGGCAGCGATGCTGGAGGACAAGTGCGTTACCTACTTGCCCGCTTACGGTGCTGAGATGAGGGGCGGTACCGCCAACTGCACCGTAGCGATATCCAACGATGAGATTGCCTCTCCGGTTGCCTCTTCACCGGAGTTTCTTGTTGCGATGAACTGGCCTTCTCTTGTCAGGTTTCAGAATCAGGTGAAATCAGGAGGCGTCTTCTTCATCAACTCCTCTCTGATGGAGGCCAATGTTTCCAGAGAAGACATTGATATTGTTGAAGTGCCGGCAAACGCGATGGCTGAAGACCTGGGCAACCTGAAGTGTGCCAACATGGTCATGTTGGGGGCCTTCACGAAGAAGAGCAAGGTCGTTTCCCTTCCCACGCTGATTGAAGGTCTCGCCGAGTCATTCAAGAAGAAGCCAAAGCTGATCGCATTGAACACAAAGGCCCTGACAAACGGGTATGAGCTGTACTAGCCCAAGTTTCCATTTACGGGCCCTGCATTGGGCAAGACGGAGTAAACCATGTTCGTAAAACAGATCTCTATTAGTCTCGACAATACGCCGGGGATGTTCCTTGCTGTAAGTGACTGCCTGGGCACTGAAGGAATAAACATCCGGGCCATCTCAGTGGCTGACACATCAGACATCAGTACTGTCAGGTTCGTGCCGGATAACCCTGAAAAGACCATGACTGTTTTGAAAAGCAAGGGCTATTCAGTAAAGGAAACAGATGTGGTTGCCGTTGAAATCCCCGATCACCCTGGCGCCCTTCAGGCCGTGCTAAAGCCTCTGCACCAGGCTCACATCAATGTGCTTTACCTTTACCCGTATCTCGGCAGAGGGGAAAGCGGGCAGCCCATTGTTATTGTCGGCGTGGACAAGACCGGGGAAGCTATCGACGTGTTGAAGCAGAACTGGGTTCACACCTTTGGCGAAGAGATTTACGCTCTCTAGACGCGGTGGCCCGAGGTAACGGTCTTTGAGGCAGAGGGTAACACTACACAGCCTTCCGTCCCCCGAGAGAAACGCACAGGCCAGCCGTAATTGGCTGTTCTGAATCGCTTTACGAACACGCCCGGGGGGATTCGAACCCCCAACCATAGGCTCCAAGGGCTCTGGGAGTTAAGGTGTGCGCCGTCAGTTCCTCCGCGTCTCATCGGACGTTGGCCCCATTTATCCCCTGATATGAACAGACCATGTGCTTCGGCCTTTCCCGACCGCGGCTGGCGGGGAAGGTGCGCTCTGCCCCCGACTCGCGGCCGCCCTGCAAGGTCGAGTCCCACTTCCCCGAACATGCCCGTCGCGAGGCGTGTGAGCAGCCCGGACTGCCCTGGGACGCCCGACGTAGCCGTTGAATTGTCGTATCTCGTCCTTGCCCGAGGCAAGGGCCGGTGTCATACTATCTCGAACCTGCCTGGGGACGGTCTCTGGGCCTCAACGAACGCGCGAAACGGGCCGGACGGATGCGCCAGGTGATCAACAGGGCTGACGCGGACTACCAAGCGAGCGTCGTACGTTCGGCCTCTCCGCAGACCCCTGGCCCCCGGGCCACCCACGCCCGGTCACGCGGAGTCAGATGTCCTGTCAGTTAGCCGTACAGGGCCATGCCTCGACGAGATCTCGCCATGACAAACAACATGAAGACCCTTCTCAGCCCGCTTCCGTTTCTCTTGGTGGTGGCCACCGCAGCCGCAGCCGGGCCTCCAAAGAACATCGTCCTCATCCTGGCGGACGATCTCGGATGGGCTGATACCACGCTGTACGGCAAGACGTCGCTCTACGAGACGCCGAACATCCAGCGGCTCGCCGAGCGCGGCATGACCTTTACCAATGCCTACGCCGCGAGTCCGATCTGCTCGCCGACGCGCGCCAGCATCATCACGGGGCAGAATCCCGCCCGGCACGGGATGACGTCGCCCGCCGCGCATCTGAAAGACGTTCGTCTCAAACCCATGGCCAATACGAGCGGCCCGCCCCACCAGAAATGCACCAACGTCAAGTCGGCAACGCGACTTGATCCGTCCGGGCCGACTCTGGGCAAGATCCTCAAGGGCGCGGGCTACTCGACGGCGCACTTCGGCAAGTGGCACCTGGGGCGGGAGCCCCATTCTCCGCTGGAACGCGGGTTCGACGTGGACATCCCGCACTGGTATGGCCCCGGACCGGCTGGCGGTTACATCGCTCCGTGGAGTTATCCGAACTTCAAGGCCAGGGCACCCGGCGAGCACATTGAGGACCGCATGGCGGAAGAGGCCGTCGCGTGGTTGAGGAAACGCGATCGCACCAAGCCGTTCTTCCTGAACTACTGGCAGTTCTCCGTGCATGCGCCGTTCGGTGCAAAGCCGGAACTGATCGCCCGCTACCGCAAGAAGATCAAGCGCGGCGCGGCCCAGCAATCGCCGACGTACGCCGCGATGGTGCATTCCCTGGACGACGCGGTCGGCACGCTGCTCGATGCTCTCAAGAAGGAAGGCATTGAGGACGAGACGATCATCGTCTTCTACTCGGACAACGGCGGCAACATCCACTGCGGCCTCGAGGAGACTGATGCCTCAGGCGAGAACTACGTCACGGCCATCACCAGCAACCATCCGCTGCGCGGCGGCAAGGGAGGCATCCACGAAGGGGGCATTCGTGTTCCGGCCGTGGTGGTCTGGCCGGGCGTTACCAAACCCGGGGCGCGCAGCGACGTGCGTATTCAGTCGACGGACCTGTATCCGACGATTCTCCGAATGTTGAACGTCGCCCGGCCGAAGAATCACGTGATCGACGGCGTTGATTTTGCGAAGGCTCTGCGCGGCGAGAAGATGGACCGTGGCCCCATGTTCACACTTGTTCCGGGCCACGGCAACACGCCTCAGTGGCTTCCGCCGGCCATGTCGGTGCATCACGACCACTGGAAACTGATCCGCATCTTCCATTACGGCAAGGACGGGAATCACGACTACCGGCTGTACGACCTCCGCGAGGACATTGGTGAAAACAAGAATCTCGCGGCGGCTGACCCGAAAAAGGTCAAAGCACTCGATCGGCTGATTGAGGACTACATCGCCGCAGCGAAGGTCGTCGTTCCGCTGCCTAACCCGAATTTCGATCCGGCGAAGTTCGATCCGTCGAAGATCGGCGTGCAGGCGGGCGGTTTGAAGATGCCGCCATCCTCGAAGAAGCCGAAACAGAAACCCGGGACGGCCAAACCCGCGACGACCGTCAAGACGGAATCCCTCCTGGGATGGACCGCCAGGGGCGGCGACGTCACTGTCCGGGGCGATTCGCTGCGACTCCCCCCCACCGGACGGCAGGCCTTTCTCGCCAATGCCAAGCTGCGGGCAAAGGGCCCTGTTGACGTCAGGCTTCGGATCCGAACACGGAAAGACGGAACGGCTCGACTGCAGTGGCGTACCGAAGGCCAGGACCGCTTTCCGGCGACCGGTCAGAGCAAGGCATTTGCTGTCGCCGGCGGAGACTGGAAAGAGTTGAGCGTGCTGCTTGCCGTCGAGGGGCGCCTGGTCCACCTGCGCCTCTTTCCGCCCGATCAGAAGCAGCCCGTGGAGATCGACTGGATTGAAGTCCGACCGAGTGATGGAGACGCCAAAGACCGTAAGCGATGGGACTTTAGTGCGCCTCCAAAACCGACAGCGCCGAAGAAGACGGAAGAGGCACGCCCCAGGGCGGCCATCCATCCGGCGGGTTCACGGCCCAACGTCATTCTCATCCTCGCCGATGATCTGGGCTACGGGGATGTGGGATGCTACGGCGCCCCGGACGTCAAGACGCCGGTTATGGATCAACTGGCCAGAGATGGGGTTCGCTGCACCGATGGCTATGCCATGTTCCCCGTCTGTTCGCCCTCACGCGCGGCGCTGTTGACCGGCCGTTACCCCGCACGGTTCGGCCCCACCTATGAGGACTACTACGGTGGCGGTGCGCCGGAACTGGATCCGCAGAAGCACCCGACCATCGGGCAGGTCATGAAGGATGCGGGATACCGCACGGCCTGTTTCGGCAAGTGGAACGTGTCCAACCTGAACCGTACCCCCGCCAACCAATTTGGTTTCGACACCTGGGTCGGTCTTCATCTCAACCACGACTTCTACACTCACAAACTCGTTCGGGGCGGGGAACACGATCTCTATAAGGATGGCAAACCCTTCGACCGCAAGGGTGTCTGGTCCGACACGATCTTCGCCGACGAAGCGATTCGATTCATCAAGGCCGACAGCAAGAAGCCCTTCTTCATCTATCTCCCCTTCCAGGCCCCCCACGCCCCGATCCAGGATCCGGACGTGCCGTTAGCTGAACGTCTGGACAAGAAGAAGCCTGAGAGCCGCCTGACCTTGATCAAGATGATCGAGCGACTCGACCTGGAAGTCGGCCGTGTTCTCAAGGCACTTGACGACCGGAAGATTGCGGACAATACGCTGGTGATCGTGACCAGTGACAACGGCGGGGCGCAGACCATCGCGCGCAACCTGCCATGCCGCGGGGCAAAGCAAATGCTGGAGGAGGGGGGTATCCGCGTGCCGCTGATTCTGCGCTGGCCGGGAGTGCTGCCCAAAGGGAAAGAGTTCTCCTCGCCTGTTACCGCCATGGATCTTACCGCGACAGTCGCTGCGGCCGGCCGTGCCAAGCCGCGCGCAGATACGCCTTTCGACGGGGTGGATCTCATGCCTGCGCTTACCGGCAAGGAGAAACTCGACGCAGAACGGCCGATCTTCTTCCGTCGCCGCAAGGTGGTGGCCTGGAAGGGCGAGAATTCCATCAGGCAGTCAGCGGTTCGGCAGGGAGACTGGAAATACTTGCGAAGCTATAAGCTCCTGGGTGGCGGGGTCTATTCGCCGGACAAGTACAGCGAAGCGCTCTACAACCTGAAGGACGATATCGCCGAGAAGAACAGTCTTGCCGAATCCAACCCGGAGAAGCTGAAAGCCTTGTGCGGGTTGTTGGAGAAATGGGAAGCGGACATGGCGAAAACCGCCCTTCCGTTCCCGACCAAGGACACTCAGAGCAAAGACACTCCGGCTGGAGAAAGAAGAACACGGAAAAGAGAACGCAAATGACAATGAAAGACATCAGCAGACGGGAATTTGTGAATCACTCCGCCATGGGGGTTCTCGCCGCCGGTACGCTGCTTGGAGCGGGAACGAACGCGTTTGCCGAAAACGGGGGCAAACGCAAGCCCAACATCCTGTTTATTATGACGGATCAGCAGCATGCTCGCATGATGAGTTGTGCGGGCAATGCGTGGCTCAAGACGCCTGCTCTGGATCGCCTGGCGCGAGGGGGGGTGCGTTTCGAGAGGGCGTATTGCTCGAATCCCGTTTGCGTCCCCAGCCGCACGAGCATGGCCACGGGTGTCATGTCCTGCCGTCTTGGCGCCGACAACAATGGGTCGGGTATGAAGATCAAGCAACTTCCGCCGGAAGTGGATGCCCATTCGATGGGCAAGATCATGAAACACGCCGGATACGATACGTTCTACGGGGGCAAGGTGCATATGTGCGGCGCGTTGGCCCCAAGGAGCGCAGCCCGGCGTCCGGGCGGAACCAAAGAGAACAGAAAGCGGAACCGCAGACCCCGCAGATCCACCGGATTAAGAAACAGCAAACAGAAAGAGAATTGGGACGGCCGGATTACCGCGGATTGTACGAGGGGGGAGGAAGGATGTGCGCCGTGCGCGGAGAAGTTGCCCGATAGTGGTGCGGGGTACGATGAATTCGACAAGGATTCGCGCGATGTTCTGCCGGCGGCGTGTCTGAAGTTCATCAAGACCAAGCGAGCCAACCCGTTCTTTGCCGTCGCATCGTTCATCAATCCGCATGATATCTGCTTCGCGCATCTCGCCCGCAATGGCAAAGACAGGCAGGGCGTGCTGGCGCTTCACAAGAAGGCGTCTACGCTCCCTCTGGAGCAGTTGCCCCCGCTTCCTGACAACTATGCCATACAGAAGAACGAGCCGTCGGCGATTGAGGCGAATCTGGGCACCCGGGCGGTAACGCCGGCGATAACCATGCGGAAGGAATACGACGCAAAGGCATGGCGAATCAACCGGTGGATATACCATCGCCTGACGGAAAAGGTGGATAAGAACATCGGCCGAATTCTGGACGGGCTGAAAGACGCCGGACTCGAAGACAACACCGTCGTGATCTTCACCAGTGACCACGGGAACATGGACGCCAGCCACCGGTTGGCGTCAAAAGGGTTGTTCTATGAAGAGTCGGTGGGCGTTCCGCTTATCGTCAGATACCCCAAAAGCATTCCGGCCGGGCGGACCGACCGGGAGCATCTGATCTCCACGGGGCTCGACATCCTGCCTACGATGTGCGATTACGCAGGCGTGAAGAAGCCCAAGCACCTCCTGGGCATGAGCCTTCGCCCGGTCGCCGAGGGCAAGCGCGTCGAGAACTGGCGGACCTACGTTGCCTCCGAGAATCGCTACACGCGAATGATCCGCAGCCGGAAGTACAAGTATTGCGCCTTCAACGATCCCAACAGCAAAGAGTCGCTGGTCGACATGGAGAACGACCCCGGAGAAATGCAGAACCTCGTCGATGACCCCAGATTCAAGACGGTGCTCGCTGAGCATCGCAAACTCCTTGCCGACTGGAGCAAACTCTCCGGCGATAAAGACGCCTCGGAATATTTGCGCAAGGACGAACAACGGAGTCGAGGAGATTCCTGAAAGATCGTCCTGCGCGACGTCCTCCCAGAAAGCCCTAAACCCCTCACCCCCGGCAGGTGGCCCTGAGCTATGTCGAAGGGCTTGTCCTGAGCCCTGTCGAAGGGGCCACCGATGCACGGTCACGCGGAATCAGATTTCCTATCAGTCAGCCTACGCTCCCTTGGCCGCCCTGCCGTTGGCGTCGCCCCGGCCACGTCGAGCAGAACAGGATCGCTATAGTAGTTCGTCGTCAGGTCGACACGGCCGTGTCGCATGCCGGCCATGTTCGAATCCGACCCTCGGTTACCAACAGTCCGAAACAAGCCTACGGCAAGCCGACTTCTGCGTTTATGCGTACAGACCCGCTGTACCCTCTTATGGATAAGAGGGTAACAAGCCACACCTTCATGAACCCCGAGAAAGACGAACAGGCCAGCCGTAATTGGCTGGCCTGCATTGCTTTACGAACACGCCAGACAGGACACGAACGTGTAACCTGCGGTTTGGAAGCTGGTTTTTGGGACCATATGCGGGTTACGATTTGGCAGCAACTCGCAATCCTGTAAGGCAGTAATTGTGCATCGTGCCCCCGATCTTGGCATCCGCATTCCTGGGCAATGTCTACTTCTTGCCCTTTACGCTATCGCGGTAGGCTTTGCGGGCGTCGATTACCCATTGCTCACCACCGCCCTGGACCAGCGAAGGACGCCATCCAGCAATGTTCTCGTTCTCTACCCGGACAATGCACTGGTTGACCATGGCCAGCATTTTCAAGTAGCCGGGTTCCGCCTTGCTCTTCCATTCGGGCTTCACCTGTCCCCAGCCCCCGGCGCTGGTCGCCAGCGGGGCCATCAGGATTCGGCTTTCGTCGACTTGGGCGACGTTGATGAGAGCCCGGGCGGGCTGTTTGGCGATCTTCTCACCCAATACGCTCGCAATGTACTCGCGCAGGGCTTTGAGCCCGGTCGGGGCAATCTGCCGATGGCCAATCTTATTGGGGAATAGATCACCGTAGACCTGGGCGTTTACGTCCATCCAGTCGAAAATGCGCTGGCGACTTTGGTGGTCCATATTCGTCTTGCCGTGGTTCTTCAGCAGCATGTGGGCGACCGGATTGGCGTGTGCGAAGTAGTCGTAAGGCCGGGAGTTGTTCGACGCCTCACTGCGGGTGTACTTCAGGTATCCGATATAGTGCTTGCCCCGCTCAATCAACGCTCTGGGCACGGTCGCACGCCACCCCTTGGACGGCTGATGGATCAGGTTGACTTTCTTGGCGGTCTTGTCCAGACCGTGGCAGGAAATGCAGTAGCGGTCCAGCACCGGCTGGACGGTGCGAGCGTAGCTCAGCCCACCGGGATACTTCGGCCCGGCCGGCGGAGTTAGCGCAAGCGGTTGACGTTTGCTGATCGTAGCGACCGACGACGAGACCGCACCGGGTTCCTCGTGACAACCGGTGCAGCTTCGAAATTCACCTGGCTGCATGTAGAAAAACGATCGTTCGGTCATGATCGCCATACCGTTGGCGTCCAGTGTCTGCAGTTGCAGGCTGATACCGGCGGGCACCTTGAAGAACGCCGAACCGTCCGCATTAACCGGTACGGTCCCCAGCACCTTCTTTGGTATCTCGACGCCGACCAGCGGGTGCAGCGCCGATCTCTTCGCTCGCGGCTGGACGCCGATTGCGTTAACGCGGATCGCCTTGATCGAACCGGGCTTGATCAGACCCTTGGGATCGTTGCGTGTGAGGTACACGTTCTGGACAAACACGGTAGCCTCGTTTCCCTTGGGCGTCTCGGGCAGTAGTGACGGGAGAACCGGCGGACGCTTCCGCTTGCAGACCGGAATCGGTGAGAACGAAGCGACGCTCGAATCCTCGTAGATCCGCTCCTGTCCTCCGAAGGCGTCCAGCAGGTAGATCGCCCGTTTGTTCGGCGGAGACACCGTGCCCTGGAAGTCAGACACAGGGTACTCGGCGCGGGAGGCCAGGAACAGTTTGTCGGTAATCGGGTAGGGATGGCTGAAAGTTATGCGGGGTCGGCCTTGGCTTTCGGGGTAGGGAATCTCCGGTGTCAGGTGCGTCAGCGGCCCCTCCCCGTTCTCGCCTCTAGCCGGGTTGATGACAAGAAGCGTTCCGGTCGTGAATGAGTGATGCGCAGTAGCCGTCGCAACGCTCTTGTTGGTACCGGGGATCGCGGTGGCCTCGCTGACCATGAACGGGCTGACCGTGTCGGCGCCGTAGTACGCCGCCACACCCGTTCCGTCCGGGCGGGTAGTCCACAGCATGTGGTAGTAGATCTCGCTCCGGTTGGTGTACTCCCAACGGCAGAAGACGATCCGCCCGTCATTGAGCACCGACGGTTCGTATTCATTCTCGTTGTTGTAGGACAGTTGTCGGATATTGTCACCGTTGGCGTCGGCGCGATACAGAACCCACGCCGGTGAGTATCGCCCGGCGTGGCAGCGGCCGAAGGACTGGCAGCGTGTGGACACAAACGCGATACCGCCGTCTGGCAGGTAGCAGGGATCGTTGTCTTCGATGATCACCGTCGCGCGACGCCCGGAGGTCTCAAGCTTGTCTCGTCCCGTACCGGTAAGTTGGCGGACCCACGAACCGTCAATCGCCGCCTCGTACAGGAAATACCGCTGCTTGAGCGGGTCGGCCAGCTTGGGCGCAAAGGCGAAGACCACCTTCTTACCGTCGAAATGCACGTCGGGGTTGCGGGTCGCACCGGCAGGCAGCTTTCCCGAAAGGATCGAGACTACCTTGGGATTATTGGTTTTCCAGCCGCTCAAAACGGTCAGGCCCGGACCGAAGCGAGCGTGGCGCCCCAGGTGCTGATCGCTGTTGTGGCTGAATGATGTTGGCGGGTTGCGGTTGATCAGTATCTTCTCAAACCCCAGCGCCGGATGGGTAAACAGAATTCGCCGCCGGATCGACTTGAGCTTCTTGAAAACCTGCAAGACCTTGTCACCGTCGGTGCGTTCGGCCGCGATGGTTCCGCTCAGTGCGGCGACCGCCTTCTTGTCGGCTTGTGATACCGGTGCGACCTTGTCGACGTAGGCGATGGTCTCCGCGGCTCCGGTAACGAAGGCCTTAGCCAGTTTGACATCGAAGAACCGCTTGTCGCATGCGTCGGCCTCTTTGTCGAGATACGTGTAGAACGCCCTAAAAGCTGCCCCGTCGGCAGGGTCGATTTTCGACGCCGCCAGCGCCCTTCCTCCCCGCAGGCGACGGTAGAACTTGTCGGCGAAGGGGCGACAATCGAAGCCCTTGATGGCGTAGCGTCCCCGGGCGGCCGCCCCGGAGTACTTCCCGTACAGATCGCTGACTCGTCGGGCTCGCTCGCTCATGAGAATCGCGGTCATCACAACGCGATGGTACTGATCCAGGTTCGCAATTCGCGTCCCGGCCAGGCGTTTCAGGTCGACCAGCGCCAACGCTTCGCCTTTCATGATGCTGTGACCAGCCAACATGCCCAGCAGCTTTCCTGCCGAACGTTGCAGAACCTCTGGACCTAGCCCGGTGAACCCCGTCGGAAGGCAGTTAATCGTATCCTGGGTGATCCGCCCGTAATACCTGCGTTCCTTACCGGTTATTGTCGCGGGCTTACCATTGCAGTATCGCCTCAGAGCGTATCGCCGCCGCTGCATCGTGGCGAACTTCGCTGCTTCCTCAGCCGTGCGGGTAAAGCAGATAAACGAGGTGTCCCCGACCTGCCTTTTCATCGTGACGGTCAACTTTGCATACTTACCGTCAGGGACGACCTTGAACGCATTTTCGCACTTGACGCCGCCATCGCTGGCGATATGGAAATTGTACCTGGGCTTGACGTTCTTGTATTCATCCGTCACGACGCATGTTTTCGATGTCAACTTGAGAGTATCCCCGTTGGCCTTGACCAGAACCAGATCGTTGAGAAGCACCCTGGTAAACACGCTGACATGGAATTCCTTCACGCCGGTGATGTCGATGCTCAGTTTGACGTCGGCGTCGACATTGTTGACCTCCGAGTATGCATACACCGGAAGCTTTCCGCTGGTCGCCGGTGGTGGGAGGATAGCGCCCGCCGCCCGCTCGGACTTGACTGTCGCTTCCAGACTGGCCAGATAGGAGCCCAACCATGTCTGCCTCTCAATAATCCAAGACAAGTCCTCTTTTGCTGCCTGAGCGGGCCCGGCAGCGGCCGCCATCGACAAAGCAACAACGATGGCCAGCACGACACACCTGGCCGCGTAACTGGTAGTATGCATCATATAGTCAGTACCTCACAAACGCCCTGAAACCGGACGGCTCAATGAGTTTATCACGCAAGATGGGCGACTGTCCATTTCTCTGTATGCTGGAAACGCAGAAAGCAGAAAACCAAACGTCAACGGGAACAGGACGCACCCACACAAACCCCGAGAAAGACGAACAGGCCAGCCGTAATTGGCTGACCTGTAACGTTTTACAGACACGCCCGGAGGGATTCGAACCCCCAACCCTCGGTTCCGAATACAGTACCCGGTATTACACCCAAAGTCTTATCATGATTGAACTTCTGAGGATAGAGGGACCGCTTGTGCTGGCAAATCGTGACATATCGCACCGTTTCATGACATCAGGCAAGCCAATCCCAAGCCCAACGCGCCCCCGGACTGTGGTTGCCCTCCATTCTGAGCGACATCATGACCCGGGACCGCCCGGCGACCCCCTCAATCGGTCAAGAACAATGCTTGCCGATCCCACAATCGGTGATAGGATCTTCAGAAAGGCTGGCGATGGTAATCGGCCGGAGTTCATCTGGGGAATCTCGGTCCAGGGATTGCCGGGCATCATCGCCAACACAGAGCAAGGGATTCCTCATGAACCGAACACACGGTTGCTTTCTCGCGACAGCGGCAGTCATCGGGACGCTGGCCCTGCCATGTTATCCGGCCGATGAGCCGACGCCCGCACCACCTCGCACACGGCGAAACGACAGGGGCCGGCAGATTCTTCCTGCCGGCGCCGAGATCCTGACGGTCGCGGGAAAGGTCGGCTTCCTGGCGATGCCCGCCAGCGCCAGGCCCGGGCGGAAGACGCCGTGGCTGTGGTATTTCCCGACCGACTACAACCTCCCGGGCAAGTACGAGAAGTGGATGTTCGCAAAGTGCCTGGCCAACGGCATCGCCGTGGCCGGCTTGGACCTTGACGTGCCGCTGGGCAACCCCCGGTCCCGAGGGTATCTGACCGCGTTTC
The DNA here is from genome assembly GCA_964625865.1 of uncultured Planctomycetaceae bacterium. Classification (GTDB taxonomy): domain Bacteria; phylum Planctomycetota; class Phycisphaerae; order SM23-33; family SM23-33; genus CAZVEV01. The sequence goes on along the minus strand of CAZVEV010000154.1, from coordinate 1,587 downwards.
ACAAGCACCTGACGCTACGGCGGAACCTGACGCGCCAGGCGTGCCTGATTGGCCGGAGCCGCGGCGGGCTGCAGATGGTCAACTGGGCGTCGGAGCATCCCGAGTTCGTCGCCGGCATCGCAGGCATCTACCCGGTGTGCGATCTGGCCAGTTGGCCGGGATTGAAGCAGGCCTGCAAGGCCTACGGCATGAGCGAAGAGCAACTGGCCAAGCAGTTGCCGGCGCACAACCCGATCGCTCGCCTCAAGCCGCTGGCCACCGCTGGCGTGCCGATCTACATCGTTCATGGTGACAAGGACACAATGGTGCCGCTGGATCGCAACTCCGGCCTGCTGGCCGAGCGCTACAAGGCGCTCGGCGGGCCAATCACGCTCGACATCAAGAAAGGGCAGGGCCACAACTACTGGCGCGGGTTCTTCGAAGATAAAGGCATGGCCGCATTCATTGTCAAGCAGGCGAAGAAGACCGCGGCGCTCCCGAGCGTGTTGATCTTCGGCGATTCGATCTGCGGGGGATACGGCGACCACGTGATCAGGCTGCTGGACGGAAAAGCCAACGTCACCAAGCTCGGCAGCGTCCCAAGTTACCGGATCGACAAGGAGCCCAAGCCCAAGGGATACCTGAATTTCGGCAACACGGTGCTGTGCATGGCTGATTTCGACTCGTTCGCTCGACACCTCAAAGAGACGAAGTACGACGTGATCCACTTCAACTTCGGCCTCAACGACATCTTCCGCGGCCGGAAGGGCGCTTGGCACGCCCCGCCGGCCAGATACGCCGCGAACCTGGACAGAATCGTAACGATGCTGAAGGCCAACGGCGCCAAGGTCATCTGGGCCAACACCACGCCGGTCCCCGCCAACGCCCCCCACATGCCGGCCGGGGACGACCTGATCTACAACGCCGCAGCCAAGAAGGTCATGGACAAGCACAACATTGCGATCAACGACCTGCACGGCGTTGTGACGAGTTGGGATGGCTACGCCGAATGGAAGACCGGTGATAACGTCCATTTCAGCGGCGCTGTCTACAGGAAACTGGCCGAGCAGGTCGCCGAGAGGATCGCAAAGCAGTTCGGCACCCCGGGCGAAGCTGCGGAGTAGGGGTTCGCGGGTCGGACGCACTTGCCCGACACCGACCGGCGGCGGCCCGCGGGGAGCCTGTCTTCATGCCGGCGTTGCGGGACTATGAGTAGACACGCTTGCATCGTGACGTTGCTGGCGGCTTTGACGGGCACATTAGGCGCGCCCGGCACTGGCGGCGATGGCAACTTGCCTCCCCTGCGGCCGCTGCCTGCACTAGGCGCTGTATGGTTGAAACTCGTTCGTAAACGAGGCCAGATCGGGTATCATACTGTCTGAAGTCGGCCTGAGGACGGTCCCTGGGCCTCAACGAACGCGCGAAACGGACCAAACGGATGCACCAGGTGGTGAACAGGCCTCAAGCGGAGTGCCAAGCGAGCGCCGAACGCTCCCCCTCCCCCCAAACCCCTCTCCCCCGGGCCACCGACGCACGGTCACGCGGAATCAAATTTCGGCGTGGTTCAAATGAGGGTAACAGATGGGGGGATGCGGCCGCGATAGAAGC
>CAZVEV010000153.1:10012-13531 GCA_964625865.1 uncultured Planctomycetaceae bacterium | reverse complement strand
CGGAACCGGCTTGGTCGTCACGGGCTAGGTCGTGGGCTTGGGCTTGGGCTTGTCCGGGGCGGGTTTGGTCGTCGGCTTGGGCGGTTTGGGCTTGTCCGGGGTGCGTCGGGGTATATCCTGCTCGGGCGGGGCGACCACCAGGGCCGACGACTCATCGTCCTCGTCCGACGAGAAGGCGCCGAGCCCCACGACGATGCACGCGATGATGATACCGACCGCCACAACGCTCAGGCCGCCGATGAGGACCAGCCGGCGCTGCGATGCCGACAGGAGCGGTTTCTTGAGTTGCGGCACGACGACGGGGGCCGTCGCGGGAGACGTCTTCTCGATGCTCTCGAGCGATTCCAGCGATTCCAGTGACATGAACAGCCCGTCGTCGGCTGGTTCAACCTCCGCCGACGGCGCGTCGGGAACCACGATCACGACCCCGCAGCCGGCGCATTTGGCCTTCCGCCCGGCGGCGCTGTCCTTCAGCGAGTACGCCTTTCCGCAATGGTCGCATGTGAAGTCTATCACGGTAACACCTCTTTCCCGCGGGCACTACATGTCTGGGGCGTCATTCCTTGATTGTACCTTTCGAAAAGGGCGGTTCAAGCCCGGTGTGAACGAGGGACTCGGCGCAGGCCTCTGGAAGGCAATCAGAACGTTTCCTTGCGGCCCCGCGGTGCGGTTGCCTATCCTCGTGCCGGAACGGATAGCGTAAAGGACTGGACCATGCTCGAGAAGATCGATCTGTCCCGGAAGGTCAGCAAGGCGCGGTACAAGGCCGCCAAGGACGCCGCGGCCCTGGAGCTGGGCGTTCTCCAGCGGCGGGCCAAGGAACTGGGCATCCCCGTGATCGTGGTCTTCGAGGGCTGGAACGCCGCGGGCAAGGGAACGCTGATCAACAACCTGATCCTCCCGCTGGACCCGCGCGGCTACCAGGTCTACAGCGCCCAGGCGCCCAACGAGGAAGAGGCGATGAGGCCGTTCCTGTGGCGGTTCTGGATTCACACTCCTCCTCGCGGACGGATGATCGTATTCGACCGCAGTTGGTATCGCCGCGTGCTGGCCGACCGGGTCGACGGACGCGCCACTGAAGAACAGGTCCGCCAGGCCTTCGAGGACATCCGGTTCTTTGAACGGACGCTGGCCGACGACGGGGCGGTCATCATCAAGTTCTTCCTCCACATCTCCCGGGGCGAACAGAAGCGCCGCTTCGAGAAGCTGCAGAAGGACCCGGCTACCGCGTGGCGCGTGACCAAAGGTGATCTGGAACGCCGCAAGCAGTACCCCGAGTACCTCGCGGCTATCGAGGACATGCTCGCCGAGACCGACTCCGACGACGGACCCTGGACCGTTGTGGAGGCTGAGGACGAACGGTTCGCCACGTTGAAGATCTTCTCGACGGTAACCACGGCGTTGTCGCGGGGCCTTGCGGCGGCCGAGGAGGCCCGCAAGCGTCCCCCGGCGGCCAAGACGCCCCCCCAGGCGGACCTGCCTGCCGACCTGCAGGCGTCCATCCTCGACCAGGTGGACCTCTCGCGTTCGCTGGATCGCCAGACCTACCAGCGCCGCCTCAAGAAACTCCAGAACCGGTTCCGCCAACTGGAGCACGAGATCTACGTCGAGCGGATTCCCGTAGTGATCGTCTACGAGGGCTGGGACGCGGCGGGCAAGGGGGGGAATATCCGCCGCCTGATCCGCGAACTTGACCCGCGGGGGTACGAGGTCGTGCCGATCGCCGCACCGAACGATACGGAGATAGCCCACCACTACCTGTGGCGATTCTGGACGCAGATGCCCAAGGCCGGACACATCACCATCTTCGACCGGTCATGGTACGGGCGCGTGCTGGTCGAGCGTGTCGAGGGCTTCTGCACCGAGGCCGAGTGGCGGCGCGCCTACCGCGAGATCAACGAGACCGAGCAGCACATGGTGAACTTCGGCACGGTGGTGGTGAAGTTCTGGCTGCACGTGGACGCCGACGAACAGCTCCGCCGCTTCGAGGCCCGCCAGGGCAACCCGCACAAGCAGTGGAAGATCACCGATGACGACTGGCGCAATCGCGAGAAGTACGACCAGTACAAGGTCGCCATCGAGGAGATGCTCTTCCGGACCTCCACTCCTCGCGCCCCGTGGACGATCGTCGAATCCAACAACAAGTGGTACGCGCGCGTCAAGGCGCTGGAGACGGTGTGTGACGCGATAAAGGCGCGCCTGGATTGAAGAAGGGTCCGGTTTTCGAACAACGCGCGAAACCGCAAGCGGTTCCATGGTGCGCGTCATCACGTAGTGGGACTCCCGCGGATTCCGGTCGTTCCCTATACCCTACACCCTATACCCTACACCCTACACCCTACAACCTACACCCTCTGACGCCCTTCAGGGCTTCAGCACCACGCGGAGCCCTTCGCCTTTGGCCATCAGGTCGAACGCGTCGTGGATGCCGTCGAGCGGCAGGATGTGGGTGGCGATCTTGGCCCCGTCGATCTTTCCGCTGACGAGCATGTTGATGCCGGTCTTGACGTGGGCGGCCGTCGAGTCGCTCGTGCCCACCATGCAGATCTCGTTGTAGTGGATCGCGCGGCTGTCGATGTTGAGCATGTTCCTGCCGATGGGCAGAGAGGCGAACAGGCAGACGGTCCCTCGTTTTCTGACGAGGTGGACGGCCTGTTCCTGCGGCTGGGCGGCCGGGGCGGCGACGATGGCGATGTCGACACCGAGTCCGTCGACGGATTCGGCCTTGACGACCTCGGCAAGGTCCTGCTCGGTGGGATTGACCACGACGTCGCAGAAGGGGCGGGCCTGTTCGAGGCGGGCTTCATTGGGTTCTGAGAGGATGATCTTGCTGGCCCCGGCGGCGCGGGCGACCAGGACGTTGAGCAGGCCCATCGGGCCGGCCCCCATCACCAGGACCACGTCGCCTTCTTCGATGTTGCAGTGCTCCAGCGAGTTGACGGCGCAACTGATCGGCTCGGCCAGCGCCGCGTGCTCCGGCGCCAGGCCGTTGGGCACCTTCACGACGTGTCCGCCCGCAACGGCCAGGCCGGGAATGGCGACGTATTCAGCCATCCCGCCGTCGTAGCCGAAGCCCATGGGCTTGATGTTCTGGCAGATGTTGCGCCAGCCGCGCTTGCAGTAGAGGCACTGGCCGCACGCGACGGAGGTGGCCATCACCACGCGGTCGCCGACGGCCAGGTCCGCCGCGGAGGCCTCCGGGCCGATCTCCTGGATGAGGCCCGTGAACTCGTGGCCCATGACGGCGCCGGCCTGCATGCGGGGGTTGCCCACCTTGAACGTCTTCATGTCCGACCCGCAGACGGCACAGGCGTCGACCTTCACGAGGATCTCGTCGGCCCCGCAACTCGGGACAGGAACATCCTGGACGCGCACATCGCCGGGACCGTGGTATACGACAGCTTTCATGGTGCTCATTCGTTTCTCGCTTCGTTCGATTAGCCAGTGGGGTGGGACCAATATTATTTATTTTTTGGGGTTAGGAGGAAAATAGGAGGGGGGGTCAGTAATATGATAAGC
>CAZVEV010000153.1:0-10002 GCA_964625865.1 uncultured Planctomycetaceae bacterium | reverse complement strand
CTTTCCGGGGGTGCCTTTTTTACTCCAAAACAAAAAAAAAAAAAAATTTTTGCCCCCCCCCCACTACACCCCGCCGCCGTCAATGATGTCGATGGCGTAGCCGGTGGTGTACGTCGCGCCGGCGGGGAGGCTCATGATGCCTTCCTTGGTGGTGAACTCGCCGTCGGTGTCGATCGGGTCGGGAATGCCATGCCACGGCTCGATGCAGGCAAACGGGGCGCCGGGCGGAGCCCACAGGGCGATGAAGGGCACGCCCTCGGTCCGCACGCGGACGCGCCGCGCGTTGCGGCTGTTCATTATCGTCACGGCCTTCGACGCCGGATTCTTGAAGATCAGCGGGCCCCGGTCGAACAGCGTGGGGGTCAGGTTGATCTGGTGGCAGTTATCGAAGGCCGGCTCGGTCTTGTTCAGGTGACAGCCGCCGGAGAAGAAGTACCGTTCCATGTTCTCCGGCTCGCTGAAGTGGAAGTAGTAGTGTTCGGGGTATCCGCCGGCAAAGGGCACGTTAACGGCCGGGTGCGAGCCGATCGAGAACCACATGATGCTCTTGCCCGTGTTCGTCACGTCGTACCGTACTTCCAGCGAGGTCTCGACCAGCGTGTAGGTCACTTTCAGGCGCCAGTCGAACGGGTACATCTCGCGGGTTTCGGCGGTCGAGGCGATCTGGAACGACGCGCTGGCGGCCGAGACCTCCGGGGCGGGCCATTCCGCTTTGCGAACCACGCCGTGGGACGGCATGGAGTAGGTCTTGCCCTCGAAGGTGTACTGGTTGTCCTTGAGCCCGCCGATGATCGGGAACAGGATCGGCGCCGCGCCGGTCCAGTGGGCCGGGTCGGACTGCCAGATATACTCCTGCCCCGTCGCCAGGTCGCAGAGGCCCTTGAGTTCGGCCCCCATGTTGACCATCCGGGCGGACAGCTTTCCGTTGCTGATCGTGACGCTCATTGGGCAGTGGGGTCAGACCTTGATTAGTGATTAGTGGCGTTCCGCTGTCGTTTCGCAGAGGGAGACCTTGATAGTGAAACGCCACTAATCACTAATCAAGGTCTGACCCCACTGTTTTGTTAGTAGTCGCCGGCGGTGTATCCGCCCGCGCCGGACTGTCCGGTGACGATCGCGACGCTGGAGACGGCCCCGATGCGGTTGGCGCCGGCGGCGATTATCTGGATCGCGCGGGGGTAGTTTCTCATCCCGCCGCTGGCTTTGACGCCCATCTCCGGGCCGACCGTTCGGCGCATCAGGGCGATGTCGTGCGGATTGGCCCCGCCGCCGGCAAAACCGGTGCAGGTCTTGACGAAGTCGGCGCCGGCCTTCTTCGACAGCTCGCAGGCGATGACCTTCTCGTCATCGGTCAGCAGGGACGTCTCGATGATGACCTTCAGGACGGTGTTGCCCCGTGTGGCCCGGCGGACGGCGCGAATGTCTTCCTCGACGAGCTTGAGGTCGCCCGACTTCAGTGCGCCGACGTTGATGACCATGTCCAACTCGTTGGCGCCGTCCTCGATGCAGCGGCGGGCCTCGAAGGCCTTGGACCGCGAATCCATCTGCCCCAGCGGGAAGCCGATGACCGCACAGACCTTCACGGGCTCACCGCGGAGTTGCTTGGCCACGTAGCTGACGCGGGAGGAGTTGACGCAGACCGACCAGAAGCCCCAGTAGATGGCCTCTTCGCAGAGCTTGTCGAAGGCCGCGTCCGGCGCGTCGGGCATGAGCATGGTGTGGTCGATATACTTCGCCAGCGACGCCGGGCTCGGATCCTGGGTCGGCGCTGCGGCGGGGGCAGAGGTGCCCGACTGGCCCATCTGGGCCTTGAGCTTCTCCATGACCGCCTCGGTGATCTTGTTGATGAGTTCCTGCTGGTCCATCTTACTTTCGCTCTCTTTCTGTAGCCATCAGCTTGTTTACTCTCGGCCAGTGCCTCCCCCCCGCGAAGGGCGTCTCCAGCCACAGCTTCACCATCTCGCACAGCTCGCCTCCGTTGTGCAGAGGCCCGCCCAGCGTAAGCACGTTGGCGTTGTTGTGCTGGCGACTGTTGACAATCGTCCGCATGTCGTAGCACAACGCGGCCCGAATCCCTCGTACCTTGTTGCAGACCATCGCCGAGCCAATCCCCGCCCCGTCGAGCATGATCCCGCGCTCGCAGGCGCCCGCGGCGACCTTGGCCGCCACGGCCTTGGCCAGGTCCGGGTAGTCCACGCGCTGCTCGTCGTGCGTGCCTACGTCGGTCACCTTGTAGCCCAGCGTGTCGAGATACCGCTTGATGATGTTCTTGGCCGCCAAGGCCGTGTGGTCGCACCCCAGCGCAACGCGCTTGACCCGATCGGTCAGGCCCGGCACGTGGACCGGCTGCGGCGCGGGCGCCGGCGCCGCAGCGGCCGGCGCGGGGGCCGGCTGCTTGGCCAGGAGTTCGGCCACCACGGTCTCGACGATCTTGTCTATGTTTATCTCTGCCACAATCGTTGTCGCTTATCTATTGGCCGTCTTCCCTGACCACCTCGTCGACGATGCCGCAGATGACCGTGCGAATGGTCATGATCTCCGGCTCATCCAGGAGCATCCTGGCCGACCCGCCCTCGTCGCAGACGATCACCGTATCGCCGATGCCCGCGTTGGCGTTGTCGACGCCCAGGATCACGTTGCCCTTCTCGTTGCCCTTGTGGTCGATCGGCTGGATCATCAGGACCGTGAGGTTCTGGTAACTCTCGATCCGCGTGTCGGCCACCACGTTGCCCACAATCTTGGCGAGGATCACTTGGCGCCCTCCCAGTCCCTGATGTCCTCGATATCGTCGATGATCGCGATGATCGCCACGTCCCCGGGCTGGAACCAGTTGCCGTCGGGCATGGCCTGGGGGGCCTCCTTGGACGACTCGTAGTAGATCAGGTCGCCTTCGCCCGCACGGACCGCGTCCATGCCGACTATCACGTCGCCCTTGGCGTTCAGATCCCTGTCCAGAGGCTGGATCAGCAGGAGCTTGATGCCTTCAAAGCACTCGAGCTTCTGCGTGGAGACGACTCGGCCTGTTATTCTTCCAAGCTTCACGGGTGCTCCGGTCCGGCTAGACGATTCGGAAGTAGTCCACGACGACGCACCGCCGCTCTCGGGTGAAGTCCCTGGCGCGGGTGACGCCCTCGCCGGTGGGACTGGCGATCGACAGCGAGGTGTAGCCGGTCCCGCCGACGCCCAGGCCCGAAACGCACGGGCCGTTCTTGACGAAGATCGAGCAGTTCATCGCTCGGGCCATCTTCGAGAGCTTGGCAATGTTCAGCGAGTGCATCATCGCCGTGTGGCGGAACCCGTGCTCGACCTTGACCGCCAGGTCGATCGCCTCGTCGACGTTCGGCACGCGGACCAGGGGCATGACGGGCATCAGTTGCTCGGTCCAGAACAGCGGGTGGTCCAGCGGGACCTCGCACAGCAGCAGGCGGGTGGACTCGGGCACGTCGATGCCGGCGGCCTTGGCGATAACGTACGGATCCTTGCCGACGAACTTCTTGTTCGGCGCGCCTTCGTGTCCGGGCCTGCCGGGGTCGGCAATCACGAGCTTGGTTACGGCGGCGATCTGCTCTTCGTTCAGCTCGTGGGCGCCGTTGATGCACATTTCCTGCTTGAGGCGGTCAGCGATCGAGTCAACGGCGATGACTTCCTTCTCACAGATGCAGACGATGTTGTTGTCGAACCCGCCGCCGCGAACGATGTCGCGTCCGGCGCGGGCGATGTCGGCCGTCTCGTCAACCACGCAGGGCGGGTTGCCCGGGCCGGCGCCGATGACCTTCTTGCCGCTGTTCATCGCGACGCGAACGACGGCCGGGCCTCCGGTGACCACCAGCAGACGGACATCCGGATGGGTCATCATCTCGTTGGCGGCCTTGATGGTGGGCTCGGCCATCGCGACGATCAGGTTCTTGGGCCCGCCGGCGGAGGTAATCGCCTCGTTCATCAGGGTCACCGCCAGGGCGGAGACCTTCTTGGCGCCGGGGTGGGGTCCGAAGACGACCGAGTTTCCGCCCGCCACCATGCCGATACCGTTGCAGATGACCGTCGAAGACGGATTCGTGCTCGGGATGATCGCGCCGATGACGCCCCAGGGGGCGCGTTCGGCGATGGTCAGGCCGTGATCGCCCGAGTACGCCAGCGGCTGGAGGTCTTCGACGCCCGGGGTGTCGTGGGAGACCATGCGGTGCTTGACGACCTTGTCTTCGTAGCGTCCGAAGCCGGTCTCATCGACGGCCAGTCGGGCCAGCTTCTCGGCGTTGTCGTATCCAACGCGTCGCATGGCGTGAACGATGTCGGCCCGGGTCTCGAGCGACATCTCGGCCAGTTCCGCCTGCGCGACCTTCGCCGCGGCGATGGCGGACTCGATATCCCCGAAGATGCCCGGTGCCAGCGGCTCGGCGGGCGCCGCGGGGGCGGCGGCGGCGTCGGGCATCGCCATCTTCGAGACAATGTCCTGCACCAGCAGGCGTATGTTCTGTTCAAGTTCGTCCATGTCTCATCGGCCTCACTATTTCTGATAGACCACGTCGCCGTGTTCGTCTATCAGGTCGACAATCCCGAGGATTGTGGCGTCGACCGGCTTGTCGAAGGTCCGGGGGGTCTGGCGATTCGGGCTGCCCTGGGACATGAAGATCATCTCGCCGGTCCCGGCGCCGATCTGGTCCAGGGCGACGTGGAAGTCGTTGCGTCCCTGGCCCTGCTGGTTGCATCGCTCGACGAGAAGATACTTCGCGCCTTCGATACCGTCGGCCTTCTTCGACGTCACGACCGTTCCTACTACCATGCCCAGTATCATGCTTGCCTCAGCCTCACTGCCTCGCCGGCGCCGTTAGGCCCACGGATCCAGATCGGGGTCGTGCTTGACGTAGACCAGTTCGCCGTCCTTGTCCATGCGGTCGACGATAGCCGTGATGGTCGCATCGGCGGGCTTGCCCAGCGTTACCTCGGTGTACCGCCCGCAACTGCCCGACGCGTAGAAGACGATCTCGCCCGTTCCGGCTCCCACGCCGTCGGCGGCCACCACGTAATCATCCTTGCCTTCCATCGTGGCAGGGTTGATCTTCTCGCAAAGCAGGAACTTAATGCCCTTGATCTTCGCCGACTTGTGCGTCGAAACCACGGTCCCGACAACTCGTGCCAGTATCATCTGCTAGGCCTCGTTCTCACGGCGGCGCGACCTCCAGCGGCCGCGCGCCTGACGCCATTGTCCTGAGTGACTACTTCTTGGGCGTGCGGCCCAGGGGCAGTGCCACGTCCACGTTCAGGTGCGGACGAGGAATCACGTGCGTCGAGACCAGCTCGCCCACGCGTTCGGCCGCCCGCGTGCCGGCATCAACCGCCGCGCGAACCGCCGCAACGTCGCCGCGAACCACCGCGGTGACAAAGCCGCCGCCGATCTTCTCGTACCCGACCAGCTCAACCTTTGCCGCCTTGACCATCGCGTCAGAGGCTTCGACCATCGCGGTGAACCCGCGGGTCTCGATCATGCCCAATGCATCCTGCCTGGTTTCCATTACTCTTCCTCAGATTCGTTGTCTTGTGAGTCCGTTACTTCTTCTTGTATTGCTCGCGGGGGTCGCGCCCGGTCAGCGAGTCCAGCCGTGCTTCAACGATGCGGGCGGCCTCGACGACCTCGGCCTCATCGCCCGAGATGTACAGGCGACCGAACTTGCCGATGCCCTTGATGTCGATGATCTTGATGTGGGCGCCCTTTTCGGCCTCGTTGGCGGCGTAGTAGGCGTAGCCGGCCGGCTCGATCTCCAGGATGTACAGCGTGTCGCCCTGGACGATCATGTTGCCGTACCGCACGCGGTTGATCAGCATCAGGTGATGGTCGATCACGTTCTTGATCAACTGGCTGGTCAGCACGCGGGGCTTCATGCGGTGGTCGACTTCCTGGCCGAGTGCGTCCAGGACGGCCTGCCCGGCCATCCGGGCGTCGCCCTGCTCGTCAGAGTGCATCTCGAGCATGCCGAAGGACCGCTCGACGACCTGCAGGCCGGGCTTGACCTTGGTGGCCTTGACGGCGATGTCGGTCAGGCGGTTGATCTCGATGCCGGGGGCGATTTCGATCACGCAGGCGGCCTGGCCCGTCACGGGCAGGAAGCCGCGGCTGATCGTCGAGATCAGCGAGGCCACCTGCGACTGGATCGAGTCCAGAATGGAGTAGGTTCGCAGATCTACCATGGTTACTTACCCTTCTGCGGCGTGCGTCCCAGGGGCAGGGCCACGTCGACGTTCAAGTGCGGACGGGGAATCACGTGCGTCGAGACCAGCTCGCCGACGCGCTCGGCGGCTCGCGTGCCGGCATCCACGGCGGCGCGGACGGCGGCAACGTCGCCGCGAACGACGGCCGTCACAAACCCGCCGCCGATCTTCTCGTAGCCGACCAGCTCAACCTTTGCAGCCTTGACCATTGCGTCAGAGGCTTCGACCATCGCGGTGAACCCGCGGGTCTCAATCATGCCCAATGCATCCTGCCTGGTTTCCATTACTATCTCCTGTGACAGTTCAGTGTTCAGGTCTATTCGGAGCGGCGGGCCCCAGCGACCCTCGCTGCGACACACACGCCGGTGATCATCTTGCCGGGGCGGTCCGGCTTAGTGCATTTCGCGCCCGCCGGTGATGTTGATGGCCTGGCCGGTCATGTAGCCGGCGCCCGCGGAGGCCAGGAACGCGGTGACGGCGACGATCTCCTCGATCTTCGCCAGGCGCTTGAGGGGGACCTTGGCCGAGAACGTCTTGATCAGCTCTTCCATGGACTGGCCCATCGTGCGCTGGTAGGCGGTCGAGACGCTCGACCAGACGCCCGTGCCCTCGGTGATGCCGGGACACACGCAGTTGACGCGGATGTTGTCGCCGGCCAACTCGAACGCCAACGCCTGCGTGAAGGCGATAATCGCGCCCTTGGCTGACGAATACGCGCTCATCAGCGCCGAGCCGGTCTTGCCCGACTTCGACGAGAAGTTCACGATCGCCCCGCCGCCGCCGGCTTTCATGATCGGGACCACTTCCTTGACGAACAGGAACGAGCCCTTGCAGTTGACCGCGTAAACGAAGTCCCAGTCCTCGGGGGTGATGTCCTCGACGTGGTTGCCCTCGCCGGTGACCCCGGCGACGTTGACCAGCACGTCGATCTTCCCGCCGAAGGCCTCGGCCGTCGCGGCGACGACGGCCTTGACCTGCTCGTGATCCGTCACGTCGGCCGCCAGGCCCTTGCAGATCGCCCCGTCAGGCGACAGTTCGGCGCAGACCTCGTCGATCATGTCCTGCTTCAGGTCGGTGATGAACACCTTGGCGCCCTGCTCGCAAAGTCGTGCGGCAAGTCCCTTGCCGATCGAACCGGTGGCCCCGGTAATCAGTGCGACTTTGTTCTCAAATTCCACGGTCAATGCTCCTTAATCCGACACGTCCAACGCAACGATTCTACTGGTTTTGGGCGGACGATCGCATCCTGCGAGTCGGCCCGCCCGGCCACGCATCGGAAACCCGATGCCACGCCAAGACAACCCTCCCTCCGGGCAATTCCCCCCGCCTGGGCGCGTCCCGGCCCCGGGCAAGACGGGGAACTATAGACCACTGCCCCCGCAGTGTCAAGCCCCCCGGATCACTTTTTATGACCCGGGGGGCTTGGTGTCTTTTCTCGCCCCGCGGACTCCGGACCCGGGCCGCGACGCAAGGGAATCCAACATCCTGTCTCAGCGACGATTATCCTTTGAGGAAGAAGTCGTTGCAGGCCTTGTCCTGGTGACGGACGGCCGAGTTGGAATGGACGTTGGCGACCTCGGTGATGATCGCGCCGTCCGGCCCGCCCCACTGCCAGTGCTTGGTCCCGACCTCGGCCAGCGGAACGAACACGCCCGGCGTGGCGATGACACAGTGCTTGGTCTCTGTCTTCCCGCCGTCGTGACAGGCCGGAATGACCACCTCGGGCGGGAGGTTCGGCTCGCCGATGCCCACCACGTACGACTTGCCGTAACGGATCAGCCACCCTTCGCGCTTGGCCGGATTGCCCTTGTCCTCGCCCTCGGTGCCCTCGAGGTGCCAATGTTCGGGCAGCATCTGGCCGGGCATGAGGAACAGGTCCATCAGCATGTAGCGGTCCTTGGCGTTGTTCATCCACATCCTGGCGCCGAGGCCGAGCTTGGCGAACTGGCCGGTGTTGTAGTCCGAAACCCACAGATTCTTCTTCATGTCCGGAAACACCGGATAGCCGTGGTACTCCATCAGCGCGATGTAGGCGTCCTTGGCCTTGTCTTCGCTGAACGTGCCGTCCGCGTCGTAATATGTGTCGTTGTCGAAGGCGACCTCGCTCTTGCCCGTGACCATGCTCGTGACCTTCCCGCAGCCGCCCGCACCGGCCGCCAGTGCGCCCATTCCCACCGCCGCGCCCGCTGTCTTCAGCATCGAACGCCTGTTCATTCCTGCTTCCTTCATGGTTGACCTCTTTCGTTGTGCTCGGTGGACAAGAGCCCCGCGACTGCGTCGTGGGGATCCCCCCCGACATCGTCGGGGGGCTCTGAGTTTCTCTGCGCTACGTCACCATTCTATCCGCGACCGCGCCGCGGTTTCCACCTGCGCGACCTACTCCCACTGGAAGGACCGCCCGGTCAGGCGGGTGTAGGCCTCGATGTACTTCGCGCGGGTGTTCTGGACGATGTCCGCGGGCAGGACCGGACCCGGGGGCGTGCGATCGAATGAGATCTCGTCGAGGTAGTTCCGGACGAACTGCTTGTCGAAGCTCGCCTGGTCGCGACCGGGCTTGTACTCGTCGGCCGGCCAGAACCGAGACGAGTCGGGGGTCAGGCACTCGTCGATCAGGATCAGCTCGCCCTCGTCGGTCGTGCCCCACTCGAACTTCGTGTCGGCAAGAATGATGCCTCGCTCGGCCGCGTACGCGCGGGCCTTGACGTACAGGGCGATCGAGCGGTCGCGCAGTTGCGTCATGGTCTCGACGCCGGCGATCTCGGCCGCCTGCTCGAACGAGACGTTCTCGTCGTGGCCGGACTCGGCCTTCGTGGCGGGGGTGAAGATCGGCTCGGGCAGTTCGGCGCACTGCTTGAGCCCCTCGGGCAGGGCCACCCCGCACACCGTGCCGTCTTCCTGGTACTCGCGCCAGCCGCTGCCGGCGAGATAGCCGCGGACAACGCACTCGATCGGCGTGACGGTGGCCTTGCGACAGAGCATGAACCGCCCGTCGAGTTCGTCGGCGTTGCACCCGTCGGGCAGGTCGGCTACGTCCATGGACATGACGTGGTTGGGCGTCACGTCGGTCAGCAGGTCGAACCAGAAGCTGCTGATCTGCGTCAGGACGCGTCCCTTGTCGGGAATGCCGTTAGGCATCACCACGTCGTAGGCGCTGATCCGGTCGGTCGCCACGAGCAGGAGTTTGTCGCCCAGGTCGTAGATATCGCGGACCTTTCCGGTGCGACGGGGGAAGTTCTCAATTGACGTCGTCAGTAGTGCTGTAGTTTTCATGCCGGTGTTTTACATCCCCGCACGGACCGGCGTCAAGTGCCTCGCGCGAGCAATCTCGTCAACGGATGGTCGCCAGGTAGGCCAGGACAAAGGCGATCTGCGTGAGCATGTTGCCCGCCAGGAGCCCCGAGCGGGTCAGGCCGCCGGCGCGACGACAGACCAGCCAGCCACCGACGGTGGCGGCGGCGATCGCGGCGGCGGGGATGCTCAGGTACCACCAGCCCCACAGACGGTAGGCGTACAGCGTGGGTACCAGGGGCACCAGGAGGCAGGCGGCGGCGGTCATGGGCCCGCACCCGGCGGCCAGGGCGGCCACCGCGGGCTCGGCCCGCTCGGCGGGCCTGCAGAACTGCGACGTGATGAGCATGGCCCAGGCGCCCCAGAGCGGCGCGAGGATCAGTGTGCGGAACATCGTGCGGGGAATCCAGTGCAGCAGCCAGGGCAAGTGAACGGGCCTGTCGGGCTTGTGGCTTGGGAGGCCCAGCATCGCCATCGCCAGCAAGACCACGATCGCTGCCGCCGCCGGAC
>CAZVEV010000152.1:0-13599 GCA_964625865.1 uncultured Planctomycetaceae bacterium | reverse complement strand
TCTTCGTGCTGGCCACGCAGAACCCCATCGAGCAGGAAGGCACCTACCCCCTGCCCGAGGCCCAGCTCGACCGGTTCATGTTCATGGTCAACGTGGACTACCCCTCGCGCGACGAGGAACGTCAGATCGTCAAGACCACCACGGCGGAGATCACCGCCGCCCCGCAGGCGGTCCTCAGCGGGGCCGACATTCTGGCCCTGCAGCGCGTGGTCCGCAAGATTCCGGTGTCACAGCACGTGGTGGACTACGCGGTGAACCTCGTCCGCGCCAGCCGCCCGGACGACGGTACGAGCCCGCAGTTCGTCACGGACTATCTCACCTGGGGCGCCGGGCCCCGGGCCGCCCAATATCTCGTGCTGGGCGCCAAGAGCCTGGCGCTGCTCCGCGGGCGGTTGACCGTCTCGTGCGACGATGTCCGCCACGTGGCCAAGCCCGTCCTGCGACATCGCCTGTTCACCAACTTCAACGCCGACGCCGAGGGCATCACGCCCGACCGCATCATCGAGATGCTCCTCGACGCCATCGCCGAACCCCGCGCCGAAGACTACCGCGGCCGCACCAAGGCCTGAGACCGCCCTGTCTCGTCATGCGGACCACGCACGCGATTCGTCTGCACGCGCTGCCCAGCGCGGTCTGCGCAGTTATTTGCAGTTTCCAGAGAGCGTCCTCTTGCGGGAATTGCAGGAAGGGTGGTATTGTCCCGGTTCGCCCCCACCGCGGTGGTCGGGGCGGCGAGTGAAGACCTCTGCCTGGGATGACCCGTGCCGAAAACAACCGTTCTCCACGACTACAACACCCGCCTGGGCGCCAGGCTTGTGGACTTCCATGGGTGGATCCTGCCCGTGCAATACAGCGGCGTACTCGCCGAGCATGCGCACTGTCGCTCCGAGGCTGTCGTATTCGACACCAGCCACATGGGCCTGTTCCTCATCAGCGGCCCTGACGCCGCGGACCGCCTCGGCGCAGTCGGCACGCAGGACGCCGCCGCCATGCGCGTCGGGGCCTGCAGGTACGGCTTCCTCCTGAACGACGCGGGCGGAGTGATGGACGACACCATCCTGATGCGACTCGACGAGGGCGAGTTCCTCCTGGTCGTCAACGCCGGCACGCTCGAGAGCGATTTCGCTCACCTCGGCGAGCAGTTGGGCGATGACGTGATTCTCCGAAATCTCTCGGCCGAGCGATGGGGCAAGTTCGACCTGCAGGGGCCCAAGGCCTTGGACGTGCTCGCGCAGTTCGCCGACGCCGACGTGGCGGATCTGGGGTACTTCACCGCCCGTCGCACGCGATGCTGCGGGCGCGACTGCGTCATCGGGCGGACCGGCTACACCGGCGAACTGGGCTACGAGATCATGGCCTCAGCCAGTGATCTGAAGCGGATCTTCGAGTACGTCGCACTTGCTCCGCCCGTTCTTCCCGCGGGCCTTGGCGCGCGGGACTCGCTGCGCCTGGAGATGTGCTATCCGCTGTATGGCAACGAACTGAGCGAGTCGCACAATCCCATTGAAGCGGGCCTGGGCGGGTTCATCGACCTGTCACGGGAGTTCATCGGCGCCGCGGCGTTGCGAACGATAGCCGAAGCGCCCCCGCAGCGCACGCTGATAGCGATGCGAACAGACACGCGGCGCCGCGCGGCCGAGGGCGATCAGATTGTCCGCGACGGGCACGTCGTCGGGACGGTCACCAGCGCGGCGTTTTCGCCCAGCCTGCAGGTGTCCATCGCCATGGGCTACGTCGCCCCGGACGCCTCGGCGAGCGGCACGGAACTGACCATTCGCACCGCCCGGGCCGAACTGCCCGCCACCGTCTGCGACAAACCCCTTTATACACACGGCACGTGCCGCGCCAAGGCACGCCCATGACACCACTGACGGAGCACGAGAGATGATACCGACCGACCTGAAGTACACCGACCAGCACGAGTGGATCAAGCCCGGCGAGGGAACGGCGACCGTGGGCATTACCGACCACGCGCAGAACGCCCTGGGCGACATCACGTTCGTGGAACTGCCCGACGAAGGCGCCGAACTGGCCAAGGGCGCCGAAGCCTGCGTAGTCGAGTCGGCCAAGGCTGCCGCCAGCATCTACGCCCCCGCCGACGGCACGGTCGCCGAGACCAACGCCGCACTCGAGGACGACCCCTCGCCGGTCAACAGCGACCCCTACGGCGCGGGATGGATCTACACGATCACGCTGGCCGACCCGTCGCAACTGGACGGCCTGATGGATGCCGCGCAGTACGAGGCCCTTCTGGCCCAGGAACAGGGCTGACCGCGGGCACGGACCCCGCGGCCTGACCGGAGCACACCATGCCGTTCATCGCAAACACAGACGAGCAACAGAGACAGATGCTCGACGCCATCGGCGTTGACAGCATCGACGACCTGTTCGCCAACATTCCCCCCGAACTTCGCTGCGGGAAGTTGGACATCCCCGCCGGCCTGACCGAACAGGAGGTGCGGAGCAAGCTGGCGACGCTGGCCGACCACAACACCACGGGCCTGATCGGCTTCCTCGGAGGCGGGTTCTACGATCACTTCGTGCCCGCCGCACTAGAAGCCCTCGTCTCCCGAAGCGAGTTCTACACCGCGTATACACCTTACCAGCCGGAGATCTCCCAGGGCACGCTCCAGGCGATCTACGAGTACCAGTCGGCGATCTGTCGGCTGACCGACATGGAAGTCGCCAACGCCTCGCTGTACGACGGCGGGACGGCGGTCTACGAGGCGATCATGATGGCCCTGCGCGTCACGCGGCGGCGGCGGGTGATCGTCGATGATTCGGTCAGCCCGATCTACCGCAAGATGGTCCGCTCGTACACGAGCAACCTGGGCATCGACCTGGTGGAGACCGAATCCCGCGAGGGCCTGGTCGACCGCGAGGCCGTCGCCGCCCAGATCAACGACCAGACCGCCGCGGTGATCGTGCAGAACCCGAACTTCTTCGGCTGCGCCGACGACCTGACGGACCTGGCCGAACTGGCCCACGCCCACGGCGCCCTGCTGGTGGTTTCGGCGTATCCGATCTCGCTGGGCATTCTCAAGACGCCCGGGTCGATGGGGGCCGACATCGTCGTCGGCGAGGGCCAGAGCCTCGGCATGCCCATTTCCTTCGGCGGACCGTACCTCGGCTACATGGCCACCCGAACGAAGTACATGCGGAAGATGCCCGGGCGCATCGCGGGCCGGACCGTCGACGCCAAGGGCCGCGAAGGCTTCGTACTGACCCTGCAGGCCCGCGAACAGCACATCCGTCGCGAGAAGGCGATGTCCAACATCTGCACCAACCAGGGCCTGTGCGCCCTGACGGCGGTGGTGTATCTGAGTCTGCTCGGCAAGGGCGGGCTGGCCGAACTGGCCCAGACCTGCGCCGACAAGGCCAGCTACGCCCAGCGAAGGCTCACGGAAGTGCCCGGCGTGACCATGCGATTCCCCAATCGCTGGTACTTCAACGAATTCGTCCTGAACCTTCCGATGGCCGCTGACAAGGTCATTCGCGGCCTGTTCAATCGCGGGCTGGCGGCAGGTTTCCCGCTGGGGCGGTATTGGCCCGAGATGAACAACTGTCTCCTTGTCGCGGTTACCGAGAAACGCACGAAGCAAGACATCGACTTCCTCGCCCACACGCTGGAGGTGATCCTGTGAAACTCATATTCGATAAGTCCGTGCCCGGGCGACGGGCCGTCCGCAACGTGGCCAGCGGCGTCGGGTCGCGCGTGGCGTTCAAACCGAATCTGCTTCGCGACGCGCCGGCCGAACTGCCCGAACTGTCCGAACTGGACGTGGTGCGCCACTTCACGGCCCTGAGCAGGCTCAACTTCGGCGTGGATACGGGCTTCTATCCGCTGGGCTCGTGCACGATGAAGTACAACCCCAAGGCCACCGAGCGCATCGCGGGCTATCCGGGCTTTGCGTATCTCCATCCCCTGCTGCCCCAACTGCCCGGCGGGGAGATGATGGTCCAGGGGGCCCTGGCGGTCCTGAGGCGGATGGACCTGCTGCTGCGCGAGATCTGCGGCATGGCGGCGTTTACGATGCAGCCGCTGGCCGGGGCGCACGGCGAGTTGACCGGCGCGATGATCATCGCGGCCTATCACGCCGACCGCGGCAACGACAAGACGACGATCCTCATTCCCGACAGTGCGCACGGCACGAACCCGGCCAGTGCGGCCATTGCGGGCTATGACGTCAAGACCGTGCCCTCCGACGCAGCCGGCGTGATGGACGTTGATGCACTGGCTGCCGTCCTCGACGACAAGGTCGCCGGCGTGATGCTGACGTGCCCCAACACGGTGGGACTGTTCAATCACCGAATCCACGAAATCGCCGATAGGGTCCACGCCGTTGACGGGCTGATGTACTACGACGGGGCGAACCTCAACGCCCTGCTCGGGCGGTGCAAGCCGGGCGATGCGGGATTCGACATCGTCCACGTCAACCTTCACAAGACGTTCGCCACGCCCCACGGCGGCGGCGGGCCCGGCGCAGGCCCCGTCGGCGTGACGGCCAAGCTCGCCGAGTTCCTCCCGACCTCCGTCATCCGCGAACGCGACGACGGGTCGTTCTATCTCGACTACGACCGCCCCAAGTCCATCGGCTACATCGCGCCGTTCTACGGGAACTTCGGCATCATTTTGCGGGCCTACGCCTATATTCTCATGCTCGGCGCCGAGGGCCTCCATCGCGTTGCCGACAACGCCGTCCTGAACGCCAATTACGTGATGGAAAAACTCAAGGACCACTTCGACCTGCCCTACCCCGGTCCCTGCATGCACGAGTGCGTCTTCTCGGCCGCGAGGCAGGCGGTCAAGGGCGCGCGGGCGATCAACGTCGCGAAGGCCCTCATCGACCGCGGCTTCCACCCGCCGACGGTCTACTTCCCGCTGATCGTCCACGAGGCGATGATGATCGAGCCGACCGAGTGCGAATCCAAGGAAACCCTCGACTCCTTCATCGCCGCCATGATCGACATCGCCGAACTCGCCGAGTCCGACCCCGACGCCCTGGCCGCCTGTCCGACAACGACCGTCGTCGGACAACTCGACGAGACCCGCGCCGCCAGACAACCCGACGTTGCGTCCCTGCCGCCCAAAACCGAATAGCGTCCCGCGTCACGACGGTGGCGCGCTGGTTTCGGTGTCACCTTTTCCAGACCGCATAGCCTGTAGGGCGTGCAACTCGTTGCACGCGGAACGAATGCCCAAGCCCTTCCGCGTGCAACACGTTGCACGCCCTACCAGGAAACAATGTCCGACCTCATAGTCCACAACCTGGGGCGTATCTCATACCAGGACGCCCTCGACGTCCAGCAGGCCCTTGTCGCCCGCATGCAGGCCAGTCGCGACGAGCCGCCTCACCTGCTGCTGCTCGAGCACGATCCGCCCGTGATAACGCTAGGCCGCCGCGGACGCGACGAGGACATCCTCGCCGGTCACGCCCGCCTCGATGCGCTCGGCGTGGAGATCCACCGCTCGCGGCGAGGCGGACAGGTCACGTGGCACGGGCCGGGGCAACTGGTGGCCTACCCCATTGTCAACCTGGCGGGCCGACCCGGCGGCGTGCGCGGATTCGTCTGCGCCCTGGAGGAGGCCGTCATTCGCCTGCTGGCCGACTTCGGTATACAGGCCGATCGGCGCGAGGGCGTCATCGGCGTCTGGGCCGGCGGGGCGAAAGTCGCCGCCGTCGGCGTGGCGGTAGCGAGATGGGTCACGTATCATGGCCTGGCAGTCAACGTGACGCGTGACGCGGCCGGCGCGTTCGATCTGATCGTCCCGTGCGGCCAGGCCGGCGGCGGCGCGGTGACCAGCCTGTCGCACCTGGCCGGACGCGACGTTGCCGTCGACGAGACGACCAAGCCGCTGACGAACGCCCTGTGTGCGACCCTGGGCTTTGACGATGCGACGTGTGCCGAGTTGCCCATCCTGCGTGGCGACTCCGGAGAACGCTGATGCTTGTCCGTTTCTCACTCTACGGCTTCCTGAAGGGCCAGCGGTACTTCGAGCCGTTCTTCCTTCTGGCGATGCTGGACAAACTCGGCTCGTTCACGATGGTCGGGCTGCTGATGGGCTTCCGCGAGATCTGCATCAACGTGCTCGAGGTTCCCACCGGCGCGATCGCCGACGTCGCCGGGCGGCGCCGCGCGATGGTCCTGTCGTTCGTCGCTTACATCGGGGCCTTCCTGGTCTTCGGCCTGTGCGAGCAGGTGTGGCTGATGTTCGTGGCGATGGCGCTGTTCAGCGTGGGCGAGGCGTTTCGGACCGGCACGCACAAGGCGATCATCTTCGACTGGCTCGCTCACGAGGGGCGCGGGGGCGAGAAGACAAAGGTCTACGGCCTGACGCGATCGTGGAGCAAGCTGGGCTCAGCTCTCAACGTCGTCCTGGCGGCGGCGATCTACTTTGTGGTGCGCGACTACTCGTGGCTGTTCCTGATCTGCATCGTGCCCTACCTGGCCAACATCGTCAACTTCCTGAGCTATCCGTCCTATCTCGACGGCCAGCACGAGGGACACAAGTCCGTCGGCGAGATCGTACGAACGCTGTTCGGCGCGGTGGGGCGCTGCGTGCGCCCGGGCCCGCTGCGGGGGCTGATCGGCGAGTCGATGGCCTACGAGGGCGTCTACAAGGTCGCCAAGGACTACCTCCAGCCTCTGTTGCGCATGGCGGCGGTGGCCGCCCTGGCGTCGGCGACGTGGCTGGGCGACGAGGCCCAGCGGACGGCCCTGCTGATAGGGGCGGTCTACTTCGTGCTCTACATCCTCGGCGCGCTGGCCTCGCGACGGTCGCACGTGCTGGTCGACCGCACCGGCTCCGAGCGGCGGGCGGCGACCTGGCTGTGGGCCGTCACCGCCGCTGCCTACGCCGCAGTCGCCGCCGGGGTCGCACTGGGGTTCTCGCCACTGGCGATCGCGGCGTTCGTCGCGCTGGCCGTCCTCCAGAACTTCTGGCGCCCCATTCTGATCACGCGTTTCACCGCCCATGCAGACCCGGCTGAGACGGCGACCATCCTGAGCATCGAGAACCAGGCCAAGAGCCTGTCGGCCGCCGTGGTGGCCCCCCTGCTGGGCCTGGCCGTCGACGCCATGACCGGCTCGCTGAAACTCCTGCCGGTGGGCCTCGTCGGCGCCGCTGCCGCCCTGGTCGTCCTCGCGACGCGTCACGGTCGCCGAGCCGCGCCGTCGGACCAGTAGCCCCCACCGCGTTTCCGAATGAGACGAACACCCGCGCAGCATCCGGCCTGAGCCCCATAGACGCCCCTGGCCGCCCTCGGCGCCGTGATACGCCTCTTACCACCTCGGCCGGGATATAGGCTCTCAGGCCGGTCCCCTGCGCTTTCCAGAGGGGCTTCCGCAGGCAACCGCGGCGGGTTGTCATACGCGGTGCCTCGTTCAGGTCGCCGAGCGAAGTCCCTTGATGGCGTCAGCACACGGGTCGCGGAGGACCTTGGTCTTCTTCCGCGTGGTCTTGGGTTTGAAGGTCTCGTGTCCGGCGATGATCTTCGCCAACTGCTGGGCCCATTGGCGCCTCTGGGCCGGATCCCTGGTGTATTTCGCTGCAGCATTGATCCTGGCGGCCAGCAGGCGACAGGTCTTGATATCACGCTGACCGGCTATCGAGGCCTTCAACTCCGTGGCGAGGCGGTCCAGCAGGGATTGCATCAGTTGCGTGTAGCCAGGCATCCGCTGGCCGGCCTGTCTGGCCAGGAGCGACACGGCGGGGTCGACCGAGACTCGCATGCCCCGGCCGAAGTACATTTCACGCCCGGCCGCCTTCTTCCACAGGCCCGCAGCCCACCGGCGCCGCAGCTGCTTGTCCTTGATGGCAGCCGCGGTAGCCTTGAGTGCGGCGGCCATCCGAGCGCAGGCGGGGTCGTTTGCCTGCGAGGCGTTGGTCCGCGTGGCGGCCAGGTGCTTCGTGTAGTCGGCCTCGGTGCGGGCCAGCAGTGCGGGCAGGCCTTCAATCGCCAGGCGATAGGCCACCAGCGCCCCCGGCGCGTCGCACTTTTCGGCTTGCAGGAACGCGTAGATGTCCTTGGCGGCCCGTGTATCCTTCGGCACGGGCAGTTGTGCGAGGCTCTCGAAGACCTTCTTCCTGACGGTCCTGGCGTACAACCCGTCGGCGGGACAGCCGCTCTTGTCGGCGCCGGCCTGGATTGCCACTCGGAACGTCTGCCAGAAACGCACCTGTTTGTGGGGCGTGTCCGCGGCGGCCTGGGCGGCATCGGTCAGGAGGAAGTTGTATGGGTTGATTGAATGCCCGCTTGCCAGCAGCGCCGCCCCGTGGGCCTTGCGGTCGGGTTCGTCCAGCAGGCGATAGACGCAATAGGCCATCGTCGAGTCGAGGAAGGACGCCATGCCGTAGTTCACCGCCCACGCGATGCTCTGGTGGTAGACCATGGGCTTGCGTGGGTTCGGCTGAACGCCGAAGCCCGGCTTTCGGGCGTACCGTTTGGCCGCGTCGCCGAAGTACCATCGTGCGAACGGCGTGGTCTTCTCGTCGCCACCGGTGGCGTATTGCTGACCTTTGCAGACGTAGCGCTTGTGCTTGGCGTCGTAGCCGAAGGCGACCATGGCGCAGTGGCCGGGCTGGATCGCCTGGCAGGCCCCGATACCGAGGCTGACGTGCGACCGGGCGGAGATCGCCCCCATCGTCCCGCAGACCCCGCCGTCCTTGAGCATCATCTGGACGGTGTGATAGGTGAACGGGTGCGGCTTGAGGCGGCGAGCGGACTGCAGGTCAAACTGCTGAGCGATCGCTCCGATGTACTCGCCGTACTTCTTGAACTCGCCTTTGTCCCGGAAGGCGATCCACCGCTCCTCGCGCTCGCGCAGCGGTTGGTCGTCGTCGGCCAGAAGCGTCATCACCGGCCAGGGCGCCGTAATGGGAAACAGCGGCCACTTGCGATTGGCCCGGACGTCGCTGGGAAAGACGTGCTCGTAGTTCCGGATGATGTAGGCGCACCGCTCGCCGGGCGTGGGGATCGGGTCGCGTTGGGCGGGCAGGTAGCCCTTGGCCTCGTACGCGTCGCGGAACAGTTTGAAGGCGGCAGCGATGTTGCGTCTGGCCTGACGGTGCACGGCGTCGCGGCTCTTCCAGTGGATCACGCGGTCGCCGCAATCAATGTCCACGGGATGGCCCCTGGACGTCATGTAGGCGTTGAACCGCGTCTGGAGGGCCTTGCTCGCCATCACGTCACACGCGTACAACGACCGGGTGCGTTTCTCGATGACGGGCACCTTCTTGGGCTTCTTCCGCTTGGGCGCCGGAATCGCAATGCCGCGCTCATCGTACTTCAGTTCGGGCAGCTCTTCCTTGTATCCCGTCACGACGTCCTCTTCGATCGTGTTCTCGTTGAGGAAGTTGATGATGTGATCGTTCTTGTCCAGCGTGCGGCCGGGATCCTTCGTATTGACGCGCTTGCGGGGATCGCCACCGATGACGAGCTTCAGCGGCTGGCGAGGCGTGCCATCAACATCCGTCTCCTGCTTGGCGTGCACGATGGCCGTCGCAAGGGCCAGTTGGTGATACTTCTCGAAGCGGGCCTTGCCCAGGTCCAGCCGCAGTGAGTACAGGTGCAGCAGCACGTCCGAGGGCGTGTCATGGGCGGCATAGACGCTCGCCTCGACGTGCGGATTGGCGTCGACCCAGGCGAGGAAGTCCTGAGGCAGCGCGTGGCCGGCGGCTTTCAGGTCAGCCCGTGCCTGCGCCTTGGCGAATGCGAGAAACGCCCGTCGCAGGTTCGGCGTGAACGTGTAGTTCTCCTTCGCGCACGCCTTGCGCAGGGCGTTCTTGCCCGCCTCTGCGGCAGGGCACTTCCGCTGGCCGACTCCCGCTATGGTCACCAGCAGCGCAGCGGCAAGCATGCTGAATGCTCGCCGTTTGGAATGGCGCGTCGCATTGCTCATCGAGTTCTCCGTGGTTTGGCCTTCTCAGAAATGTAACGCGCCAATATCTCTGCTGTTCCTCACCGTTCACACGCTTCTCCACATCCCCGGATCGTCAGGTGCGACCGATCAGGCCCGAGACAGGTAGAAGCCCAGGCCACAAATCGTATTATACCGCCCAATGCGCTATGCAGGAGATGGGAGACAATGCCGAGCCTGACAGTCCGGTCGGGTCTTCCGAATCCAAACCGACGCGTGGTTGTCATTGGTTTGCGCTTCGGGCCTTTGCGCTCACATGCTCGCCCCGACGACAATTCGCGTACGGCTCTTATCGAACAAGAGTTGTGTGGACTCCGGGGCGCGATGACGGCGGTGGCCATTCCCCGCGCGCACACCACATGACCTCCACCGACACTTCGCCTGTTTTCCGATGTTACCCCTGTCGTCCTGTCAAGCTTAAACGTGCACACCCGAAGCCGCCACCATCGCCTGTTCACGCTGATCGGCCCCGACGTCGGTCGGATGGGCCCCCTCTTCGCCCATGCCGGACGCTTCGCTGGGGATCACCACGCGGATGGGTTCCTCGACCCCGACCCCCTGCGCCCATCGCTGCAGATGCGCGCGGGTGGCCAACGTGACCTCGCCTCCCTTGGCGATCAGCAGTCCGCCCTTTCGGGACCGCACGTCCTGATCGAGGATCATGCCCGGCGCAAGCTGATCCACGGTCACCACGCCCCGCCGGTTGGCGCCGAGCGAGACCTGCACGTCCGTGAGGGCTTCGACGATCTGCGGGTCGTAGACGTGCGGGTCTGCATGGAGTTTGTTGACCGCCGCATCCGGCCTGACCCCGCAGGTCACCAGTCTGTCAAAATCGAGCGCCACCTTCAGGACGTGCCCCCCGACGGCCACGTCGTCCCGCCCCTGCGGAGGCGATTCGGACCGGTCCCAGGAAAACGGTTCGTGCTGGCGCGCAATCATGTGAGCGGCATTGTCCAGGCGTGGGATGTTGACGATCAGCCTGCCGCCGATGTCCGGGTGCGCGGCGTAGGCGTCCTGTTCGGCCTCGGACAGGTCCTGCCCCGAGCAGACCTTTTCGAGTACTTCCCCGGACAGCGAGATGCATCCAATCTGCGAGAGCATTGCGGCGATCTCGATCTCCCAGACATTCTTCAGGCCAAGCGTGTCGGCGATGTGGCGAGCGTAGCGCCTGACGCGCCCGGCGCGTCCGAACGCCAGGGGCTTGACCAGGGACAACACGTCGGCCATCACTTTCACGCTGCCGTTCAGCGTCTCCTCCAGCAGTTGTCTCTCGGCGGTGACCAGGCGGTGCTGTTCGAGTCCGGCGGCGGTGGCCTTGACCAGGACATCCTTGGGGCAGGGCTTGGTGAGGAATCGAAAGATGTTCCCTTCGTTGACGGCATCGACAGCCGTCTGCATGTCCGCATTTCCCGTGAGCATCATGCGAGTGGCGTCGGGAGCGATCTGCCTGACCTTTGTCAGGAACTCGACGCCGTCCATTCCGGGCATGCGCATATCACTGATGATGACGGCAAAGGGCCCGTCGGCGGCAATCAGGTCAAGCCCTTCCTGTCCTCCAACCGCCGTTTCCACGTCGAACTGCTTTCGCAGAATCCGTTTGTACGCGGCCAGAATGTTCTCATCGTCGTCGACATACAAAACCTTGTCAGACATTCACCATCTCCTTGTGAGCGGATTCCAGGCAATTCTCGCGCCACACCGGCAGCCGCGACATCAAGCCAAGCTCGGACAGATATTCCTTATCCACATGCCATAGCAGGCCGGGGTAACAGGCACCATCGATTTCATGTGCAAACACATCCGCAGCGTGGACCGCCGTAAGCGCATCGAATTGGCGGCCTGGACTCTCGATCGGACAATGATGCCAACTCGCCGCCCGAACCACGGCATCGGGCAGCCCCCAAAGTCCGAGGAGGTATGCCCCGACGGCGGCGTGTGTGGCCTGGAACACCTGGGTCTCGGCGTCGGACGGGGGTATTCCCTGCTCCTTGCCCAGGGACAGCGCCTCGTCGTATTCGTCAGGGAACCGGTCCATGAACACGACCTTGCCCACATGGTGCACCAGACCGGCCACATACGCCTCGTCCGCCGCATCCGGGCCGGCGCCCTCCATCTCCATGATCCGCCTGGCGAAGCGGGCGACGGTTCTGCCGTGGCCGCACTGCCGGGCCAGTGAGAAGTTCTCCCCCTCGGGCCGGGCGCACCGGCGAAACGCCGTCGGCGAACACGCCAGTCGCCGCAAGACGTCCAGCCCGAGAAACTCGATCTGACGAGCAGGGCTCGCCACCTCGGCCGGCGCCGCGTAAAAGGACGAGCTGACCAGTTGCAGGGTCCTCAAGCTCATCCCGATGTCCTGCAGCACTGTTGCAGCGACAGCCGACGTGGTGGTCGTCGGAGACTCCAGTTCGTGCTGCAAGCTGTCATACGCCTGGGGTAGACTGGGCAGGGCTTCCATCGTGTTGACGGCGCCCTTGATTCGCTCGGGAACGGGCATGTCCATCAGAACGCGTGTCCGGGCAAGGATGGCCTTAAGGGGCTCGGCCTCGCACGGCTTGGACAGGAACTGGTGGACCGGGCCGACGCACTTGTCCACGTCACCGTCGGCCGCCTGCCCGGACAGCGCCAGCCGAATCACCCTGGCGTGCCGCTTTCGCACGTCCTCCAGGAGGTCGTAACCCATCATCCCGGGCATTCGTATGTCGGAAACGATCACATCGATGTCGGTGTGCCCCAGGATATCCAGGGCCTCTCGACCGCCCGACGCGGTGAGTACGTCCCACTCGGCGCGCTGAGACCGCAGAGCACGACGCAGCCCGTTCAAGATCATGGGCTCGTCGTCGACAAACAGAGTTCGTCTTCTTCTGTCCATGTCTCCTGACCTCCGGGATTGTTCGCGGCGTCGGTTGCCGGGGCGGCCTTGACGGGAAGGCGGATCACGAACGTCGTGCCCTTGCCCACTTCCGTCTCGAACTGCATCGTCCCGCAGTGCTTATCGACGATGACCGACCGGCTGATGCTCAGGCCCTGGCCTGTCCCCCTGCCAACCTCCTTCGTCGTGAAGAACGGGTCGAAGACTCTCTGTCGGACCTCGGGCGGAATACCCGTCCCCGTGTCGCCGAGGCGAATCTCGACCCAGTCGCCGTCCCGCCGGGTGCTCACGGTGATCGTTCCCTTTTCGTCGCTCCCGCTGTCGACGACCTTCCCGATCGCGTGGGCCGCGTTGGTGATCATGTTCAGGATGACCTGGTTGAACTCGCCTGGGAGGCAGTCTACCGGCGGCAGGTTCGGCGCCAGGTCCAGTTCAAGATCGGCGACGTACTTCCATTCGTTTCGGGCCACCGTCACGGTGCTCTCGATCGCCCGGTTCAGGTCGGTCGGCGTCTTGCCCTTCACGCCGGGATGCGAGAAGTCCTTCATGGCCCGGATGATCTCCGTGACGCGATCGACGCCCATGAGCGTCTGCTCGATAGCCTTGGGAATCTCCTCCTTGACGAACTCAAGATCGAGGTCCTCAATGGTCTGTTTGATTTCGCTGACACGGTCCTGCCAGCTTACTTTCTGGGATTCCGGATCCAGTTGCGCATCGTACCGGGTCACGAGCGTCATCAGGTCTTTGAGGCTGTCGCGTATGAACCGTGTGTTGTCGCCGACGTATTGGATCGGGGTGTTGATCTCGTG
>CAZVEV010000151.1:0-13701 GCA_964625865.1 uncultured Planctomycetaceae bacterium | reverse complement strand
ATCCGCTTGCCTTGTGGGCCTTCATCTTCGCCAGGACGGGGCGGGCCTTTTCGTCGAGGTTGTCCAGCGCGTTGGCGGCCGCCAGCGAGACCCACTGGTTCTTGGCGTCCAGTTCGGCGGTCAGGACGTCCAGGGCGTCGGCTGTGCTCTTGCCGATGCGGACGAGGCTCTCGGCGGCGGCGATGCGGACGTTTGGCGATGCGTCTTTCAGGGCGGCGGTCAGTTCGGCGGCTGCCGGGGCGGCCTTGGCGTCGAGGGCGACGCAGCCGATGGCGGCCCAGTAGCGCACGCCGCTGTCGTCGTCGGCGAGCATCTTGCGGAGCTTGGGCAGCAGCGTCACGTTGCGCTGGTTGGCGATGTCGGCGGCGGTCATCAGGGCCGGCTGATTGTACTTCTTCGGATCGCGCGCCAGGTCGTATGCCGTGGAGCCCTCGGACCGCGCGACGAACTCGCCTTCGGGCAGGAAGCCGATGTCGTGGTTCTTCAGCAGGAAGACGATGTTGGCCCGTCGCATGCGGATCAGCACGTCGCGGTACTTCGGGTCGTCGGCGAGATTGTTGACCTCGTAGGGGTCGGCCTGGATGTCGAACAGTTCCTCCATGGGCTTGGTCTGGAAGAACGTGTTCTGCGGGCCTTTGGTCCTGCCGGCGTCGTATTCGGCCTGCCACGACTGCATCGACGGGGCGCGCCAGAGGTAGTTGAGGTACTGGGCCCAGGGCAGGTGGGGCATGTAGTTGCGGATGTACTTGAACCGCGTGTCGCGGACGGCCCGCATCATGTCGTATCGCTCGTCCATCCGTCCGCGGAAGAGGTACGCGTACTTCGGCGGGTCGGTCGCCTGCTTGCCGTGGAACGCATTGCCCTGCATGTGCTCCGGAATCGGAATCCCCGCCAGGGACAGCAGGGTGGGGGCAAGGTCCACGAAGCTGACGATGCGCTCGCTCCGCGCGGGGGGCTTCTCGGCGGCCAGGTGCCGGTATTTCTTGGGGAAGTGCACGATCATCGGCACGCGCGTGCCCGAGTCATACAGGAACCGCTTGGACCGCCCGACGATCCCCCCGTGATCGCCGTAGTAGAACACGATCGTGCTGTCGGCCAGCCCGTCGTCGGCGAGGTCCTTGAGGATACTGCCCATCGTCGCGTCCATCGTCGTCATCCGGTCGGCCACCTGGGCGTACGCGTGGCGGATCGTCGGGGTATCGGGGTGGTAGGGGGCGAGGGTGGCTTTCTTCGGGTCGTGCGTGATCGAACCATGCCGGTGCAGGCTGCTCTCGTGGGTCGTGCCGATGTTGAAGATGCTGAAGAACGGCTGGCCCTTCGCGCGGTTGCGCCAGTGGCCCTTGCGCGAGCACTGGTCCCACGCGCCGGGCGGGATCCTGCTGCAGTTGTAGTCCGTCTTGGAGCAGTTGGAGGTGAAGTAGCCCGCCTCGCGAAGGTACTCGCTGTAGAACTTCACCTTGCTCGCCAGCGGGTTCTTGCTCCGCATGTGCTGCGTGCCCTGGCTGGGCGGATACACGCCCGTGATCAGCGTTGAGCGGGCCGGGGCGCAGACCGGGGCGTTGGCGAAGGCGTGCAGGTACAGGATGCCGCCCTCGGCCAGCTTGTCGAGGTGCGGCGTTTTGGCGTACGTATCGCCGTAGCAGCCCAGCCGTGGACTGCTGTCTTCGCTGACCAGCCAGAGGATGTTCGGCAGGTCCTTGCCCACCGCCGCCGCCGCGGTCGACGCCGGCTGGGGAGCCTCCTCCTTGGGCTTGCGCTTCTTGCGCTTGGCCGCCATCACCGCCGCCGGGGCCGCCAGCATCGCGGCGCCCATGCCCGCGGTTCTCAGAAAAGCCCGTCGATTCGTCTGCTTGCTCATGATCTCTCCCGGTCCGGATCGTTCTCGTGTGCATCGTTCGGAGGTCGTCTCCGAATCACCTAGTATACCGTCGTCCTCCGCGCCGACGCTACCACGGAACCCTCGACGTGTTCGACGAGAGGCGATGCTTGTGTGTGTTCCCGTCGCGCGGTATCGTCCCCCGGAAACCAGAGAACCCAATGGAAGGACACTGAGCATATGAATTACGTGAATCAGACGCGACGGAGTTTTCTCAAGGCGATAGGATTGGGCGCCGCGGCGATGGCGACGCCTCGGATAATGCGTGGCGCCGAGGCACGCACGGGCGCGAAGCCCAACTTCATCATCATCTTTACCGATGACCAGGGCTACCAGGACGTGGGGTGCTTCGGCTCGCCGAAGATCAAGACCCCTCGCCTCGACAGGATGGCGCGCGAGGGCATGAAGTTCACGAGCTTCTACGCCCAGACCGTCTGCGGCCCGTCCCGGGCGTCGCTGATGACCGGCTGCTACCCGCTCCGGGTGGCCAAGCGGAACAACCAGATGGACATCCACCCGTTCCTGCACACGAAGGAAATCACGATTGCCGAGATCCTCAAAGGCGCCGGCTACACCACCGGGGCGTTCGGCAAGTGGGACCTGGCGGGCCATAGCCAGACGAGATACGACCCCAAGCTCCTGCCGACCCGGCAGGGCTTCGACTATTTCTTCGGCACGCCGACGAGCAACGATCGGCTCGTGAACCTGCTGCGAAACGAGAAGGTCATCGAGAAGTCAGCCGACATGAACACGCTGACGCGGCGGTACACCGACGAGGCGATCGCCTTCATCGAGCGGAGCAAGGACAAGCCCTTCTTCGTCTACGTCCCCCACACGATGCCTCACACGATACTGGGCGCGTCGGAGCGGTTTCGCGGGACGTCCAAACGCGGATTCTACGGCGACGTGATCGAGGAGATCGACTGGAATACGGGGCGCATCCTGGACACCGTGAAGAAGCTCGGCCTCGACGACAGAACGTACGTCATCTTCTGCAGCGACAACGGCCCGTGGTGGATCAGGAAGGCCCACGGCGGGTCGTGCAAGCCGCTGCGCGGCGCCAAGACCTCCACGTGGGAGGGCGGCCTGCGCGTGCCCTGCATCATGCGCGCCCCGGGCCGAATCCCGCCGGGGACCACCTGTGATGAGATCACCTGCACGATGGACATGCTCCCCACGCTGGCCGCCCTGGCCGGGGCCGACGTGCCGAAAGACCGCGTCATCGACGGCCACGACATCCGCTTCATGATGCACGGGCGCCCCGGGGCCACCACGCGCAAGGAGGCGTTCTACTACTACCAGCACACCCACCTGCAGGCGGTGCGGTCGGGCAAGTGGAAGTTGCACGTGGCCCGTCCCGCCCAGCCGCCGTGGGGGCCGAAGTGGGCCCGCCACATCGACCCCGCCGACGTGATCGAGATCAAGAAGCCCCTGCTGTTCGACCTGGAAGCCGACATCGGCGAGACGACCGACGTGGCGGCCGCCAACCCCAAAGTCGTCGCCCGCCTGCTGGCGCTGATCGAGAAGGGACGCAACGACATCGGCGACTACAACCGTATCGGCAAGGGGGCACGTTTCTACGACCCCCAGCCCCGCCGCCCGGACGTCAAGAAGTGGGTCAAATAGCGGGTCGTTGAGACCATAGTCTAGCGGTCGATCGTCCCCATGTTGTCGTTCTCTCCACGTTTAGCGGTCGATCGTCAGATCGACGCTCGTCGTTCGAACAACGAACGTCGGTCCAGCGACCAAACAGCGAACGTCGATCTGATGATCGCCCGCTAAACGATTGCGGGAATGGGACGGACGCTCGTTGAACGGCGCGGACGGGACGTCCTACCGCGTCGGTTCGGCCTCCGCGTAGACCAGGAGGATGTCCATCAGGGGGTCGACCAGGTGCCCGAATTCCTTGGGCAGCATCGGGCGGACGATTCCGCTGACGAGCTTGGCGTACGGCGACTGGCCCGCTCGTGGAGCACCGCCGCGTCCGGCTGCCGCGGTGGACTTGGCGCCCTTTGCGGCGGCCTTGGACGTCTTGCCCTTGCCCTTCTTCTTGGCGCCGCCCCCGCCGCCGGCGACTTTCCCGCCGCCCTTGCCGAAGCTCATCCGCATCGACGTGCCTCCGCCGGCCTTGACGACCGCGGCGTATGAGGGCAGGTCCCTCAGGAGGATGCCGTGGATGACGAAGCCGTTGTTCCGCATGGAGGTCGCCAGGCTCTTTGCCGCCGCCAGCGGGGCCGGACCCTTGGGCGTCACCGGCGAGTCGCCGATCAGGACGATGACCTTCTTGGCCTTGGGTCCGCGAGCCCAGGACTGCTTCTTCAGCGCGGTGTACAACCCGCCATGCACGGCGCCGCCCGGATGCAGGAAGTTGCCTGCTCGCGGGTCGACCTTGAACATCCGCGACGAGAGGGACGAGACCGAACTGGTCAGCGCGAACGTCGCCGTGCCATACATGGTCCCCGGCTTGTTCTGCTTGAACTTCGCGCAGCACGGGGCCATCAGCTTCCTGTCCACTTCGTGGCGGAAGTAGACCACGCCGATCCGGGGGCGCGAACTGATGAACTCGAAGACGCGCATCATCTTGCCCACGTCGCGGGCGACCCACTGCATCGGCGCGAGCATCGAGCCGGTGGCGTCGATCACAAAGCACAGGTCGAAGTTGCTGATCACCAGGTCGCCGAGTTCCAGCCCGTTAAGCCAACTGCGGTCGTCCGGGTCCGTGACGACGACCGGCTTGGGGATGATTCTCGACGTGCCCTTGTACTTGGCCCCGCCGCCCTTGCCCCGGCTGCCCTTCCAGCCCAACTGGTTCAGCGCCGCCAGCGTCTGCTTGTCGTGCGGATTGTTCGCCTTGCAGACGCCCCTGAGGTAGTTGGCATATCGCCCGCACTTGCTCCTCAACCCGCTGGGCCCGTAGGAGGCCATCGCCTTGACCAGGGGCACGCGCAGGTTCCCGCGGAAGGCGCCCTTGAGGCCCGCGTCCAGGCCGCCCTCGACCCACCGGTCGTACTGCTCAGCCGTCAGCGACGGCGTCCGGGCGTGGAGCGTTTCCCAGATAACCAGTTGGACGATCGGATGACGTTCTTCCAGCAGGGCCCCGATCAGGCGGTCGGTGGTCTGCGTGGCGTTGGCGCGCCCCAGGGCCACCACCGCCAGGGCCCGCACGAACGGCTCGCGGTTGCCCAGGAACTTGCCGTACATCTCCGTGTAATGGTTCAGAAGCAGCGTCAACCGGCGCTGCTTGGTGTTCTTGTGCATGTTGTTGGCCGTCAGGGGCTCAACCTCGTCGCTGCCGCCCGAGGCGCCCGGCTTCTTGCGCTTGGCCGCCCCGACGTCGCCGGCAACGAATGACAATGCCAGCACCAGCATCCACACCAGCCACTTGCCCTTCACGCTCATCTGACCGTTCATGCTATTCGTCCTGTTTCTAGTGTCGTTCCGCTTCACGCCCACCCCTGTGACTATACACATTCTCTGCCTCCAATGCGAGTCAATACCGGGGGCGATGTGTCGGGTGCCACGGTCCTACGCGCAGCGGAGGGCCGTGCGGGATGGAACGGGACGCCACATGACCGGCACGGCCCTCCGCTGCGCGTTGGCCCGTGGCACCGCGCTTCAGTCGCTGGTAAACTGATACTCGCGCGACGGACACCGTTGCAGCGACATCCTCACAGGAGCATACGAATGAATCGACGTGAGTTTCTCGGGCGGATCGGCGGTGGGGCGGTGGGCGCGGCGGCGATGGCGGCCGCCCCGTCCTGGGCGGCGCCGAAGCCCGCCCGCAAGACCAACGTGCTGTTCATCGCCGTCGACGACCTGCGCCCGGAACTCGGCTGCTACGGCCGGAAGCAGATCATCTCGCCGAACATCGACAAGCTGGCGGCCGCGGGGACGCTGTTTGACCGTGCGTACTGTCAGCAGGCCGTCTGCGCCCCGTCGCGGGCCAGCCTCATGACCGGCTGCCGTCCCGACACGACGAAGATCTACGACCTCGATACCCCCGTGCGAAAGGCGATGCCCGACGTGCTGAGTTTGGGGCAGCACTTCAAGAACAACGGGTACGTGACGATGAGCATGGGCAAGATCTACCACCATTACCGGGACGACAACCGGATCGGCTGGTCCGTGCCGGCGTGGCACCCGAAGGGCGACTGGAAGGGGCGGGGCTATCTGACGGCCGAAGCCCAGAAGCGCATCCTGGCGCCCGTGCCCAAGGGCGGGGGGGGCAAGGTCAAACGCGGGCTCGGCCCGGCGTACGAAGTAGCCGACGTGGCCGACGGAGCGTATCCGGACGGTGTGACGTGCGAGATGGCGCTCAAGCAGATCCGGCGCCTGCAAGCTCGCCCGTTCTTCCTGGCCGTCGGGTTCGTCAGGCCGCACCTGCCGTTTAATGCGCCCAGGAAATACTGGGATATGTACGACGGGGCCAAGATCGCCCTGCCGGACAACCCCAACGCTCCCAAGGGCGCTCCGAAGTTCGCCCTGACCAACTGGGGCGAGCTGCGGGCGTATGTGGGCGTGCCCAAGACGGGCCGACTCCCCGAAGCCCAGGCCAAGACGCTCATCCACGGCTACTACGCGTGCGTGTCATACGTCGACGCCCTCGTCGGGCGACTGCTGGACGAACTGAACCGCCTCGGCCTGCGGGACAACACCGTCGTCATCCTCTGGGGCGATCACGGGTGGAAGCTGGGCGAGTACAGCCGCTGGTGCAAGCACACGAACTTCGAACTCGACACGCGCGTGCCGATGATCCTTTCCGCCCCGGGACACAAGCCCAAGCAGCGCACCGACGCCCTGGTCGAGTTCGTGGATATCTACCCCACGCTGGCCGAACTGTGCGGCATGGAAGTCCCCAAACACTGCGAGGGCACGAGCATGGTGCCTCTCCTTCGCGACCCGAAGCGCCCGTGGAAGACCGCGGCGTTCAGCCAGTATCCCCGCGGCCGCCTCATGGGCTACTCCATGCGAACCGAGCGATACCGGTATACCGAGTGGCTCGAACGCAAGACGCGGAAGGTCGTGGCCCGCGAGCTGTACGACCACACGGTCGACCCGGGCGAGAACACCAACGTGGCGGGCAGGGACGAAAACGCGGCGGTCCTGAAGAATCTCTCGGCGATGATGAAAGCCGGCTGGCGCGCCGCCAGGCCCAAGGTGTGAGGCAAGGCTTCATCGGAACGGTTACCCTCGTGTGGACTGCGATGCTCTGTGTGGAGCAACAGCGTCCCTGCTCGTCGAGCCGACGGTCCGGTCAGTCCAGGCCGACGCGCCGGGCCGATTCCCCCGCGTCGATCATCGCCACCACTCCCCACGTGCCGCGCCACTTCGCCATCAGGCCCAGTGTGTGTACTTCAAACGATGTGCCGGCGCCCGGTTCCTTGCCCGCCACCTCGCCGCTGACGGTGCAGCCGACAACCGCGAGGCTGTCGCGAACGATCAGCCGCACGTCGCGGGCCTTGAGCGTCTCAAGCTTCATCTGCTTGGCCATTTCCTCGAGATCAGCCGGGGCCAGTTCATCGAAGTTGTCGCGAGTCTCCGGCTTCGACGGCGCGCCCGGCCTTGGAGTGGAGAAACCGAGAAAGCCCGCCTGGCTGACCTGCCGCTTGGCGGCGGCAACGTCGCGGGCGGCCAGGGCGCTGTAGAACGTGCGAAGGGCAACCGCCGCCCCGTGATCGCGGGCCTCCTTGCCCGTCAGCGTGCGCGTACCGACGTCGCCCAGAAGCCGCGTGCGAACCGCCACGCCGATCTGTCCGGGCGTGCACTGCACGACCTTGCGCTGTCCGGCACGCCGCAGCACCAGGGGGATGTCGTGATCCGGCGGCGCTTGCGCCAGCGCCTGGGCCTGCTGAGGCAGATCGTCCGCCGCGTGGATTTCCCGCCTGCCGTAGCGTTCGACCAGGTCGCCCGCCCGCACCCCCAGCTTTGCCGCCTGCGAGTCGGGCAGCACCTTCTCGACGCGCACCACCGGGCGGGTGAAGTCGGGGAACGACAGACACACCCGCCACTTGCCCCCCTCGTACCGGACCATGGTGATCGCCCGGTCGATGCGCCCCTGGTGCGTGCCGGCCAGGGTCAGAGACACCTGGTGGATCACCACAACGTCGCCGGCAGCCGGCCGCTTCCACATCCCCCGGGTGATGTAACGCCGCTCCATCCCGCCGCGGGGCAGCGCCAACCTTATCCAGGCGCCCAAGCCGGTCCGGTCAACGGTGACGTAGCCGTCCGGCGAATCGGGGGCCTCGCGGAAGACCAGCACCGCCTCCTTGCTGACGTTGTCGAGCACCGCGTCGGCATCACCGGCCTTGAACGCAGCCGTAAGCCGGGCGTACATCGCCCCGAGACCGGCGGCATCCTTGCTGTCGGGCTTGGGGGCCTTCTCCGGCGCCTTCTCAGCCGCCGGCAACGTCCCGCCCAGCGCCAGCGCCAGGGCCAGTGCAACCGCGACGCCGATTACGCTCCTGTATCTCATGTTCGCGCTCCCTGTGATGTGAGGCAGTCCCGGGCTGACTGAGAGTACCATAGGCCCCGAGCCCGGTCATATCAAGGCCGATTCGAAGAGTCGCCACAGCCGTGGTGACTCGTCTCGTTGCACACCTTCCACGTGATCCGACATTGAAAAGCCCCCCGAGGCCGTGCTAATGTTTAACGCCTGCTGCCCGCCGAATGTCCGGCCGGGACTGTAACGAGGACGTGATGAGTCAGACCACCAACATCCTGCTCTGCACGTGCGAGAGCTACCACGCCGTGCCCGCCGAAGCGGTGGCTGCCGTGCGATCGGCCCTGGCCGACCTGCCCGCCGAAGTAATCGAGGTGTCCGATCTGTGCGGACATGCGGCCCGTCGCGACGAGCGCCTGGCGCGGCTGGCTGCGACGCCGCGGTCGGCTGTCATCGCCTGCTATCGGCGCGCCGTCCGGTGGCTGTTCGCCGCGGCCTGTGCCCCCCTGGACGAGGGGCGGACCCAACTGCTGAACATGCGGGACCAGAGCCCCGAGGAGATCCTCCGCCTCCTGGAGTCGCGCGGACACCCTGTCGAGGGACAAGGCGAACCGATCGAACCGACCACCGCGACCGGCGCCGCGGCGCAGACCCCCGCCGACTGGGAGCCGTGGTTCCCCGTTATCGACTACGCACGCTGCATCAACTGCGGCCAGTGCATGAGCTTTTGCCTTTTCGGGGTCTACGAGGTCGGCCCGGCCGAGCGCGTCGTCGTGGCCAGGCCCAACAACTGCAAGACCAACTGCCCCGCCTGCGCACGCGTCTGCCCACAGGCGGCGATCATCTTTCCCAAGCATCCCGAGGCGCCGATCAACGGCGCCGAGCCGATGCCCGACGACAAGGGGACCCAGGTCAACGTCGCCGACGCGCTGGGCTCGGACGTGTACGCCGCCCTGCGCAGCCGTAGCGGCGGAAAACGGTTTGCTCCCAAGGACGCCCGCGCCCTGGCCGAGGCCGAACGCTCCCGATGTGCGACGCTGAGGGCCATCCGCGACAAGCTCGGCATTGCGCCGGAGGTCCTCGAGTCGATCTGCGGCCCGGACTGCGAATGCCACGACGAGCCGGTGATCGACTGCGGCCCGGACTGCGAGTGTCACGACGAGCCGCCCGCCGATCCGGCCCCGGACTGCGGGTGTCAGGACCCGCCGGCCGGCACCGGCCAGAGCGACCCCGAGTGCGGCTGCGGCTGCGACGGCCTGGATCAGGAGTAGCGGGTCCGCCCATGGCAGCACGAAGCAAACTCACCCCCGCGGTGGTCCTCGTGACCGACCGAACGCTCAGCGGCGACTACAAGGTCATCTTCGAGGCCATGCTCGCCACCATGCAGACCACGCAGGCCCCGCGCGTGGTCATGAAGGGCCTGCTGTGTCCGCGCGTGCCGGCCGCACCCGACGGGCGGGCCTCGGCGGCGTCCATCAGCATCCGGCGCGTCGAGTCGAGCCTGCTGGCCCGGACGGACCTGACGGCCGACGACGTGGTCTGCGTGACGCCCGAGTCGCTGGAGTCGGTCCTCGGCCCGTCGGTCAAGGTCGTCTGCGTCAGCAGTTCGGACCCGCTGGGCGGCGCCATGAGCAACACGACCACGTCGGCGTTCTGGAAGGGGCAGCTTTACACGCGGCTCTGGACCGATCAGATGATGCAACGCATCTCCGCCGCGAAGGAGCGGTGGGGTTTTACCGTCGTCGCCGGCGGCGGGGGGGCGTGGCAGTGGGCGCGCGATCGCGAGACGGCCCGGCGACAGGGCATCGACGTGATCTACGAGGGGTACTTCGAATCGAAGGGCCCGCAACTGATCACCGATATCCTCGCCGGACGCGACGTGGGCGACCTCGTCCGAGCCACCGAAACCGCCACCGACGCCGTCGAGCCGATGGCAGGCCCGGCCGTCCTGGGCATGCTCGAGTTGTCGCGCGGGTGCGGAAAGGGGTGCGGGTTCTGTCCGATGGCGGCCCAGCGGATGGAGCACGTGGCGCCCGAGACGATCCTCGCCGATCTGGAGACGAACATCGCGGGCGGGCAGCTCTCAGCCGTCAGCGGCAGCGAGGATTTTTTCCGCTACGGCGGGACCGGCTCGAAGGTCAACTTCGAGGCCCTGCGGTCGCTGATCGAGCGAATGGGCGAGGTCCGCGGGCTGCGGTTCATGCAGATCGACCACGCGAACATCTCCTCCGTGCTGCAACTCAGCGTCGATGAGCTTCGCGAAATCCGCCGCCTGCTGCGCTTCGAGAATGATGTCAAGCACCTGTGGATCAACATGGGCGTCGAGACAGCCAGCCCGCCCCTGCTGCGGGCCACGTCGCCCGGCAAGGCGGCCCCGTTTGCCCTGGACGACTGGGACCAGATGGTTCGCGACGCGGCGGCCCGCATGGACGAGTCGGGCTTCTATCCGGTCTTCAGCGTGGTCCTGGGCCTGCCCGGCGAGACGCCCGACGACGTGGCGGCCACCCTGAAACTCGTCCGTGACATTGACAGTCGCCAGCCGGTGGTGGTCTTCCCGATCTTCTACGAGCCCCTGCCCAAGCCGGGCCAAAACGGCGATCGCCCGTTCTCCCTGGAGACGATGACGGCGGCCCATCTCGAACTGTACACGACCTGCTACGAGATCAACTTCCGCCGCATCCCGCCGCTGTTCTGGGACAACCAGCGTGCCGGCGGGGTCAGTTGGACCAAGCGGGCCCTGCTCCAACTGCTCGGACGAGGCGAAATGCGCATGTGGCGAAAAGCCTTCAAACGCCTTGGCAGGCAGCACGGCCTGTAGCCGCCTATTCCGCCCTCGGTCCCGCACTTTCGCATGACCCCGCCCGCCGGGGCGGTGCTTTACACTTTGCACCGTCAACCCTGGCCAAGCCTGAAGCTGGTAAGAATGTAATTGCCGCCAACACATAAGAGTACATCTCAATTGTCCCTCGCCGGCCACCTTGACGGCCTTTACGGCGTAAACCTCCCAAGCTCCGCAGCCAATAGGTAAAATAGAATATTACACATTGACATCTTCTCCCCGCGATCCGCCCGTTGCGGCCTTCTATCCACAATCGTAAACCTACGATCCCGGATCTTTCCGTTTCCCGTCCCATTCTCGCCCCATCGCGCACCACATGCTCTTGTGGAGGGACATCTGGTCCGGCCGGGCGAATGCAGGGCGGATCGCCCGTAAGGAGAACACCCTAGCCAAAAGAAGGTCGAAGCTTAACGGAGATTTCACTTGACCCGGCGCAGGGCAGCGGCGTAGTATTCAGTCAGTTCATCCTCGGCTGGTCCGGGGAGGAAGGGGCCAATCGGCCGAGGATGATCGATGCCGGTCTGAGCCGCCGGCTTCGCGTACGAGGGAAAGGGCGAGCAGCAGTAGTTGCTCGAGCACGTCTTTTCCAGGTCGGCCCGCCATCCGCGGGCGTCGTTCCAGGCCGGGCTTTCAGTGGACAGACAGCAGACGTTGGCCGCGTGCGATGGGCCGCGTGACATCCGCCCCCCCGCGCGCCACGGCAGCAACCGATATCGGCAGTCTTTGCGTCACGCTTCCGGCTGAGCCGCCGGATGCGAGGGACACAGGCCGGGCGTTTACGCCCCGGCTGAGCCGCCGGCGACGTCCCGCCGGGCCCTCCGCGAGGCGAGCCTCGAGCGAGAAGTGACCGGTTCGGCGAGTTTCCGCATCAAGGGCTGCACGGCGTGTTCGAACCGGCGAGGCTGGCGCTTTCGGCGGTCGGTGCGGCGGAGATGAAACGACGCAGAGCTGAGTGAAACATGGCAAGGTTCCCGGCACGTGGCCGGGGACATGTTTGACATCCTTGCAGGAGACCCGACAAGACA
This sequence comes from uncultured Planctomycetaceae bacterium, assembly GCA_964625865.1. GTDB lineage: Bacteria > Planctomycetota > Phycisphaerae > SM23-33 > SM23-33 > CAZVEV01. The sequence goes on along the minus strand of CAZVEV010000151.1, from coordinate 1,522 downwards.
GGGCGAAACATCTCATTGGGTTGGTTTGTGGTGATGGGAATCACGTTGGCTGTGGCTGTTCAGGCACAGGCAGGCACATGGGACATCCAGACGGTCGACACCGGCGGGACCGGTGACGTCGGGCGCGAGTCCTCGATCGCGCTGGACTCCGCCGGCAAGCCCGGCATCAGCTATTCGGACCGCACCGGGACCTGGGAAGTCCTGAAGTACGCCAAATGGGACGGCGCATCCTGGAACACCGAGACCGCCTACAGCTATGGAGGCGATGTGGGCAGCGAGACTTCCCTGGCGTTCGACGCATCCGATCGCCCCCGAATCACCTGCACCACCCCGTCGGACTCGATGCGGTATGTCGCCCACAGCGGCGCGTCGTGGAACGGCGAGACGGTCGACACGCCGGCCTACCAGGTTGATGACACGTCACTGGCGTTGGGCGCATCGGACTATCCGCGCATCGCCTACGTCGACGGCTGGAACGGCGGGACCTACGACGGCATCCTGAAGTACGCCTCCTGGAATGGGGCCTCATGGTCGACCCAAACCGTGGACAACTCCGGGAACGTAGGCTCACGCTGCTCGCTCGCGCTGGACTCGGTGGGCAATCCGCACATCAGCTACTACGACAAGGACATCGACGCGCTCAAGTATGCCCACCACAACGGTTCGTCGTGGAGCCTTCAGACCGTGGACTCGGCCGGGAATTCCGGCAGCTACAACGCGATCGCCCTGGACTCGGCCGACCGGCCGCGCATCTCCTATTCCGAGGGCGACAGCGATATCCTCAGGTATGCGGCCTACAACGGGGCGTTGTGGTCCACCCAGACTGTCGATAGCACGGCAAGCGTGGGCACGTACTGCGACCTGGCCCTGGACTCGGCCGATCGGCCGCACGTCAGCTATCGGGACAGCACGAACGACGCGTTGAAATATGCAGCCCACAACGGCGCCTCGTGGGACATCGAGACCGTGGACAGTTCCGTGAATGTCCGCTACGAGACCTCGTTGGCGCTGGACGCCTCGGACGTGCCGCACATCAGTTACTACGACTCCGACAACGACGACCTGAAGTACGCCCATCTTCCGCCGTCACTGCCGGTCAAGCAGACGCCGCTGGATCCCAACGACTACACGTCCCTGGGAACACTGGATCCGTCGGCTGACGTGGTCATCGACAGCGACACGCTGGAGGTGAAGGTCGGCGGCGTCACGACGTACACGGGCGTTGCGGTGGACCAGGCCAGCGGCCCGGAGATCGCCGTCTTTACCTTCGACGACATTACGATCGACGCAGGTGTCACGGTTACCGCCGAGGGCTCCCGCGCCATCGCCCTGCTGAGCCAGGATGACGTGACCGTCAACGGGACGATTGCCGTCTCCGGCGGTGATGGCGGCGGCACCAGTGGCGGTGACGGCGGTCCCGGCGGATACGCGGGTGGACCCGCCGGTCCCACGGACGGTGAAGGACCGGGCGGCGGCTCCTTCAGCGCCAACGACGGCGGCGGGGGCGGTTTTGGCGGCCGGG
>CAZVEV010000150.1:0-13759 GCA_964625865.1 uncultured Planctomycetaceae bacterium | reverse complement strand
CACACAGCACAAATAACCTACCCGACTTGGAGGCTTGCTTCATAGTTTCAGGGCACAGCGCAGCGCCGCCTTGGGAATGATGAGCGAAAGGATGCCAAGCCCCACAGGGGCGCAACTCTTGTCGCCTCCGACTGTTGCGCCCCTTTGGGGCTTCAAGCTGCACTGGGATGGACACCCAGGGCGACGCTTCGCTTTGCCCTGGGCTTTCGAATGCGAGCCCGTTGGGCTCGGACGGCACGGATTGAATAGCCTTGCCCTTCCGCTACTGGAGCCAAGTGGATACCCCGGTTCGCAGATTTCGCAGATTCGAAGAGAACAACAAGAGATTTATTTTTTTCTGTTTTTACTCTGCGAAATCTGCGGATGGCGCTGTTGTCGTTTCTTGTCGTTGTCCTGTTGTCGTCCTTCTGTTCCTTGTCGTCTTTGTCGTTTCTGAGGTGAGGATGATCAAGATGCGACTGCTCTGTGCAATCGGAGGCTAATGTCTTGATTGCCGGGCGGCGGTGCGTAAGATGGCCTGTCTTGCCCGGGAGTGAAACATGGCGTCATTCAAACTGAACATTGCACAGATACGAGGCTGTCCGCCGGTGGAGGCGTTGGCCGAGGCGATCGAGGAGTACGGCCTGCCGGAGTCGGAGGAGTTCGGCGTGCTGAACTGCACGGCCGGCGAGAGTACGGTGTACGGCACGCTGGTCCGGCGGAGCCAGCAGACCGTCCAGAAGCTCGACCCGGAGATGAAGGAAGTGACGGCCACCGCGGTCGAGAAGGCCACCGTCTATCCGTTCGGCGTCAACCCGTCGCGCCAGGTCCTGGAGGTCTACGCCGGTTCGGCCAGCGGGATCGAGCAGGTCGGGGCGTTCTTTGCCAGCCACCTTGCCCTGCCCACGGTGGTCGACGCGATCGAACTGGACGTCCTGTCGGCGATCGAGAAGCTGATGTCGCGAACGGAGAAGTTCCAGCTCCGCGCCGCGCGGGTCAGCGACTACGCGCACAACTCGTTCATGAACGGCACGTATGGGCCGAAGTTCCTGGACACCGAGCACGGGCGGGACTTCCTGACCGAGTACGCCGACTACATCAAGTCCGCCAGCGTGCGGTTCGCGGGCCCCACCGGGCGAATCAACGTCACACTGACGCCCAACTGCTGCTTTGGCTTTTCCTGCAACGACGACGACCAGCCCCACGCCCAGTCGGCGCTGCGGAAGCTGATCTGACGGATCACATCATCGGCAGGGCGCGGACGGCTTCTTCCATGCTGGTCTGGCCCGTGACGGCGGCGAGAATGCCCGCCTGTTCCAGGCGCAGCCACCCGCGCTGGGCGACGGCGTCTTCGATGTCCACCGCCGAGGAGCGATCGAGGATGAGCTTCTTGATCGGCTCGCTCGGCATGAACAGCTCGTACAGCCCCATCCGCCCGTGGTAGCCGGTGTGGTGGCAATGGTCACACCCCACGCCGTGGTACAGTTGGGCCTGCACGTCCCCGAGTCTGCGGGCGACGGCCTCGTCGAGGACCATGTCGCAGGTTTCGGGCATGGGCTGGCGGCACTGGGGGCAGATGCGCTTGACGAGCACCTGCGCGATCACGCCGCGCAGCGCGACGGCCAGGAAGAACGGATGCACGCCGAGGCTCAGGACGGTCTCGACGGCCTGGCTGGCCCGGCTAGCGTGGGTGGTAGCCAGCACGAGGTTGCCCATATTCGCGGCGCGGACGGCGGTCAGGGCCGTCTCGGGGTCGCGGATCTCGCCGACCATGATGATATCGGGGTCCTGCCGCAGGATGGCGGTGAGCATCTTCGCGTAGGTCACGCCGACGCGCGGGTTGACCTGGGTCTGGTTGATCCCGTCGAGGTCGTACTCGACGGGGTCTTCGATCGTGATGATCTTCCGCTTCGTGCCGGCGAGCTGCTGGAGCATCGCGTACAGCGTCGTGGTCTTGCCGCTGCCGGTCGGGCCCGTGACCAGGATCAGCCCGCCCGGACGGGCCAGGATGTCCTGCACCTGGTCGGTCTGCTCGTTGAGCATGCCCAGTTCGGGCAGCTTCAGCAGGGAGATCTGCCGGTCCAGCAGGCGGACGACCATGTCCTGGCCGTGGATGGAGGGCACGACGGAGACGCGCAGGTCGACGGTCCGCCCGGCGGCGGGCAGCTTCATCCGCCCCTCGGTCGGGCGGCGGTGCTCTGCGATGTCCATGCCGGCGACGGACTTGACGTGGCTGATCATGCGCCGCACGAAGGGCGTGGGCATGGGGCCCTGGGGTTCCACGTCGCCGTCGACGCGGAACGCGAGGTTGTAGCCGTCGCGCTGGCAGAGCAGGTGAATGTCGCTGACGCGGTGCTGGACGGCCCGGTCGACCATGGCCTCCCAGAGCAGGACGGCGTCGGCCTCGTCGGTGACCGCTTCAGTCACGGGGAATATCGCTGCAGCGTCGGTTGTGGAGGGGGTCTGGACGGAGATCATTGTTCGCACTGGCCTCCCTGGTCAAAGAACGCGTGGGCGCCGCCGAGGTTGGGCAGCATGGGAACGAGCGAGGGCAGGTTCACCGTGTTCAGCAGGCGCCTGATGATGGGCCTGACGTTGCACATCACGACCTTGCCCCCCCCACCGGTCACGTGCTTTCGCACGCTGAAGATCGCCCCGATTCCCGCGGAGTTGAGGAACTCCACCCGGCTCAGGTCGAGGATCAATTCGATGGGCATCTGCCCGCCGATCCTGTCTGTCAGCGTCTCGACCAGTTCGACCCGCGCATGCCACGCCATCTCAGGAGGGCAGGCCAGGACGAAGCGCCCCGGACCGCACGGTTCGACGGAGGACACGGTTGTCGCGCAACGGCTTTGCTTGGCCTCAACGGCAGCGGAATCAATCACTTAAGCACCTACCTGGTCATGTGTTGTCAGCCGCCTGAAGCCGCGGCCAGGCCCACAGCCCCGTCCCAAACTGAGACGGCGACCGCGCGGGCCCGTTTGGTGCTTATCGGTCCGGTGAGGCGCGACATTTAGTATGGGGTTTGGTTAACTGGTTAATTGGTTGACTGGTTAACCATACCGCGTTTCTGTGTGGCGGATTGGCGCGCGATCCGCGAACATGCATCAGGGATATCCAGACCGAAAGGACGCCGATGACCGAACAGCGAGACGAGCGGGGCGAGTGCAGGCCCAACATCCTCCTGCTGATGTGCGACCAGTTTCGCGCCGACTGCGTGGGGGCGAGCGGCAATGACGCGATCCGTACGCCGAACCTGGACCGGCTGGCTGCCGAGGGGGCGCTGTTCGACAGGGCGTATTCATCGCTGCCCTCGTGCACGCCGGCCCGCGCGACGCTGCTGACCGGCCTGGGCGCCTGGCGCCACGGGATGCTCGGCTACGGGCGGGTCGCCACCCGGTACGCCCGGGAGATGCCCCAACTGCTCCGCGGGGCGGGCTACTACGGGATGGGGATCGGCAAGATGCACTGGTTCCCCCAGCGAAGCCTGCACGGCTTCCACGAGACGCGCGTCGACGAGTCGGGGCGGTCCGAGACGCCGGGGTTCGTCAGCGATTACCGCCAGTGGTTCGCCCGCACCGCAGGCGACCTGGACCCCGACGCGACGGGGGTCGGCTGGAACGACTACGCCGCCAGGCCCTACGCCCTGGGCGAACAACTCCACCCGACGCGGTGGACCGCTGAGACCGCGCTGGAGTTCATCGACAGCTACGGGCAGGCTCCGGGCCAGACCGAGACGCCCTTCTTCCTGAAGGTCTCATTCGCCCGCCCGCACAGCCCATACGATCCGCCGCAACGGTTCTTCGACATGTACGCCGATGCGGAGATACCCCCCGCCGTCGTAGGCGACTGGGCCGAGCGAAACGCCATGCGAGGCCGGGAACTTCCCCCCGACACGCCCCGCGGCGACCTGGGCGCCGAGCAGGTCCGCGCGAGTCGGCAGGGCTACTACGGGGCCGTCACGTTCATCGACGAGCAGATCGGGCGCATCTTCGACGCCCTGGCCGCCCGGGGCCTGTGGGACAACACGCTGATCCTCTTCACGTCGGACCACGGCGACATGCTGGGCGACCATCACCTGTGGCGCAAGACGTTCGCTTACGAGGGCTCGGCCCGCGTGCCGATGCTGATCCGCTGGCCCGAGCACTTGCTGCACGCCCAGCGCGGTCAGGTGCTCTCCCAGCCGGTGGAACTTCGCGACGTGCTGCCGACGTTCCTGGACGCCGCGGGGGCTGCGGTCGACGAAGCCGATTTCGACGGACGAAGCATGCTCGACCTGATCCGGGGCCGGACCGACCGCTGGCGCGAGGTGATCGGCCTGGAGCACTCCACCTGCTACTGGGACGCCAACCAGTGGTGCGCTCTGACCGACGGACACATCAAGTACATCTACGGCTCGGTCGACGGGGCCGAGCAATTGTTCGACCTGGACGCCGACCCGGGCGAGACGCAGGACCTGGCTCCCTTGCCCGAACACGCGGCAACGCTGGCCGAATGGCGCCGCCGACTGGCCGACCATCTCGCCGAGCGCGGCGAGCAGTGGGTCGCCGACGGCAAGCTCACCCTCCGCCCGCCACGGATGCTCTACGGCCCCAACTACCCCGAGCGCCCCACCGGCCCCGAGCGGTGAGACGGTCGGCTAGCCGGCCAGTCGCTTCGGGGGGGGGACAGAACGGCGAAAAGGGCCTGTTGACCGTTCTGACGGCATCCGTTAGAATTGCCACCATGATCAGGCGGCGATATCTTGAGGGAGTCGTGGCGGAATTCTGTTTCGGCGGCCACAAGCTTGCGTTGATATCCGGCCCCAGGCAGTGCGGCAAGACGACGTTCGCCCGGGACCAACTCCTTGCTGATCGCGGCTCGGGAGCCTACTTCAACTGGGATGCTCTGGAGTTTCGCCGCCAGTGGGCATCGAGTCCGTCCAGCATCGTACCATTGCCCGACGGGGCAGGGACTCCGATTCTCGTTCTCGACGAGATACACAAGGACACACGTTGGAAGCGCACGCTCAAAGGGGTCTACGACACGCTGGAGTCCCCATGCGACATCGTCGTGACGGGCAGCGCGCGATTGAACGTGTACAACAAGGGCAGCGACTCGCTCCTGGGGCGGTACTTCCATTTCTGCCTGCATCCGTTTTCTTTGGGCGAATTGCACAGAGCGTCCCCCTCCGAACCGGACACGTTCCTCGAGTCGCTATCGAGCGGACCGCAACGAGGCCGGAAAGCTCGCCGCGATACGCTGGAGCACCTCATGCGGTTTGGCCCGTTTCCCCAGCCGTTCCTGGCCCGGAACGACCGGTCCGCCCGGGTCTGGCGGCGCAGTCGGCACGATCTGATTATCCGGGAGGATCTGCGCGACATCAGCAGAATCCCCGAACTGGCCCGGATCGAGATGTTCGCCTCGGTCCTGCCCGAGACGGTGGGAAGCCCGTACACCTATGCCTCTCTGGGGCGATTTCTCGAGGCGGCAATCCCCACGATCAAACGGTGGATATCGTATCTCAAGGCGCTGTACTTCGTCTTCGAGGTCAAGCCCTGGTCGAAACATATTCGCCGATCGCTCAAGAAGGAAGGCAAGCTGTATCTCTGGGATTACGCCGAAGTCGACGATGACGGTGGACGGTTCGAGAACATGGTGGCTTCGCACCTGAAGAAAGCCGTCGACTACTGGACCGACAGCGGGCAGGGCGAATTCGAATTGTACTACCTCCGCAACAGGCAGGGGCGAGAGGTCGACTTCCTGATCGTCCGCGATTCGGAGCCGTGGCTGCCGGTGGAAGTGAAACTCTCGGAAACCACACCCGCCGGGAACTGGAAGACGTTCCTTCCACAACTGCCCTGTCGCCTGGGTGTGCAGATTGTCAACCAACCCGGTCTGTGGCGGCAATACGAAGGCCCCGGCGGGGACAACACGGTCCTTGTCGCCAGTGCTGAAGACGTCTTGCTGAACCTGGCGTGACCATGCGATGTCGGCCGGACAGGGGGGCGTCCTTGTCGCCTGTGACGCCGAAGAATACGGAGAGCAGGAAGATATGAGAATGGCATTCGTCAGACGGGCCGCAGCCGCGGCGCTGCTGGTTGCTCTGCTGGGCTTCGGCGCCGTCGCGGCCCAGGATACCGGGCTTGCGCCGGAAGTGACGGACCTCAACGCCGAAGACGTCTCGTACGCCAAAGAGAAACTGATCGCGTATCTCGACACGCCGTACATCAGCACGGCGCCGACGAAACTGGACGACGGGATCCCGGTCGGCCGGCTCGGCGTTGACGGCGGCGACAGGGCCAGGATCCTCGCGTTCGTTCAGGAGATCGTCAAAGGGCCCGAGGACACGAAGCACAGCACGGACAGTCTGCTGGTCAGCTACAAGGGCAAGCTGATCCTCGAATCCTACTTCCGGCGCGGACGCGTCAACTATCCCCACTACCAGATGTCGATCACCAAGTCCTATACCGCCCTTGCGGTCGGCCGGGCGATACAACTGGGGCACCTGACGATGGCGGACCTGAAAAAGCCCGTCGTGAACTTCCTCAAGGACGTGGACAGAACCAAACTCGCCGCGGGCGCCGATCGGATAACGCTGGACCAGGCCATGCACATGGGCTCGGGCATTCGCCTGGACAAGGCCAAGGTCAAGGAACTTCGGAGCAAACCCGCGCTGCTCAAGGGTCAGGGCCAGATCCAGGCCTACATGCAGCACAGTGCGCCCATTCCGAGAGACGGCGTGAAGTTCAAGTACCAGGCGTCGGACCCGGCGATGGCGATGCAGGTAGTCCACGCCGTCGTCCCGGGCAGTGCGAAGGACTTCATCCGAACGGAACTGCTCGGGAAGATGGGCATCACTACCTACGGCTGGCAGGAGGACACTAGCGGCCTGCCGAAGTCGGCGGCCGGGTGCAGCCTGCGCTCTCGCGACATGCTGAAGATGGGCATGCTCGTCCAGGCCGGCGGGAAGTGGAACGGGAAGCAACTGATCCCCAAGGCGTTCATCGAGCGCGCCACCAGCCCCATCGTGCTGTCGTACGGCACGTCGTACTACGGGTACTTCTGGTGGGTCAACGACATCAAGATCGGCGAGAAGACCTACCGCTGCAAGGCCGGCCGCGGCGCCGGCGGACAGTTCATCCTGATCTTCCCGCAGTTGGACCTGGTCGCGGTAATCACGGCCCACAACAAGGGCATGGGCACGATGCTGAAAGACGCCCCGGCGAGAATCATCCCGGCGTTCGCTAAGGAGTGAACCGACATGAGAGCAATGAAGACACACGCACTGGTCGTAATCGCCTTGGCGGCGCTGGTATTCATCGCGGGCTGCTCCAGCGCCAAGCCGCCGCTGGTGGGCGGCGATCCGGCGAGACTGCGCGAGCTTGACGCCTACTGGGCCGAAGTCTCTCGAGCGGTCAGGGAAGGCGATTTCGAGGCCTACAAAGCGACCTGTCACGAACAGGGCGTCCTGGTCTCGGGAGTCCGTCGGACCTGCCAGCCGCTGGCCCAAGCGCTGGCACGCTGGGAACAGGACTTCGTGAACACCCGGACGGGCAAGAAGAAGGGGAATGTGGAGTTCAGGTTCTCCCAGCGGCTTGGCGACGGCACGACGGCCCACGAGACCGGCATCTTCCTGTACTCAACGGTAGATGCCGAGGGCCAGCGCACCGAGGAGTTCATCCATTTTGAAGGGTTGCTCATTAAGGAGAAGGGCAGGTGGACGATTCTCATGGAGTACCAGAAGTCAAAAGCCGCACCGGAAGAGTGGAAAGCATTGGACCAGGAATCTCGACCCGACAAGGATTCAACCTCATGACGACCCGAACGACTATCGGTATTCTGCTGGCGCTTGGTGTGTCCCTCAATTCCGCCGCGGGCGCCGACCGCCCCAACATCGTCCTGTTCCTGGTCGACGACATGGGCTGGATGGACTCGACGCCTTACGGATCGAAGTACTACGAAACGCCCAGTATGGATCGGCTGGCCAAGGTGTCCATGCGATTCACCAACGCCTACGCCGTACCGCTGTGCTCGCCGACGCGGGCGTCGATCCTCAGCGGTCAGTACTCGGCGCGCCACGGGGTCACGTCGGCAACCGGGCACAAGCCTGCGGCCGCAGCGGACCAGTCGCGCTATCCCGACTCGGCGCCGCCGACGAAGCGGTTCATCTACGCCGCGAGCAGGAACTATCTCGATCCCGGGCTGATCACCCTGCCCGAGGTCCTGCGCAAAGCGGGCTATCGCACGGGACATTTCGGCAAGTGGCACCTGGGACTTAGCCAGGCCCACTGGCCGGACAAGCATGGCTTTCAGGTCGCCTTCCATGCCGAGCCAAGCCCAGGCCCGGCGAGCTACTTCTCGCCATACGGCGTTCACAAGACCGGACAGCCCGGCCCGAAGCACCACGTGGGCTCGATCACCGACGGGCCCGAGGGCGAGTACATCACCGACCGCCTGACCGACGAAGCGATCACGTTCATCGAGTCCAGCAAGGACGGGCCCTTCTTCCTGAACTTCTGGCACTACGCGGTCCACGGTCCGTGGGGGCACAAGGAAGACTACACGGCGAAGTTCGCGAAGAAGACCGACCCCCGCCGTCAGCAGCGCAACTGCGTGATGGGCTCGATGCTCAAGAGCGTCGACGAAAGCCTCGGGCGCATCCTGGACAAGCTGGACCAACTGGGGCTGACCGACAACACGGTGCTGATCTTCTATTCGGACAACGGGGGCAACACCCACAGCAACACCAGCGACGGCGGGAGGTTTGGAAACCTCCTCAAGGCTCGTGTCCCGTGGGCGGTCAGCTACCGCAAGTGGGCGGGCACCGAGCCGCCCACCAACAACGCGCCGCTGCGCGAGGGCAAGGGCCGAATCTACGAAGGCGGGCAGCGCGTGCCCCTGATGGTGCGCTGGCCCGGACGCATCAAACCGGGAACCACCAGCGACCAGGTCGTCGGGGCGATCGATCTGTACCCGACCCTGCTGGACGCACTGAAGCTCGCGGCGCCGGCGGGACACGTGATCGACGGCGAATCGGTCCTGCCGATCCTGGAGCAGCGCGGCGGACTGAAGCGCAAGGCCTACTTCACCTGGTTCCCGCACCTGGTGCCGGCCGTCTCGGTCCGCCAGGGCGACTTCAAGCTGATCCGACGCTTCGAGCCGCACGCCGTGTATCCCGACACCGTCGAACTGTACAACCTCAAGGACGATATCGGCGAGAAGCGGAACCTCGCCGCCGCCATGCCCGGGAAGGTCAACGAACTGCAGGCCCTGATCGACGGCTTCGTGAAGGACACCGGCGCGCTGGTCCCCAAGCCGAACCCCGCGTACGACGAGCAGGCCGCGGCACGGGCACTGGCCCAGGGCAAGGCGACCGGCCCGCGCAGCGCGACCCACGGGCTGGTGCCCAAGCAGTGCAAGATCGTGCCGATCAAAGGCGCCATCCGCGTCGTGCCCCAGGGCAAGGGGCCCTTCCTCGGGACCGCCCAGGTCAAGCTCAAGGGGTCGGTGACGCTGCGGCTGCGAGCGCGAAGCGTCAGTGGCGAGGGCGGCACGGGCCGGATCCAGTGGCGAACCCGGGACCAGGACGAGTTCCCAAAGACCGGGCAGTCCGTGCCGTTTGAACTGCCCGCCGGGACCAACTGGCAGGATGTGCATCTGGCCGTGCCGATCAAGGGCGTCAGCCATCTCGTGCGCATCCACCTGCCCGGCGCCAAAGCGATTGAGATTCAGTCGATCCGCTGGAGCGCCAAAGGCCAGAAGCCCGTAGCGTGGGACTTCGGCAGTCGTTGAGGCGCGCCTTCGACTCCCGTTCTGAAACGGTCAGGGAAACCAAGACACACGCACTCGTCTTGGCCGCCTTGCCGGCATCGTCGTCGTGACGGTATGATTCGCCCATGCGATATTCCGGCAGAGTGATCCGGCCTCCCAGCGAGGCCGACAGCTACATCCTGCAGGCCACCTTCGGCTGCTCCCACAACCGCTGCACGTTCTGCGGGACGTACCCAGACAAGCCGTTCCGCGTGCGCCCGCTGGACGACGTACTTGAGGACATCGCCCTGGCCGGGCAGCGAATGCCCCACACGCGCCGCGTCTTCATCGCCGACGGAAACGCCCTGATCCTGCCCGCGCCGCGACTGGTGACGATCCTCGACGCGCTGGGCGCCGCGTTTCCCCTCCTGCGCCGCGTGGGGCTCTACGCCAACGCCCGCGACATCCTCCGCAAGCGCGACGACGAACTGTCGCTGCTTCAGCAGAAGAAGCTCCAGATCGTCTACCTGGGCCTGGAGAGCGGAAGCGACGAGGTCCTGCGGCGGATCGACAAGCGGGCGACGGCACGCGAGATGATCGAAGCTGTCGTCAAGGCCAAACGCGCCGGGATGCGAGCCTCGGTCATCGCGCTTCTGGGTCTCGGCGGGGTCGAACTGTCTTCGCAGCACGCGGCCGAGACGGGGCGCGTCGTCAGCGCGATGGACCCGCAGTACCTCTCGATGCTCACGCTGATGCTCGTGCCCGGCACGCCGCTGCACCGACAGGCGCAGGACGGCGACTTTAGCCTGCCCTCGCCCCAGGGCCTGCTGGCCGAACTGGGAGCGGTCCTCGAGCACACCGACGGCCTCTCACGCTGCGTGTTCCGCACAAACCACGCCTCAAACTACCTCTCGCTGGCCGGGACCCTCTCCCGAGACACCGCATCACTGCTGGCCGCCATCGACCAGGCCCAAACCCGCGGCCCGGCCGCCCTCCGCCCCGAAAACTGGCGCGGGCTGTAGCCTACTTGAACACCTCGAACTTCTCGGGGTCGCCTTCATCCGTCTCACGCCGGAGTCCTACCACCAACCGCCCGAGCGGCGACAAGAAGACGGGCGGTCAAGACAAGCCGGCGCGCCCGGCTGAGGGCGGCACGTGACCAAGTGAAGGCCAGCCTGGATACTTCAGTATGGCGTCCCCCGAGTTCTCCCCCGAATTCCCCCGGATTCGGGTGAACTGCCCCGGGATGACTGAGCCAGACGAAACTCTTTTCTGAAGACCTCTTTTGTTCTGGCCTTGACCTGGGCGGGATCGGGGGATATACTATCTGTTGTCGGCTCAGGGGCGGTCTCTGGGCCTCAACGAATCCGCGAAACGAGCCTTGCGGAGGGTCGGATGCTGAGAGCCACTTGCACAGAGGATCAAGCGAGCGCCGAACGCTCCGGCCTCTCGGAAGACCCCTCACCCCAGACGACCCAGGCACGCCCGCGCGGAATCACATCTCCTACCAGTTCTTGGAAGCGTGAATTATGACTCTCCGACGAAAACACCATATTCCAGCGTTTGCGCGTGGACGCGAGATTCTGTCAGTCGGTTGCTTGATCCTGGTGGCCGTTATCAGCCTTCACACCGAAGCAACGGGCGCGTTGATTGGCCACTGGAAGTTGGACGAGGGGACGGGTGGGACAACCGCCGACGCCACCGGCAACAATCCGGCGGCAACCATCAGCGGCGCGACGTGGGTCACAGACGACCCCATACGGGGTACGGTGCTCAGCTTCGATGGATCCGATGACCGAGTGCTCACCGGTGCAACGATCCCGATCATGACGACATCGATTGATTTCTCCTGGGCGTTTTGGGCTCGTAGCGAGTTTGATGCGACCCACAATAACCAGAAGAACTCGGTCCTCGTTGGTAGCCGACACGCGCCCGGGGGCGGCGAACTGACACCGCGCCAGTTCGTCAAAGCCACGCCCACCCAATTTGAGTTTCATCGCAATGGTGGCGGAGACAATCTCGGCTATGCGGACTTGCCGCTGAACACGTGGCAGCATCACGTTGTGGTCAAGTCTGGCACATCGTTGAAACATTACCTTGATGGGGCGCATGTGCCCTCGGAAGACCACACGATCACGGCGGGGCTTGACCAAACGCTTCCGTTTTACATCGGCGGTGACCCGAACGGTGGCGCAAACGAGCACTTCACCGGTCGCGTTGACGACGTGCGGATCTATGACCACGCTCTATCGGCCTCGGAAGTCGCGGCGGTGGTTCCCGAACCGTCCACCCTCGCCCTCGCCGCCCTCGGCCTGGGGGGGCTGCGACGGCGGCGCAGGCGCGCATAGCCGCAAGAACAACAACGACGCATCACGGGGCGGCCTTGCATCGGGTCGCCCCGTTTCGTTTTCGCTGGCGGACGGGGATGGCTATCCCAACGGGTTTCTCCTTCGGTCCCCGATTTCCCGGCCCTCACGGTTGCGCCTTCTTCCATCCGTCAGCAAGACGTTGGCTCATCTGTTGGACCGTCTTGCGGTACTCCGCGGCTTTGGCGACATTGGTGTTCTCGGCCGGGTCCTTCTTGCGGTCGTAGAGCATACGCTCTTTGTTGTGGTATTCGGTGTAGGTGTAATCCCTGGTCGTCATGGTGACGCCCTTGGCGTCCCGGGTAAACGCCGCGGTCTTCCACGGCCGTTTGGGGTCGCGCATGAGCGGGACCATGCTGACCCCCTCCAGGTGCTTCGGCAGGTCGACCCCCGCCAGGTCGCACAACGTGGGGTAGATGTCCACGAGTTCCACAATACCGTCGGTATGGACGTTGGTCTTGAAGCCCGGCGCACGGATAATCAGCGGCGCATTGGTGGCGTTGTGCAGAAGATTATTCTTCGCCCAGAAGTTGTGCTCACCGAGATGCCACCCGTGATCTCCCCAGAGGACAACGATCGTATTGTCACGAAGCCCCAGGTCGTCCAGCGCCGCCAGCAGCCGCCCCACCAGCGCGTCGGCGTAGCTGACACAGGCGTAATATCCGTGCCTCGCCGTCTTGTGGAACTCCAGCGAGTTGTACGTGACGTTCCGATTGTGGTAGCTGTGGACCTCGCCCGACGCGCGGAGAGACGCCGGGGCGTCTTTGGGCTTGAATCGGTTCTCCGCAATCGCAATATCGTCCTCTTCATACATATCCCAGTATTTCCTGGGCGCGTAGAAGGGCAGGTGCGGCCGTACGAATCCGCAGGCGAGAAAGAACGGCTTGTCCATCTTCTTGAGCCGAGCGAGATCCTTCAGCACCTTGTCGCACGTCCGCCCGTCGATGTAGGTGCTGTCGGGCACGTCGGGGGCTTCGAAAAACGGGCCGCGCTTCTTCTTGCCCCCGATGTACTTCGCCGACTCCTTGTCGTAGAACTTGAGATGATCGGGCACGAGGGTAAACGGCGGCTCGGACCAACTCTGCTTGACCGTGTCATTGGTGTGATGGAATATCTTCCCGTTGGACACCGTGTGGTAACCGGCATCTCTGAAGGCGCCGGGCAGGGTCAGCATGCCGGCGGCCTCCTTTTCGGCCGTGGAACGATTGTCCCTGAAACGCTTGCCTGTAGGACGCAGGCCCGTAAGCAGACTCAATCGCGAAGGCCCGCACACGGGGAACTGGCAGTACGCCCGGTTGAATCTGATCCCCTGCGCCGCCAGCGTGTCGATATGGGGCGACTTGATATGCTCGCTGCCGTAACACCCCAATTCCGGGCGCAGGTCGTCAATGGCAATAAAGAGCACATTGGGCCTCTTGCCGGGCTCCTTGGCGAGCAGAGAACGGTGGACCAGCAGGCCCGCGGCCGCCAATCCGGTGGTCTTCAAGAACGCTCGTCGGTTGCATCGTGTCATCGTCATGTCTCCGTGGCAACAGTTCACCTATGTTCAATGGTCGTTGCGTTCAGGGCCGCAGGCCCAACAGAAGGTAGCCCCGCCCGTCAGGGCTCACCTTTACCCACATCTTCCATGCGAGGCGGTCTCGCCGGTCGTACAGCCCAACGGGCTGAGAGTCGAAAGCCCA
>CAZVEV010000149.1:0-13932 GCA_964625865.1 uncultured Planctomycetaceae bacterium | reverse complement strand
CGCATCAAGCTCAAGCGACTATACCCGACTATTCAAAGCTGACGGCACACTAGGGTCATCTATGAGCAAGCCTTTGTCAAGTCGGTAACGGGACGTCAGCGGGATTCTTCCAACCATCTATTCGGTATCCTCCTTCAGGGCCCTCGGGGCCTGGCAGGAGCGCCATGAGAATCAGTACGTTGCCGGCCCCAGTCACCATAACGAGGTCGCGATGCCTCAGTCCCTTCGATCGGGGTCCGGCAGGTCTGTCCCGCTATCGCCTTGTGATCGGCCTGGCTCCCTGAGTCTCGGCGGTGCGGGCCCCGATGCCGGGGATCGTCCGCAGCAGGATCACCGCGGGGTGCGTGAATTTTCCTTCGCATTGCTCTTGCCTCGCGGGACAGATTGTGTCAACATTGCGCCGTGGCGCAGAGTGTCTGGCCAATGGATTCGACAAGGGCTTCATGGACGAAGGAGCATGTCATGAAACACACAATCACACTTATCGCGGCGCTGTCGGTCTTGTCATCGGTCGCGGGGGCCCAGGCGCCGGCTGCCCCGGCGGCGGGCGTTTACGTTGCTGACGTTGTCGGGCAGGAGATCTACGTGCGGTCGGGGCCGTCGGCGACGGCGTACCACTGCGTGCAGGTCGCCGCCCCCAGTCGGGTCACGGTGGTGGGCAAGTCGGGCACGTGGCTGAAGATTCTCCCGCCCAAGGGCTGCTACAGCGTGGTCTCGAAGCGCAGCGTCAAGGTGGACGCCGACGGGAAGAAGGGCACGATCGTGGGCGAGAACGTCTGGGCGCGGGCGGGCGGGTTCCCCACCGAGCCGGGCGAGTTCTCGATGCTGCAGAAGGCCCTGAAAGCTGACCAGCCGGTGATGATCGTCGGGCAGACGGGCAACTACTACAAGATCGTGCCCCCCAGCGGCGCGTACTTCTGGATCGCCGCCAAGGACGTCAAGCGCGTCGCCGCCGACACCACGCAGGTCGGCCCCAAGCCCAAGCCGACGACCAAGCCCGTCGCCAAGCCCACCACGCGACCGGTGGTGCCCAAGATCGACACGCGACCGCACCCGGACATCGTGGCCCTTCAGGCGATCGACAAGGACCTGCGGCTGGAGTATCGCAAGCCGGCCAAGGACCGCGACTACGAGACGATCCTGGCGCGGTACAAGGCCCTGACGCCCGCCAAGGACAGCGGCGCCGGGCCCCACATCGCCGCGCGGGTCAAGCTGCTGGAGATCGAGATCACGCGTCAGGCCGACGCGGCCAAGGCCGCCGACGTGGTGGCCAAGACCACCGCCGAGTACCAGGACTTCGAGATCGAGTGGGCCAAGATCGGCACGGGCGCCGGGGCCGGGGGGGAAGTGGCGTTCACGGCCAAGGGCACGGTCGTGCCCAGCGAGATCTACTCGTCGGCCAAGTCGCTGATCGGCAAACGGTATCTGCTTCGCGACGACAAGATCATCCGGATCAACGGCTACATCCTGAACACCGACGGGCAGGTCGACCTCGCCCAGTACGTGGGCAAGATGGTGGAGGTCTATGGACGATCCGGCTACGACCGCGACCTGGGCATGGACCTGATCGACGTCCAGAAGGTCGTGGTGATGTCCGAAGCCGGCGGCTATCCCGACCCGCCGGCGCCGACGGTTGGCGCGGTCAAGACGCAAGACTGACCCGTCCCGCACGGGACAACCGGCAGGGCGTGGGACTCGCGGCACGCGGAACGGATTGAGTGTTCGTCCCGCGTGCAACGAGTCCCGCGCCCTACTCGTAGCGACACATTCTTTTTTGTCGAGGATGGAGTAACGGATCTGGCGTTGAGGCGGTATACTCTAATGTAATCGGCGCGTCCCGTGTATGCGGGGCGGGTTCGGAGTTACTGGACAGGGCTCCCGCCACGGCGCACAGCTTGGGGGGGGACCTCAAGACGAACGGAGACTGATCGATGCGAAAGACCACGACCATCCTGCTGGGAACGTTGATATGCGGACTGCTGCTGCCCGCCGTAGCCGGCGCGGCGCCGAAGGGGAAAACCAAAGCCCCCAAGGCAACCAAGGGCGCGCAGATCGCCCACATCCGCCTGAGCGGGAAGATTACCGAGGCCCCGCCGCAGATGGACCTGTTCTCGGTCGGTTCGGGCAAGACGCTGAGCGCGTGGCTCAAGCGCCTGGCCAGGGCGCGGACCGACACGAGCATCAAGGCCGTCGCGCTGGAGGTCGACTCGCCCTCGATGACGTGGTCCCAGGCGACGGAACTGGCCGACGCCATCGAGCGCCTGAACAAGGTCAAGCCCGTCTATGCGCACATCGTCGGCGGCGGGACCGGGACGTTCCTGCCGGCCTCGGCGGCGCGGGAACTGGCGATGGATCCCGGCGGCATGCTGATGATCCCGGGGCTGGGCGCCGAGTTGATGTACTTCGGCCAGACGCTCAAGCACCTGCGGATCAAGGCCCAGATGATCCAGGTCGGGCGGTTCAAGGGCGCCGCTGAACCGATGACCCGAACGGGCCCGTCCGAGGAGATCAAGGCAACGTACAAGTGGATCCTGGACGACCTGTACGCCCAGCTCTGCCAGTCGATCGCCACGCAGCGCCGCCTGCCGGTCAAGGCCGTCAAGGCGGCCATTGACAAGGGCGTCCTGACGGCGGACGTGGCCAAGCGGGTCAAGTTCGTCGACGCGCTGGTGGAGAAGATTTCGTGGCGCGAGCACGTGGAGGGGAAGGTCGCGGGCAAAGGGGCGCCCGCCACGTGGCTGGCCGACTACGGGCGCGAGGCGCGCAAGACGGTGGATTTCTCCAACCCGTTCGCCCTGCTCGGCGTGCTGATGGGCGGCGCGAGGCGAAAGGGCATCAGCGACCCCACCATCGCCATCATCCACGCCAGTGGGGTCATCATGGACGGGGCCAGCGGCCAGAGCCTCTTCGGCGGGCAGGTCGTCGGCGCACGGACGCTGGTCAAGACGTTCGAGGAGGTGCGCACCGACAAGAGGATCAAGGCGGTGATCTTCCGCATCGACTCGCCCGGCGGGTCGGCAACGGCGAGCGAGTTGATCTACCAGGCGGTCCGGAAGTGCGCCAAGGCCAAGCCGGTGATCGTGAGCGTCTCGAACATGGCCGCCAGCGGCGGATACTACATTGCCGTCGGCGGCAAGACGATCATCTCGGACCCGACGGCGATCATCGGGTCGATCGGCGTGGTCAGCGGGAAGCTGGCAGTCTCGGGGCTGATGGAGTGGGGCGGGATCACGCGGCACGAGATTACGCGGGGCAAGATGGCGGGGCTGATGATGTCCCGCCCGTGGACGAAGGCGGAGATGGACACCATCCGCGCGATGTCCGAGAAGGTCTATGACACGTTCGTCGATCGGGTGGCGACGTCGCGGGGCAACCGGATCAAGGGCATCCACAAGGTCATCGAAGGGCGCATCTTCACCGCCAGGCAGGCGAAGGCCAACGGCATGATCGACGCGATCGGCGGGTTCAACGACGCGGTGATCGCGGCGAAGAAGGCGGCCAAACTCGACAAGTGCCACTACATCACCCTCCCGCGCCCGCGTACGCTGATGGACATGCTGGCCGGGCCGACCGACGCCGGCGCCGCGTCGCTGCTGGGGGCGCGGCACGATCTGCTGCTGGGCGCGATTCGCAAGTCGCCCGGACTGGCCTACCTGGCCGACCTTGCACGCCTGTTCCAGAAAGACGTGACCCTGACCGCCATGCCCTACTACGTCAACATCACGCCGTGAACGGCGAGGGTATAGGGAATAGGGTGTAGGGAACGGTCGGAAACGCCGGCATCGTGGGATCGACCGCCCGACCGGGTGCCGTGGGCTGCGGAGCGCAGCGGAGCAACCACGTAGCCTCGGTTGGGCCAGACGTGGTTGCGGCTTCGCCGCAGCCCACGGCACCCGGCGCGAAGTCCTGTCACTCACGTTTTTCCCTACACCCCATACCCTATACCCTATACTCTTATCGCCATGGCTGAGCCGAAACCGTTCAATCTGTTCGTTTACGGAACGCTGATGAGTCCGTCGGTGTTCCGCGCCGTGCTGGGCAAGGGGCTGACCACCCGGCGCAGCCAGGCCGACGGCGTGAGCATATTCCACGCCCGAGGGGCCGTGCTCAACGGGTTCACCAAGGTCACCCCCGACAACACGTACCTGTACGCGATGTCCGACCGTCAGGGGCGCATCCAGGGGTACGTCATCGAGGACCTGCCCTACGACTGTCTGGCCGCCCTGCGCAGGTACGAGGGCAGGAACTACTCGCGACGAACCGTTCGCGTGCAGACCGCCGGCGAACGGATCAAGGCCATCGTCTTCGTCGCAAACGTCGAGCAGATGGAGCACTCCTTCGGCCACGAGTTCAGAGACCACTTCAAGCAGGAGATCCTGCTGGACCGCAAGATCGAGGCGGCGCTGATCGACGCCGAGCGCGTGCAGTTGAGCGACCCGGACCAGGCGTCCGGGCGAGCGATGGGGCAACTCCGGGGCGACAAGATACGCGACCTGAGGCGACTTCACTTCGAGGCCGGCGGCATCAGCGACTATGCCATCCGTCACTCACTGACCGACGAACCGCTGCGGGACTTCGCGCGGGTCGCCCGCGACCCGGCCGCCGAGGCGCTGGCGCCGAACTACCTGACGCTCGTGATCCGCCAGGTCTTCTTCAACGTCATCGAGGAGCATATCCGGCGCGACTTCCGGTACGAGCTGGACCGCATGGACCCGGGCCCCTCATACCACGACAGGACGTTCAGTTCGCTGTCGGCCCTGCGCGTGCTGAACAGCAGTCCGGGCCTGGTCAACATGCTCACCGAGCGATGCATCAAGGGCCTCAGTCTCGCCCGGAATCACCTGCTTGATTTCGTGCGCCGGGCGGTGACCGACGCCGACACGATCTACGACGGCGCCCCGGTCCGCCAGCACATCGAGTTCATCCGCAATCACATGGGCTCGGGTCACACGCCCCTCGGGGCCGAACTGGAGTTCTCGAACATCGGACATGACGTGATCCGCGACCCCGAAGCGCGGGGGGCGCGCGACGGGCAGTACGACGGATTCCTCTACTTCCTGGACTTCGGGCTCGACGTCCTGACGTGGAAACTCGGCGGACACCTCGACGATCATCACCGCAAGTTCTCGTCCGACCCGCGGCGGGGCTTCTTCGAGGTCGCCCCGGGCATCGTTTCGGTTGAGGGCAACCTCTCCAAGCCCCTGACGGACGATCCGTGGGTGCTCAACCAGGTCATCCATGAGACGCGGCGCTTCTTCCGCATCACGCCTCACAGCGTCCATATCTCGATGCAGATCGGCGGGCGCAGGCCCGCGCGCGACAGGCTCCTGCCCCTGGGGGCCATGAAATGCCTCTTCGCCATCGCGGGGGATCCCGGGCGGGACGGCAAGGGACACATGGTGGTCCGGCGACTGATCGGCGGGGAGATCATCGAGAAAGAGCCCCACCCGCACATGCTCTTCTCGGACATCAAGAAGCGCCACAGCAGCGACGCTGACTCGTCGTACCCCTACGTCAGAGTGCCCGGCGCCAAGGGGCGATACGTTCAGCAGTTCAAGTTCCTCCGCCTGGGCCCGGGCGTGAACTACGAGCCGATCGTGATGGCCCTGAAGGGCCTGCAGATCAGCCTGGCCCCGGGCAACTTCCTCACAGGCGATCAGTACGTCCGGAGCAACAGCCACAGAACACGCTTCGACGACCTGCTCGCCTGGGGCGCCCGGGCCGCCCCGCTCAGCGCCCGGGAAATCGAGCAGTTCCTTACGCCGGTCTACGACGGTCTGATGGCCGAGAAGAAGGGCAAGCCCGCCCACAGCGGGGCCTACGTCGCCTGGTCGATCAACCAGTTGCAGCGGCGCCTTGCCCGTTTCAACGAGATGGCCAGCGCCGAGGCACGGAAGGCGCGGCGGTAGACGCCGCGCTCGGACAACGCTCATCGAGCGGGTGCGGCGCCGATTCAGGGTTTTGCGGGTTTCGCGCCCCCCGTGCCCTCGGCGCCGGGCGTTTCCTTGGCGGGCATCTTCCCGGTCAGGAGGAACGCGGCGTAGCCGGCAAGCACCTTGTCTCGCTTGGCGATGCGGCTGAGCATCTGGGCGTACCGCTTGGTTTCGTTGACGTTGCCCGCGTTGCGGTGCATGAAGGTCAATACGAACGCCAGCATCCGCTCGTCCCGCACCCGCTGGCGGGACAGGCGCTTGCCAAGGGCCGTCAGCCTGTGACGCAGGACCGTTGAACCCATCATGGACTTGATGTCGACTCGCGTCCGCATCAACTCCGGGAACATCGCAAACGCCCGCCGCAGGTGCACCGCGGAGGTCAACGGCTCGCCCGCGGTGAAATACGCCACCGCCAGCCCCATCTTCGCCAGCGGATTGCGCGGGCTGGCCAGGGCGGCCCGTTCATATTCGCTGGCCGCCTGGTAGAACCTGCCGTTGGCCATATGTTCCCGCCCGTGGGCCATGTGACGATTGAACAGGTCCTTGCCCTGCCCCGCCAGTGCGCGGAGCACGATCTCGTCCTCGCCCGCCAACTGCACGATGGACGTGTCATCGTCCTTTGTCGGCGGGGTCTCGGCCGGCCGGCCGGCGCGACGCTCGCGCAATCGAACGAGCAGATCCAGGAAGACATCCTGATTTCGTGGCGGCATGCCGTCAACGGTGCTGCGCCCGCGCGTGTCCCCCGCGTCCTCGGTCTTGCCGGGCAGCGGCGGAAGGGTCGTGTCCCCCGTGTCGGTCGTCCGCTTGGCCGTGGCGTCCACGGTGGCATCCACCGCCTGGTCGAGACGGGCCTTGACGCGGTGCAGATCGTACAGTTCGTCAGCCAGTTCCTCGCCGGGGCCGCCGGGCAGGGCGAAGGCCGAAATGCCCAGGTCAATCGTTCGTGCCGGCTGTACCCAACCGCCACGCCCGGGCGCCAGGGGCACGGCGGATCCCATACGCGAGGACCCGGCCGGAAGGGCCATCAGCCCCCCACCGTCGACGCGCGTGTCCATCAGGCCGGCATAGCGGTCGGTCGCCTCGCGATACAGCTTGCGCACAACCGACGGTTGGCCGTGGCTGGCCAGGGGCATGGTGGACCCCGGCGCGACGCGCCCCGAGGTGATGCCCGGAATCCCAAGTGCCGTCACGCTTCGCCGGTAGTAGGCCTCGGCGCGGAACGTGCCACCGCCCCCCCGGAGAATCTGCTGCATACCGACCGATCGCATGCGGAAGCTGTCCAGCGCCTCGGAGGGCAGGAGCGTCCGCAGTTCATTGGCCGCCGTGTACCCCACGCTGCCATGAAAACCGCCAAGCCCGGTCACCTGGCCGGTGATGTACAACTGGCTGTTCAGGCGTGTCGACCGCATCAGGGGGTTGTACCCGCCACTGCCGACCTGGAGATTCGCATCCAGGGCCTGGCCCGTTTGACGCGGTCCGACCTGACCGGCCAACGGACACGCCACCACTGCCGCCACCGCCACTGCCGACGCGATCCGTACTGTTATCTTCATCGTTCTCGTGCCTCTTGGCCGCGCTCGGGCCGGACCTGACGGCCTTGACCCGACGTCGAAATCTCGACCTCGCCCGGCGGCTCGGTCACTTCTTCGTCGCGCCATGCCGCCCTGTGCGGCCTGCCCGAATGCCTCGGCCTGGTTCTCGCCCGCCGCACGGTCGTCGCCATGCGGCGCCGTCTTGCCGCCCTACGCATACGTCACCTCCTCCTGAGCACCCCGCCTGAAGGCACGTCCTTCATGTTCCCATCCACCATTACATTCTACGTCTGATCCGCAGCCGCGGACGCAGGAAAGCGCAGTGGACACGATCATCACTATCATCGGCCATCGAAACGACGGGCATAACTTGATTCGTCGCAGCCGACTGCGACGGGTCCGCGCGCAGCGACCCGGCCAAACGCACCGGCCGCCCCCTGGCCGCCTTCGGCCGTCGAAAACGACGGCCACCCGCCTGAACGCCAGATCGTCGCTCAGGCCGCCTCCTGACGCCTGCCAGGGGGTCCGGCGGGGCTCGACGGCGCCCGGCGCCCCCGACGGACCTGGGCGGCTAGAATCAGGTAATGGCCCGCCCGGCGATTGCCGATGAGTTTAACCATAGGCTTCGATTGATCTTGCCCGCTGGACGTGCGGGCGCCGATACGATATCGTTCGGCTTGACCAAGGAATTGCAGAAGAATCATGCGACCACTACGGACGTTTACCATCGCCCCGTCCCTGCCCGACAAGCTCAAGCCGCTTCTCGACATAGCCCACAACCTATGGGTGTCTTGGCACGGCGAGGCACGGGACCTGTTCCGACGCCTGGACAGCGACGGCTGGGAGGCCGTCTACCACAATCCGGTGGCACTGCTTGGGCGAATCGACCAGCAGCGCCTGGAGGAAATGGCCCAGGACGAAGGGTTCCTGGCCCACGTTGAGCGCGTCCAGACCACGCTCCAGACGTATCTTCGCAAGCCCGGCTGGTGGCCCAAGACCTACGGCGGGGACCGCAGCACGCCGCAGGTGGCGTACTTCTGTGCCGAGTACGGCATCAGCGAATGCCTCCCGATCTACTCCGGCGGCCTGGGCGTGTTGGCGGGAGACCATCTCAAGAGCGCCTCGGCGCTGGACATTCCGTTGGTGGCCGTCGGCCTGCTCTACCAGCAGGGCTTCTTCCGCCAGCGTCTCAACGCCGACGGGTGGCAGCTCGAACTGTTCCCCCGCAACGACTTCCACAACATGCCGGTCGAACTGGTCAGGGACAATGACGGCGAGCCGGTAACGATCCAGGTCGAGATGGCCAATCGCACCTGTCATGCGCAGGTCTGGCTGGCCCACGTGGGACGAATCCACCTGTTCCTGATGGACACCAACGTCCCGCAGAACTCGCCCGAGGACCGCCACATCACGGCCCAACTGTACGGCGGCGACCAGGAGATGCGCATCCGCCAGGAGATCCTCCTGGGCATCGGCGGGGTCAGGATGCTCCGCGCGCTGGGCATCAGTCCCAAGGCGTTCCACATGAATGAGGGCCATTCGGCCTTCCTCGGCCTGGAACGCGTTCGCATGCTGATGGCCGAGCAGGGCGTGTCGTTTGAGCAGGGCATGGAGGCGGTCAAGGCCTCCAGCGTGTTCACTACCCACACGCCCGTTCCGGCGGGCAACGACGCGTTCGAGCCGTGGCTGATCGACAAGTACTTCGCCAACTACTGGGGGCAGTTCGGCCTGGACAGGGACCGCTTTCTGGCCTTGGGGCGACAAGACGCGTCCAACGCGGACGAGCCGATGAGCCTGACTGTCCTCGCCCTGCGCCTGAGCAACTACCGCAACGGCGTGAGCGAACTGCACGGGCTGGTCAGCCGCAAGCTGTGGACCGGCGTGTGGCCCGGCGTGCCGGTCAGCGAGATTCCCATCGGTCACATCACCAACGGCATCCACACGCGGACGTGGATCAGCGACGAACTGGCCCAGTTGTACGATCGCTATCTCGGGCCGCGGTGGCACGAGAAGCCGTCGGACATGAGCGTGTGGAACCGCGCCGAGCGCATCCCGGATACGGAAGTCTGGCGGACCCACGAGCGGCGCCGCGAGCGACTGGTCGCCTTTGCGCGGCGGCGGGTATACGACCAACTGGTCAAGCGCGGCGCGGGGGCCTCCGAAGTCGCCAAGGCCACCGAGATCCTCGATCCCGAGGCCCTGACGATCGGCTTTGCCCGCCGGTTCGCCACGTACAAGCGAGCCACGCTGATCCTGGCCGACATCGACCGGCTGGCCCAGTTGCTCAATTCACCCGGCAAGCGGGTGCAGATCATCTTCGCGGGCAAGGCCCATCCGCGCGACAACCCGGGAAAGGACCTGATCAGGCAGATCGTCCATATCACGCGGCAAGAGCCGTTCCGGCGATCGCTGGTGTTCCTCGAAGACTACGACATGAACGTCGCGCGGTATCTCGTCCAGGGCGTGGACGTCTGGCTGAACACGCCGCTGCGCCCGATGGAAGCGTCGGGCACCAGCGGGATGAAGGTCGCCGCCAACGGCGGGCTGAACCTCTCGGTCCTCGACGGGTGGTGGGTCGAGGGCTACCAGCCGTCGACCGGATGGACCATCGGTTCGGGCGAGACCTACGACGACCTGGAGTATCAGAACGACGTCGAGTCCCAGGCGCTGTACGACCTGATCGAGAAGGAGATCGTGCCGGCCTTCTACGACCGCGGCAGCGACAACCTGCCCCGCGAGTGGATCAGGATGATGAAAGCCACCATGGTCGAACTGGCCCCCGTGTTCAACACCAACCGCATGGTCCGCGACTACGCGGAGATGTTCTATCGCCCCGCGGCGCAGTACTGGGACCAACTGACCGGCGACGATATGGCCAGTGCCAGGGAACTGAGCGACTGGAAGCAGCGCGTGGGCGAGAACTTCGACGCCCTGCGAATCGAGAGCGTCAGCGACTCGATGCACGAAGACAGCGGCGCCGCCGTGGGCCAGTCCATACGCATCGAGGCCGTCATCGACATTGGCGCCCTGTCGCCGGATGACCTGGCCGTCGAGTTGTACTACGGCTCGCTCGACGAGGACGGCCAGCTCAACGACGGACAGGCCATGCCTCTGGAGCAGATCGGCCAGCCCGAAGGCTCGCGCGTGCGGTACGCCGCCGAGATGCCCTGCGATGCAACGGGCAAGGCCGGCTACACCGTCCGCGTCATGCCGCGTCACAACCTGCTGGTCAACCCGCGCGACATGACCATGATCCGCTGGGCGTGAGCGCGATTGGCGATTTCCAGTGGGGCGTTGGGAAACAAGGCCCGTCCGACTTGACACCGCCCCCGGCGGCGCGGTATTTTCTTCGTGCGCGTATCATACTGTAGCCCAAACAAGCCGATAAGCGACGTGATGCAGACACAGACGACAACGACGACATGTTGAGTGACCGCTGGGACACATCCCGGCAGGTGCTCTCGTGCCATCGTCAGCATCCCCGTCGCGGGTCGGCTTTTTTGACGTGTGAACGAGACACTTCGACGGGGACCGGTCGCCGGCGGCCCGCAGGGCTTTACTCATGAACATTACCGTAACACTGCCTGACGGAAGTACCAGGACCTACGACCACCCGGTCGCGCCGAGCGACGTGGCCGAGGAGATCTCCCCCGGTCTGGCAAGGGCGGCGGTGGCCGCCGTCGTCAACGGACAGACCTGCGACATGGCCTGCCCCCTGCCCGACGGTACGAGCGATCTGCGCCTGCTGACCGCCCGCGACGACGAGGCGATGGAGATTCTCCGCCATACCGCCGCCCACGTGCTGGCCCAGGCGATGGTGCGCCTGTACGGCCCCGAAGTCAAGTACACCATCGGCCCGGCCCTGACCGACGATTTCCAGTACGGGTTCTACTACGACTTCGACCTGCCCCAGGCCATCAGCAGCGAGGACCTGCCGAAGGTCGAAGCCGAAATGAAGGCGATCATCGGCGAGAAGCTCCCCCTCGAGCGGATCGAGTTGTCCGTCGACGAGGCCAAGGCCCGCTTCGAACAGCTCGGGCAGGCCTACAAGATCGAGATGATCGACGACCTGGTCGCCGCCGAGGGCGTCCAGACCGTCAGCCTGTACGCCCAGGGCGATTTCGTGGATATGTGTCGAGGTCCGCACCTGCCCCATACCGGGCACGTCAAGGCCTTCAAGCTGCTGACCGCCGCCGGGGCGTACTGGCGAGGCGACGAAGCGAACAAGATGCTCACCCGCGTCTACGGGACCGCATTCTTCGACAAAAAGGCCCAGAAGGCACACCTTGCCCGCGTCGAGGAGGCCCGCAAACGCGATCACCGTATCCTGGGCAAGCAGTTGGGCCTGTTCATGCTCTCCGACGACGTCGGCGCGGGCCTGCCCCTCTGGATGCCCAAGGGCACGATCGTCCGCATGGAACTCGAGGGCTGGCTGCGAGGCGAGTTGCTGAAGCGCGGCTACCAGGCCGTCATCACCCCGCACATCGGCAAGCTGGATCTGTACCGAACCAGCGGGCACTATCCGTACTACGAGCACGGGCTGTTTCCCACGATGGCCATCGGCGCCGACGACGGCTACATCCTCAAGCCCATGAACTGCCCCCACCACATCCAGATCTACAAGGTCACCCAGCGGAGCTATCGCGAACTGCCCGTGCGACTGTCGGAGTTCGGCACGGTGTACCGCTTCGAGGCCTCGGGGCAACTGAGCGGCCTGACCCGCGTGCGGGGCTTCACCCAGGACGACGCGCACATCTTCTGCACACCGGACCAACTGGAAGCCGAAGTCGAATCGTGCGTCGCCCTGACCAAGCTGATCCTCGAGACGCTGACGCTGACGGACTACCGCGTCCGGATCGGCCTGCGGGACCCTGACAGTTCCAAGTACACCGGCTCGGCGGAGAACTGGGACCGCGCCGAGACCAACATCCGCAACGTCGTCAAGCGCCTGGGCATGAACTACACCGAGGAGCCCGGCGAGGCGGCCTTCTACGGGCCCAAGATCGACTTCGTCGTCAAGGACTGCCTCGGGCGGGAGTGGCAGCTCGGGACCATACAGGTCGACTACAACCTGCCCGAGCGGTTTGACATCGATTACATCGGCGCCGACAACGCCTCCCATCGCCCCGTGATGATCCACCGCGCCCCGCTGGGCTCGCCCGAGCGGTTCGTGGGCATTCTCATCGAGCATTTTGCCGGCGCCTTTCCGCTGTGGCTGGCGCCGGTGCAGTTGGCCGTCCTGCCGGTCAGCGACAAGTTCAACGACTACGCCCAGACCGTCGTGCAGGCCCTGCTGGCCGCCGGGGTCCGCGTGGAGTTGGACAACTCACCCGAGAAGATCGGCGCCAAGATCCGCAAGGCCACCCTCGCCAAGACGCCCTACATGGCCGTCGTGGGCCAGCGGGAGGCCGACGGCGCCACCGTGTCGGTGCGTCATCGCACCGCCGGCGACGCCGGGGCCTTCAGCGTTGACGACCTCGTGGCGGCATTGACGGCCGAGATCCGAACAAGAGGTAAGCAAGACCACAACCCGCTGATCCCGCAAGGCGCGGACCAGGCGGACTAGAATGAGATTAACACCTGTCGTCGGGCAGCCCTCCGCGGTGGAGCGCCCGCGCCGGCGGCAAAACGTGATACAGGAGACACGGCTATCGCAAGCAATCTTCGGTGCAATGAGAGAATTCGGATCTCCCCGATCCGTCTGATCGACGAGAACAACGAGCAAGTCGGCATCGTGGATGTCAAAGACGCGCAACAGCGTGCCAGGGACGCGGGTCTGGACCTGGTGGAAGTGGCCCCGAAGGCCAGTCCCCCGGTCTGTCGCATCATGGACTACGGCAAGTGGAAGTACGCCCAGGCCAAGAAGGACCGCAAGTCCAAGGCCACGCGCCATGAGACCGAACTGAAGGGGGTCCGAATCAAGACGCCCAAGATCGGCGCACACGACCTGATGATCAAGGTCAATCGTGCGCGGAAGTTCCTTGAGCGCGGCGACCGCGTGCAGTTCTCCCTGCGGTTCCGCGGGCGCGAACTGGCGCACATCGACGAGGGCCAGCGGATCTTCAACGAGATCAAGGAAACGCTCGCCGACGTCAGCAAGGTCGACCAGAACTACCGGCGCGAGGGCAGGCGGATCACGATGACCCTCGGCCCGCTGGCCAAGGGCGACAAGCCCGCCGCCAAGCCCAAGCCCGCGGCCAAGCCCAGGCCCGCGGCGCCACAGGCATCGGCCCCGAGCGCCCCTCCGGCCGCCCCCGCCGCTGCGCCCGAGGCCGCCCCACCCGCAGCGCCGCCTGCACCAAGCGAACCGCAGGACGCGAGCGGGCCGACCGCGTGACGCCCCACGACTGATCGGGCAGAAGTTTTTTTGCGGATCGGTCAGACAGGCTCTTTACACGCCGCGCCAGATCGCTATAATTTACGGTCTTTCACCCCAGCGCGGGTGCGACCTGGACAGTAAAGAGTGT
>CAZVEV010000148.1:0-14021 GCA_964625865.1 uncultured Planctomycetaceae bacterium | reverse complement strand
TGAGCTGAGGACATTCCTTTCCTGGGCGGACCAGATACGCCTGGCCGCGAAGCGTTATCAGCAGTTCCTCGTCGTCGCGCTGGCTGGAGAGCACCTGATTCTCGGCTACCGAGTTGGCGCGAACCAGGTCGAAGTACTCCGTCGAGAACCGCTTGACGACGGTGATCTTGTCCTTGTCCTTGGCCAGGTCCAGTGCGCTGGACTTGGCCGCCACCCACACGCGCCCGCGACGGTACAGCGAGGTGTTGCCCACGTTCCGCACGCCGGCAACGTATTCGACCTTGTCGCGCTCGTAGCTGTCCTTCCTGGCGTTGCCATACATCGCCACGCCGCCGGCGCCCTTGCCCTGGCCATCACCGCCGCCTCCCGGCGCGGAGGCTGACGGCGCCTGCCTCGCCTGATTCAGCGCCTGGCGCGACTTGGCGCCGCGCTGGGCGCTCTCGCCGGCCGCGTCGGCGGCCAGGCCCTCGGCCATCTTCGCCGCGTGGCGTCGGACGGCCGCGGGCTTGTGAAGCGGCGTGGTTTCGTCGGCAAGGAAGCTCGTGTACGGCGTCATGATGCCGTACGTCTTGCTCAGGCGGATCAGTTCGTCGATGACCTCCTGGCTCTTGCCGTGCAACTGGATCTGGTCCATCAGGTAGCCCACCCGCCTAATCGCCCAGATCTTCTCGACGAACGCAAACCGCAGGTCCTTGCCCGCCGGGCGGATGCCCACGTTGTACTCGAACGCCCTGTCCTTGCCCTGGTACACGCCCTTGATCACCAGCGTCGACTGCCTCGCCCCGCCCTCCGCGGCTGCCAGCTTGGCCACGTCCTTGCAGCCGTATCGCCCGGCGACGACGATCTGGTCGCCGTCGAACAGATCGCCCAGGTCACGCGGGTACATGTCGCGCAGGCGCACGCCCTTGAGCGTCATCTTTAGGTTCGTCATCACGGGGTTCTTGATCTTGTTGTACAGGGACGAGACCTTGGCCTCGATGGGCTCCTTGGGCTTGACGTAGTCGCTGCGCCCGCGGTTGTCGCGCACGAGGCGGTCCAGCAGGCGGACGTTCGGCTGGTAGCCCACGCCGAATGCGAATACCCGGGCGCCGGCGGTGTTGGCCTTCTTCGTGTCCTCGAGGATGTCCTTCTCGTTGGTGTTGCCCGTCGTCGGCTCGCCGTCGGTCAGGAAGATCACGTAGGCCGGGCGCTTGGACTTCTTGGCCGAGTTGATCAGCCCCATCGCGGTGGCCAGCGCGTCGTGGATGTTCGTCCCGCCGGTGGCCTCGATGCGATCCAGCACGTCCAGGGCGTCGGCGACCTTGGCCTTCTTGGCCTCGACCAGGCCGGAGTAAAACGCGTCTATCCCGTCATTGTAGGCCACCACGTTGAAGCGGTCCTCGGGGTTGAGATTGTTCAGCACGTATTCCAGGGCGCCCTTGGCCTGCTTGAGCTTCGCCCCGCTCATCGACCCGCTGTGATCGAAGACGATCACAACGTCCTTGGCCACGAAGTTCTGCCTCGCCGCCCGCGGGTTCGGGCTGACCAGCAGCATGAAGTGTCCGTCGGCGTCCGCCTTGGTCTGGTGGGTCAGCAGCGTGGCGCCCACCTTCTCGTTGGCGGCCTTGTAGAAGCACTGGAAGTCGCTGGTCGGCAGGGTCTTCTTGGCCTGGTAGGTCGCGATGACCTGTTGCGAGTTCTTCCGCTCGACGTGCAGGTCGTGCGTGGGCGAATAGACCGGGCCGATGTCCGTCTTGCTCTTGATGTCAACCGTCACGCGGACCGACTCGATGGCCTTGGCGGAGAACTTCTCGGTGTTCAGCGGATACCAGACCTCCACCAGGTCGCGGTCCTTCTTGCAGACGTTCTTGTACGTCACAAGCACCTTGCAGGGCTTGCCCGGCACGAGCGGGAACGCGCGCGTCTTGTACAGGCCGAACCCCACGTACTCAAGCAGCGCGGGGTCCTTCTTTCGACGAACGATGCCCTCGTAGATCCTGCGGGCCTCGTCGGCCTTCAGCAGGCGGGCTGCAAACTCCTTACCGTCCACCACCAGCGTCATCGAGTCGATGGCCGCCCCGGGCGGCACGGGGAACATGTACTCGACCTCGATCATGCCGCGACCGGTGTTGACGAATTCCTGGTCGATCGCCACCGACGCCACCTGGTCGCGGACCTTCACGCTGACGTGATGGTACTTGACCGCCCAGGCCCCGCGGACACGAATATCGGGGCGGATCGGCACGATCATCCCGTCAGCCCACGCCGCGGCCGCCATCGCGCAAACTGCCCCCGTCACAATCAACATCCTGCTCGTTCTGGTCATCGCTGTATCTCCGGATTAAGGGTCTTGTACGCTCTACCTATGTGACGCACGAGGATTCCGGTCGGTTCCCAAGAGATGAAGCAAGATGTTCGCCGATCTGCTCGTGCGACCGGTCGCCGGGATCATCTCAGCAGAAGCGTGTATCCTGCCTGTTCGAAATGGCGGTCCCCTGTCAAAGCCTCTGAAAGGCCCTGGTCGTTCATGACAACGAAGGAGATGCAATCGGTCAATGACCATGCCTTGTCAGCCCGACGGGCGTAGAGTTCGACCCCCCGTTGAAACAGTTCCTCGGAAGGAGGTACAACAGTGACATCCAGATCCGCAACCAGTCGATCGAGCAGCGGGAGGAAGACACCCCGCTGCTGTGGCGCCGCCAGTGCGTCGCCCAACTCCGTCAGCACCCACGCGGTGGTAACGATTCTGCTTCTCAGTGAACGGGACAGGTCGATCGCCTGTTCGTGCGCCGCATCCGTCTGGCTGAGCAGCGCAAGGTAGTAGAACGTGTCGGCGAAGACCGCGTTCATTTCTTCGGCCGTCCATGGAGGTAGTGGTCGTGGTTCTTCGCCAAGTCGGGAGGAAGTCCTTCGGCAGCCCCAATGAGGGGTTCGAGCCGCTCATACAGCGTGGGGATCGTCTTGTCGGCAGCACTGTGGTCATCCGCGGCCGGCGTATTGACCGTCACTTCCGTTCCTTCCGGGAGCTTTACCTCGCCGTCCAGAACGACCACCCCGTTTCTCACGCGCCCGCGGTACGTCATGTTACGGTCCCTTTCTTCACATTGCCTCCCTGACAACTGCATTATAGCTCTATACAGGTCCGGCGTCCAGAGTTACGTTGCCCTACGCTCCCATCCAGAGCGCCGGCGTGGTGATGCCGCGTTTGTGAACGGGCTTCGAGGCGAACTTCAGTTCGATGACCGTCACGGCGACCTGTTTGTCGGGGTTGTTCCGCGGCAGGCCCTTCAGGACGATACGGGGCCCGTCCTGTACGAAGTCCACCTTCTTGCCCGTCGCCAGAAGGCGGGCGGACTTGAGCTTGGTCTTGAACCCGCCGATGGGCAGTTCGCGCCCGGCCCAGCAGCGGGCCCAGAGATACACGGTATTGCCCTTGCGAGTGAACTGGCCCGTCACGGTGGCCCGGCCGAACTCCGCCCGGTCGACAGGCCCGTACACGCACTTGCCGTTCTTCGCCAGCCACTTGCCCGTCGTCGTCAGCGGCTCGACAGCCTCGGGGGGAACCGACCCGTCCGGCGCCGGACCGATGTTCAGCAGGAGGTTGCCCGCCCCGCCGGTGACCGTCCGGAGCATGTTGACGATGTCGCGGGCGCGATAGCTGTCGACCGCTGCGGCCGGCACGTAGCCCCAGGAGATCTTGTTGAACGTCATGCACGACTCCCAGCCGCGTCCGGCCTCGGCGGCCGTCACGTGCTCCTCGGGCGTCGAAAAGTCCTCGTCCAGCCGCGAGCGGTTGTTGATGATGATGTGCGGCTGGAGTTGGCGGGCCATCTGGTTCATCGCGAGAGACTCCCAGCCTTCGTGGCTGGCAAACGGCAGGGGCACGTCATACCACAGGACATTGATCTTCCCGTAGTTGCTCATCAGTTCGCGAACGCAGCCGTGCGTGAAGTCCAGGAACCGCCTCCGCGCCGCCGGGTCCATCGCGCATCGCGCTCCGTCGGGGTGGTTCCAGTCCATCAGCGAGTAGTAGAAGCCGACCTTCAGCCCGAACTCGCGGCAGGCCTCGACATACTCACGCACCAAGTCTCGCCCGGGCCCGCGGGCGACGGCGTTGAAGTCGGTTTGCTTGGTGTCCCAGAGGCAGTATCCGTCGTGATGCTTGGTGGTCATGACCATATACTTCATGCCCGCCGCCTTCGCCAGGCGCGCCCATTCGCGGGCCGGGCGCGGCTTGGGCTTGAACTGCGTGGTGAGCTTCTCGTACTCGGCCTTGGGGATGCTCTCGAGGCACATCGCCCACTCGTGGCGGCCGATCACGGAGTACAGCCCCCAGTGGACGAACATGCCGAACCTCGCCTCGTTCCACCACTTCATCCGCTTGGCCCGAGTGCGCGCGATGGCGGCTTCATACTGACGTTTCGACTTGAGTCTCATGTCCTGCTCTCTCTTACGGCGCTTTCGACGTATTCGACGCCGGCGCCTTGGTTTCCAACACCGCCCGGATGCCGGCCATGTTGTCGCAGTGCCAACCCACCGGCAAGGCCTTTCCGCGATAGGCCGACCGCACGAACGGCGGACTGCTCATCCACGATCCGCTACGAAGCACACGGTACTTGCCCCTGTCCACCCCGGCCGGATCGACCTTTCCCGCCTTGGAGTAGTCGCGCCCCCGCCAGTCGCTGCACCACTCCCACACGTTGCCGTGCATGTCGTACAGGCCGAACGGGTTGGGCTTGAACGATCCGACCGGCGCGGTGAACACGAAGCCGTCTTCCCACGGAAAGATGTTCCACTTGGGGAAGGTCCCCTTGGCGGTCTTGTCGGCCACGTTGGCACAGCCCTTGCCCTCGGCCAGCGTGTCGCCCCACCAGAAGATCGTCTTCGTGCCTGCCCTGCAGGCGTATTCCCACTCGGCCTCGGTGGGCACGCGCCCGGTCAGGCCCGCCTTGGCGCCGAGCCACTTACAGAACGCCTGGGCGTCCGACAGGCTGATGCAAAGGACCGGATGGTCGTCGGCCTGCTCAAAGCCGACCTTCCGCCACGAGGCGCCCTTGACCTTGTCCCACTTCTTGCCATCCCACGCATAGGCCCAGCCGTCGGTCTCGGCTTGCGTCTTGAAGTCCGTGTCCTTCACGAAGACCGCGAACTGTCCCCGCGTGATCTCGCACCGGCTCACGTAGAAGTCGCGGCTGATCGTCACTTCGCGAAGGGGGCTTTCGGCCTTCGAATGGGCCCGCTCAGTCTTGGGGCTGCCCATCGTGAACTTCCCGGCCGGGATGCGAACGAGCTTGACCGACGCCCCCCCGCCCAGATCAACCACCAGGGGCTTCGGCGCCGGTGTGGCTGCAGACTCCGGCTCACGCTTCTCCGCGGACGTGCGCGCAACCTTCGTCACGTCTTCGGCGCTGCAGACGCCAAACACGCCACACCAAACGATCACCAACACAATCTGCCGCATCGTTGCATCTCCACTCACACTCTACTTCACGCACGTCACGGAGCCGTCTTCGGTAACGACGTAGACGGCGCCGTCGGCGACGGCGATGCCTGCGTATAGAACCGGCGCGGGGACGTACAGTTCCTGCACCGTCTTGCCGGCAGCGTACTCGCGGACGGCCAGGCGGTGGCGAGGCTCCTTCAGGCTGTGGCTGTCGCGGCCTTCCCAACTGTAGCCCACCAGCACGCGATCGCCGGCGACAGCGCAGGCTTTGGGGCTATTCTGCCCGTGATGGTTGTTCGGCCTCTTGCCTTGCCACACCGGCACGGCCGCCACGCCGCGCTTGGGCTCCTTCTCGCCGGGACCCAAACGCCGCATCCGCAGGACGTACGCTGCAGTGTTGCCTCCGCGGTTGCCCTTCTCCAAGGTGCCCAGCAGGCTGACGAAGTCGTCGCCGCGGTAGCAGAACTGCTTGGCCCGCACGCCGCCGTAGTAGTGGCTCGTAGCGTTCAGGCCCCGCCTGCGGCGCCCGTCCTGCAGCGTGCCGGTGTTCGCCGGGATCATCGCGTTGACCCGCGACCGTGCGCGCCAGTTGTCCCAGCCGTGGCCCGTGCGGCCGAGCCCGGCGTCCCAGGGCACGAGCGTGTCGCCCTCGACGGCCAGGTACTGCTGGGCGAAGTAGAACCGCCTGCCGTCGAACACCGGGGGCATGTTGGCCATTCGGATGGGGCGTTCGGTCTTTGGGTCGCGACGCAGTTCGTCGTAGCCCAGGCGCCCCGATGCCCGCAAGGCGCCGCTGACCGCGTCCAGACGTACCCATCGCAACCCGCCGTCCAGGTCGCTGTGGCGTCCGGCGAACGCCCACACATCCTTGCCGACGGCCGTCACCGATCCGAATACCGGCCAGACCGACTCCAACTGACCGTTGGCCACGATCCGCTCGACCGACGGCGCGACGAAGTACCGCCACACGAGCTGACCGCTGTCGCGGTTGACCGCGTAGACCCATCCGTTCCGCGTGCCGAACAGCACGAGTCCGTGATAGATTGTCGGCGGGGATTCGACGCGACCGTCGACGGCGATGCGCCACCGCTGCTTGCCGGTGGCCGCATCCAATGCGAGCACCTCCTGGCGATGCGGGATCGCCAACACGCACACGCCCTCTGCCACGCTGCACGCCGTGACGTGGGACGCCGTGTAGTAGTGGTTATCCCAGTCGCGTTGGAGCATCGCATCGGGCGCCGGGGCGGGGGCGATCTTCGTCTGCCACGCGATCTTCAGCTCCCGCCCGAGTTTCACGTCGCTCCACGCGCTTCGCATCGGATCCCGCAGCAGCATGGGCCAGCCGTCCGCCTCGTCGGCTGCCGCAGCGGGAGACGCCTTGCCCCGCTCCAGCCGCCGCAGCGTCGTATCGTCGGCCAGCAGGCGACTGTGCATGGCGTTCGAGCCCGGCTGGTACGGCTGACAGCCGCAGAAGTTCGGCGTGATGTAGAGCATCCCGTTGGCCGGGAAGGCCCCCACGTCGCAGTGCGTCCGGTGGGCGTCGGTCCAGTAGAAGCCGCTGCCGTCCAGCGCGGCGACCGTCAGCGAACCGACCAGCCACTTCGGCGTCGCGCGCCAGACCGTGCAGCCGACCGGACGCAGCCCCACGTACTCCTTGCGGACGCCCTCGGCCGGGGCCTTGACGTCCGTGCTCACCGAACCGTAGATATTGCTCACCCACACCTTGCCGGCGTTAATCATCGCCCTGGCGTGGCTGTGCCCCCCGCCGATGCCCCGGTCGCCAAAGCCGCTTTGCTGGTAGCTGATCGTCGTGCCCTTCGCTGCATCGATCAACAGCAGGCGAAGCCGCCCCTTGCCGCGAGCGGTCTCCTTATCCGTGGAATGCCCCCGCACCGCCAACGCCAACACGCCCTCATCGCACGTCATATTGTACGCCACGCCGGCGGGGCCTCTGTCCGCCGGCCAGGTCCACTGCCACCGGCGTTTACCCGTTCGAGCGTCGATGGCGAGGATGCGAGCACACGTGGCGGCGGGCCAGTGCGTGTACGAGAACGACCGCTGCCCGCTGCCCTCGATCACGTACGCTGCGCCCCCGCGAAGGACCGGATGCATGAACGTCGTCCCGGACACACGTCCCGCATGGTCCACGCGGATGTCACCCGTCCGCGAGGTCTTCGCGTCCCACAGGCGCTTGCCGGTCGCGGCGTCCAGGGCAACCATCCGCTGGCCGGTGACCTGGAGCATCACGCCATCGGCCAGGCGGACCTGCAAATTGCGCGACCGCCCCTTCAGCGCGTTCTTGATCTTCTCCTGCTCCTTGCGGTCCTTGGGCAGGTCTGTGGGCGTCTTGAACGTGATACCCTCAGTGAACTGCATCACCGTCTTGCCCGTCCGCAGGTCCAAGGCGATCATGCACGGGGCGGGCCAGCCGTAGCGGGTTCCCGTCGGGTTCAGATAGACACGCTTGGCGTCGACGAAGAACGCAAACCGGCTGTTGACGCCCAGGTCTTCGCGATGCCACAGCGGAAGGCCCGTATACGCGTCGCGCGCGATCAGGCGGCCGCGATGGTCACCGTAGATCCGTTCCCGCCGCTCGGCCTCGCACGCCACCCAGATCCCGTCGATCAGGCGGATGCCGTCCTTCGTCACGTCCTCGGGACCGGCCTGCCACTGCAGGCCGCGTGCGGGCCCCACACGCATGTCCGCCGAAACGTCGGTGGCCGCTCC
This sequence comes from uncultured Planctomycetaceae bacterium, assembly GCA_964625865.1. Lineage (GTDB taxonomy): Bacteria > Planctomycetota > Phycisphaerae > SM23-33 > SM23-33 > CAZVEV01. The sequence goes on along the minus strand of CAZVEV010000148.1, from coordinate 5,872 downwards.
GTCGTAGGGGTATTGCGGCCAGTCGTCCACATCGGCCGGGCGCTTCTTGATCGTGGCCGACCATGTCCCCTTGGACCGCAGATACGCCACGCCGCCCGGAGCCACCACGCGGAGGCACTCAGCCGCTGTGAGCTGCCCCGACGAATCCAGATCGGCCACGACGGCCGTCGCGCTGTTGTCCAGAAACCCCAGACGCTTCGGATCGGCCCACCGCCCGACGGTCGCCTGGCCGTGCACGCCCGCCGCAACCAGCTCCGCTCGGGCCGCCTGCTCGTCTTCGGCATCCTGAAGCAGCGCGTGAACCACGAAGGGGGTCGCGTCAGCCAGGGCCGCCGCGAACGACGCGTCTTCGGCCCCCGCGTGAATCACGAGCCCGCGCTCGATGGGAATCGCCTTCCTGAATGTCGCCACGTCGGGATCGGCCGCCCAGACCGTCCCGACCATTGCACCAACGGTCACCGCGACCAACAGCACCAGCATCTTTCGCATGATCGTGCTCCACGCGCCATGGGACCGGACCTCCAGCGGCCCGGCTCAAGACATCAGTATCTCCCCTGTCCTCCCAGCTGCACAATCCCGTTTATGCGAAATGGAGGTGGCACTTTCGCGAACAGCCGCACGCCTCTCGAGCGGCAGTCAGCACGCGACGGGCCCCGGGAGTGGCTCCCTCCGAGCCAGCCACTCGGCCGGGATGCCCTCACTGCCTGTCGCCAAGGCCACGATTCCGCCAACGATCGCGCAAGTGGTGTCCACGTCGCCGTGAGCCGATGCGGTGGCCCACATGGCCTCGGAAAACGAATCGAGCGTCTTGGCGGCGCACCAGATGCAGAACGGCACGGTGTCGGAGCACGAGATGCGCTCGCCGCAGCCCAGGATCGCCGCTGCGACCTGCGCGTCGTCGGTGGTCAGGTCGGCTGCTCTGCGCAGTCCGTCGCGCACCTGGCTGTCCGGCGCGTGCTCGAGTGCGGCCGCCATCAGGACTGCGCCGCGGTCCGGCCGATCCGAATCCCGAACGCCCCACGCCGCGGCCGCGGCGACGGCGACGGCTATCGCGCCGGCCTGCCCCTCCGGGTGGGCGTGCGTCACGACGGCTGAAAGCCGCGCCTGTCGCACCGCTTCGGCCGGATCGTCCGCGAAGTACGCCCCCACCGGCGCCACCCGCATCGCCGACCCGTTGCCCCACGACCCGGTCCCACGAAACATGGCCCCGGCCACCTCGCGCCACGAGAAGCCGGAGGAGACCAAATCGAGCAGCCCCGCGGCTCCCGCGCCGTACCCGCGGGTTGGCTCGGCAACGAATCGCCGGGCGAAGCACGCCGCCAGGTCGTCCTGGTCGATCTCGCCGCGGGAACCCAGCACGTCGACGATGCTCACCGCCATCGCCGTATCGTCCGTCCAGGGCCACGGGCCGGGCGGCAACTCCCGCCGCGGCTGGAGGACCTCCCGGGCGTAATGGCCGAAGAACTGCTCGCCGAACGCATCGCCCAGCGACAGGCCCTCCAGCGAAAGCCGCGCGCGGGCCATCCGCTGCTCGTGATCGGCTGGCACGTTTCGATTGGTTGACGTGTCGCTCATGTCATGCATCGCAAGCACTAATGCCGAGTCGGGCGGCCCTTCGCGGCGGGCAGTCTCCAGTCGCCTTCGTGCATGCAGTCGATCCGGATGCCCTCCAGCGTCCCGCCCTTGCGGGGATGGGCCAGCCGGGCGCAGAACTCCCACGGGATCTGGTTCTGCGTGATCTTGAGCATCAGCGGGTTCCAGCCGGCTTGCAGCTTGACGGGGACCTTGTCGGTGTAGGGCACGGCGGCGCGGGCGACGTTGTTGGCGTGCACGAGCTTGCCGTTAAGCCACGCCTTGACGCCGTCGTCAGTGCCAAGTTCCAGGCGCGCCGGCTGGGCGGCGGCACTGTGGACCCACGTCAGCACGTACGCCACGCGCTGGTCGCCGCCGAGGAACTTCCTCAGATCGAGAATCCACGGGCGCTTGGGGTCCGTCCCCGCCGGCAGGGCCTGCCACGTAACGCCCTTGGCTTCGGCGGTCTCGGGCGCGAAGACCACGTCAAACAGCTTGTCGTACTTCAGACCGGCCTTCGTGTAGGGACCCGTCACGCGCCACGCGGTGATCGCATCGGCGAACTTGTTGATCTGCGCGACGATCCGTCTCGCGGCGGCAGCGGCGGCCGTCCCTTTGACGGCAGCCTGCACCTTGACCATCGCGGCGCGGACCTGCGCACGGTCGGCCCCCATGGTCGCCCGCGCGATGCTCACCGCGGCGAGAGCGGCCTCGTCGCGAACGGCTGCGTCGTCGAGATGCGGCAGGACGATCTTGATAGCGTCAGCATGGCTGACGGAGGCCAATCCGCTGAGGACGAGTTTCTTCTCGGCGGGGCGAGTTGCAAGGCCCATCGCCTCGGCATACGTCCGGACGGCCTGGGCGGGCGAGCCGGCGGCGCCCAGACCCAGGAGGCGGACGTATCCTCGCAGCGCAAGCACGCGATGCGTTGTGCTCTTGGTGGTCTTGACGATCTCCAACAGCGGCGGCGCCGCATGCGTATCCGGCCAGCCGACCAGCGATCGGACGGCGGCTTCCTTGATTGCCGCATCGTCATCGCCGACCGCCCGGGCAACCACCGCGCAGGCCTTGGCCCCGCCGATCCCGCCCAGCGCGCGAATCAGCGAACAGCGAACGGGCTTCTTGCCGGTCTTGGCCAGCGCGGCCAGGACGGCATCGGCCCGTGCGGCAGGGTCGGCAATCCGGCGTGCGACAAAGGCAATGGCCTGCTCGGCGTGTGGGTGAACACTGGCGTCGTGATCGCTGTCCAGGGCCTTGATAATGGCGGGCATGTCTCCCGATCCGGCCAGGGCGCCAAGGGCCTTGAATGCGGCGATGGATACTTCGGTACTCGAACCGGACGCCATGACGAGTAGCACCTTCGTAGCGGGTCTGTACTGGCGGGCGGCGACGATGCCGATCAGTCCCGGCGCCTCGGTGTTGTCCGCCCGGTCCATACACCTGACGATCGTCTCATCAACACCCTTGCCCCGAATGATCCGGAGGCTTGCCACCGCTGCCGCCTGGTCAGCTTTCGCACCGCGCTGGAGGGCCTTTACCAGCACATCGACGGCGGACGCATCGCCGACCTCGCCCAGTGCTTTCAGTGCCGCCTTGCGAACGGCCCCGTCGTCATGACCGACTGCGCGGATGATCGGTTTCTGCACGCCCGGCCCGCCGCGCTCGGCGAGCAACCCGATCAGTGCGACCTGGACCGGCGGCGGCGAGGCGGACAGTTCAGCGGCCAGGGCGGCGGTGACTTCGCGCCCGGGCATCGCGCGAGCCGCCCGGAGGGCCACGCGACGCAGAGCGCGTTTCTCGCTTCGCAGGTGAGCGACCAGTTGCGGCGCGCCGGCCGGGCCGCGGGCGACGATGGCGTGATAGGCCGCAGCCGTCTTGAATTGCTCGTCCACGTCGGCTTTGTCGATTGCCGTGTACACCGCACCCGCGGCGGCCGTCTTCTTCTGCGTGAGCAGGCGTTCGGCGCCGACGAGGGCTGCATCCGCAGCGGCGGGGCGCAGCTCGGCCGGCCCGGAGGCCAAGACGTCTGTGAGGGTCTTGATGGCGTCAACCGTGGCGATTCGCCCCAGCGCCACGAGTGCCTCACGCGACGCCCCGGACGAACGGTCGCGGGCGAGTTTGTCGAGTTGACCGACGGCCTTGGCGTCGCGGCGGATGCCGATGGAATTGACCACGCCGATCAGCACCGTGCCCTTGAGCTTACCCGCTGCCCTGCGCACGGCCTCATCAACGCTCGGGTGGTCGATGGGCTCCAGCGCCGTTCGCGCATAGTCGCCGAGTCGCTCGTGGCCCAGCAGGCCGGCCAGCACGGGCACCGCCCGGGCCGAGCCGACGACGGCCAGTTGCTGACACGCCTTGGTCTTGTCAAACAGCGGCGCGTCCGATTGCAGTACCGCGATGAGCTTGGCCTCGCGCTGGGCCCGGGTTGGCCCCTGCTGTGCCAGGGTCGAAGCCGCACATGCCGCAACGCCCAGAATCGCCGCGATGATCGCTGCCGTGTATCGTCGTGCTGTCATCAATGACCCTTTCCGCCTTCACGCATGCCACGGCGCCCGCTTGGCGCGGGTGCGCATGCGGTTGGCCTCGTCGTCGCCGACGAAGGCTTCCTTGACCGGATCGAACGTCACCTTGCGACCGAGAATCCACGCGATGGCGGCCGCGTGACACGTCAGGTGGCTCGATCGCATGACGTTGGCGTTGCAGGCCGTCAGCGCCCGCGACTTGACGCAGTCGAAGAAGTTGCTCGTGTGCTGTGCGGGGTTGGTCCCGCGCAGGTAGCGCTTCCGTTCGCCCATCAGCGACTTGGGATGCACCGCAATGGCGCCGCTGTCGCCGGTCTCAACCCATCCCTCGTCGCCCTCGAACCGCACGGGACAGGTGCCCAACCCCAGCCACTTGCCCTCGCCGCGGAATCCGCCGGGTCGCATCACGAGTTTCACGCCGCTGGCGTACGTGGCGACTATCGTCCCGCCTTCCGGCTGGTAGGTCAGCGGCGTCGTCCCGTCGGCGCCGAGGGCCCACTGGCACAGGTCGGCGGTGTGGGCGCCCCAGTCCAGCAGGGTCGCGCCGGAGTCGAAGTCCGCATAGCCGCGCCATCGGCCCTGGCAGTACCGTTTGTTGTAAGGCCGCCACGGCGCCGGGCCCAGCCAGCGGTCCCAGTCCACCACGTCCTTGGGCGGCTCGGGCTCCGCCGGCAGCCACGAGTGGTCGTTGCGGAGTTTGTAGATCGACGCGTGGACGGTGTGGATCTTGCCCAGCTTCCCACTGCGGGCCAGGTGGACGGCGAACTGGAAGTTGCCCACCGACCGCCTCTGCGTGCCGGCCTGGAACACGCGACCGTAGCGGTTCATGGTGTCGGCAAGCTCCTGACAGTCGCCGATCGTGATTCCGCAGGGCTTCTCGCTGTAGACGTCCTTGCCCGCCTTGGCCGCCAGTATCGACGCCAATGCGTGCCATCGGTCCCCCGTGGCCACCAGCACCGTGTCGATGTCCTTTCGCCCGAGCAGATCGAACATGTCGCGATACATCACGCAGTCTTTGTTGCCGTACTTGCTGTCGGCCATGTCCTTGACGTACTTCCGCCGCGACGCCTGCACGTCGCAGATCGCGACGAACTGTACGCCCGGCTCGTTCATCATGGCCCCGAGCACGTACCGCCCCCTCGGCCCGATGCCGATCGCCCCGAGCACGATCTTCTCGCTGGGCGCCACCGCCCCGTCCCTGCCCAAGACGTGGGATGGGATGATGGCGGGCGCTGCGGCGGCGGCAGCCAGGCCAAGGGTTGTCCGTTTCAGGAAGTCGCGTCGTCGAATCGGCCCGTTCGGTTTCATCGCATCGCCTCTCGCATCACACGGTGGACCTGACAGGACGCCCCCGGCGACCGTCGCGGGAGACGTCCGGCCGCATGATACCACGCCCCGAACGCCTTTCCACAGCCCTTTGTCCGCGCGACACCGCGGCCAGACCCGGCCAGACCCGCAGGCCGCCCCGTAGGCCGCCTGCCGGGCCCAAAGACACCCTTTACCCCCTCGGCCGGGAGATCGTCGCTCAGGCCGCGGCCAAACGCGTGCTGGAGGGTCCGGCTGCCCGACGGATCGTCGAAGTCCACCCCCGAAAACACCTCGCCGCAACGGTGGGATCTTGCCCCCGCCTGGTCTTCACAGAAAAACCACCGGCGGTCTGTTGGCGAAACACACCGCCGGCCCGGGGTCGTCTTTGTTACGTCTTTACGACGTATGCGACTTTGCCACTAGTGTACCGTCAGTTTTGAATAATGGGGTTTGGGCTATTTGGCCGATCT
>CAZVEV010000147.1:11259-14351 GCA_964625865.1 uncultured Planctomycetaceae bacterium | reverse complement strand
TGTCGCCGTTCGAATACGCCGGTCCGCTGTCGGAGATTATCGTCCTGGGCGACATCGCCCTGCTGCACCCGGGCAAGACGCTGCTGTGGGACTCGAAGAACATGAAGATCACGAACGACGAGGCTGCCAACAAGAGCCTCTTCATGCGCCGCATCAATCCCCGCGACGACATGAAGTGGATATGATACTCCGGGCGAACCGGCGATAAGGTTCCCCCTGCAAGGAGCAAAGATGACTTTTTTTGACAGCTTTGGCATGAACCTGCGCGTTGCATGGCGGGCGCCGGTTGTTGTGCTGGTCATGGGCTTGATGCTCGCCTCGAATGCGGCAGGCGGGTCGATCGACCGCTACAATGTCGTCTGGGAGAGCCCGTCGAAAGATGAATTCGGGCAGATGCCGCTCGGTAACGGAGACATCGCCGCCGGGGTCTATGCGATCGAGGACGGCGACCTTTACCTGCTGCTGGCGAAGAACGACGCCTTCAACTACAACGGTGATATCTTCAAGACCGGGCGCGTTCGCATCTCCCTGGCGCCTAATCCCTTCGTCAAGGGCAAGAAATTCCGTCAGACCCTCGATCTGGCGACCGGTTCGATCACCATCGAGGCCGACGGTGTGAGCTTGCGTATCTGGGCTGACGCCAACCGCCCGGTCTATCACGTGCAGATCAATTCATCGGCTGAGATCGCCGTCACCGCCGCCCCGGAATTCTGGAAGCGGGTCGACGATTGCAGGCATAACTGTTCGCGGGCTCCGATCAAAAACATTACCCAGGACGTGCGCCTCGAGCGGAAGGATAGTATCCTCTGCTACTTCGCGGTGGGCGACCGGAGCACATATGCCTCCGACATGAAGTACTACGACGTCGAACACGTGATCGCCAAGCAGCCCGACCCTTACCGCTTCAATACGTTTGGAAATCTTCTCGAAAGCCCGGAGTTGGCGCTGAAGGACGGGAAGCTGGCGGGCAAGGCCAAGATCTTCGACATCCGCATCCACTCCCTGACCAAACAGGCGCCTAAAATATCGGCGTGGATCAAGGCAATCGAAGCCCAGGCGGCGCGGCCGGTGGATGTGAAGAAGGATTTCGAGGCGCACTGTCGATGGTGGAAGGCCTTCTGGGATCGAAGCTGGATCATCGCATCGAACAACACGCTTCCGCCGACCGAGCGGGAGAAATTCAATGGCGAGGCGCCGTCCGGAATGCGCACCGAAGCCGACGGCGGGGCGCTGGTCTCGCAAAGTTACAACGTGTTCCGTTTCATCATGGCGTGTCAGTCTCGCGGGCGGATTCAAGCCAAGTTCAACGGCGGGCTCTTCACCCAACCGCTTCGCGGCCGGAAGAACGCGCAAGGGGACGACCGCCTGTGGGGGCGCCGATACACCTACCAGAACCAGCGGTTGCTCTACTGGCCGCTGCTGATGAGCGGCGACGGCGACCTGATGAAACCGTTCTTCGACTACTACCGCAACCTCCTGCCGGTCCGCAAGGCGATCACCACCGCATGGTTCGGCCACGAGGGGGCCTACTACCGCGAGAACATCGAGCCGACCGGCGGCGAGCGGGACTGCGGGCGCAGCGGCAAGCCGCCCAAGACCAAGCCGGGCCAGAACACGGGCAAGGGTTACTACCACAGCTACTACTTCACGTGCGGGCTGGAGACCGTCGCGATGATGATCGACCACGTCAAGTACTCCGGCGACGCGGCGTTCCGCGAGAAGGTGCTCGTGCCGTTCGCCCGCGAGGTGCTGCTGTTCTTCGACAAGCACTATCCGCGCGACGCGGAGGGCAAGATCCGCCTGGACCCGGCGATGGTGCTCGAGACGTGGTGGATCGCGGTCAATCCCGCGCCTGACGTGGCAGGCCTGCAGTTCTGTCTCGACGAACTGCTGGCCTTGAAGGCCGGCACGCCCGCCGACCAGGCCGCCTGGCGCCGGTTCCGCGCCGAGGTCCCGCCGATCCATCTCCGCGACATCGACGGGCGGAAGGCCATCGCGCCGGCCCGCGAATGGAAGCTCAGGAGGAACTCCGAGAACGGCGAACTGTATCCGGTCTTCCCGTTCAGGTGTTTCGGCATGGGGCTGGGCACGAAGGACATCGTGGCCTGGACCATGAAACACCGGATGCTCAAGAACGCCTTCGGCTACCGCTGCTGGACGCAGGACCAGATCCACTGGGCGTATGCGGGCAACGCCGCCGAGGCCAGCGACGGGCTGGTCCATCGCTACCGCAGCGCCTCGACCGAGTGCCGCTTCCCGATGTACGGGCGAAGCGGGCCCGACTCGTGTCCGGACTTCGACCACTTCGGCGCCGGCAGCACGGCGCTGCAGCGGATGCTCGTCCAGGAGGCGGGGGGCAAGATCCTGCTCCTTCCCGCCTGGCCGGCCGACTGGGACGTCGACTTCAAGCTCCACCTCGAGAGGCGAACGACGATCCGCGGGAGGGTGGTCGGTGGTAAGCTGACGGACTGGTCCGTCGATCCGCCTACCCGAAGGAAAGACGTGGTCGTCCACGAACCGCAGAAGGTGCCCGCTCGCCCGATCAGGCCGCACGGCGGACGGACGGTCTCGTCCGCCACGCCCCCGCAGAAGATCCCGGCCAACAAGTACGCGCTTCGCATCGGCGTTGACCAGAGCGGCAAGAACACGTTTCGCGGACAGGTCGGTCGGGCGTCGCTGCTGCGCGGCATGCTGGGGCCCGAGGCGATACGCAAGCTCGCCGCGACCGACCGCACGAAGAAAGCCGTCGGCGGGGCGGTCCTTGCCTCCGTGCTGAATCCGAAGGTCCGCGACAGTCTGTCGACCAACCAGGCGGACTTCAGCGGCGAGATCACGTTCGAGGCGTGGCTGCGGCCCGCCGCGAAAGAGACCGGCCGCATCGTCGACAAGCTCACGCCCGGCCAGCGCGACGGCTTCCTGATCGACTGCTGGCCCGGCCTGAGCGTCCGCGTGATCATCGGCCCCTACCAGAAGGACTACCCCGGCGTGCTGAAAGCGGGCGTCTGGCAGCACGTGGCGGTGACGATAGGCAAGGGCAAGTCGGCGGTCTACGTCAACGGGACCAAACGCTGAGCGATCGTAGGGCGTGCAAC